>NZ_VJZE01000860.1 GCF_009377205.1 Streptomyces phyllanthi
CTCAAGGCCCCCGCCGTCGAACGCGCCCGTGTCGGAGATCCCCGCAGCCGGAGCCCCCGCACCGTAGCCCCTGTGGTCGTACGCCCCCGAGCCCGAGGACCCGGGCACGCCGAACGGATTCCCGAACGGATCAGGCGCCCCGAACGGATCAGGCGCCGCGAGCGGATCGGTCGCCCCGAACGGATCGGCCCCGCTCCCCGCAGCGCCGAAGCCCCCGCTCGTACTCGTCGTACCCGTCGTACCCGCCCCATAGGCCTCCGCACCCGCGAACTGCCCGGCCTGCGCACTCCGTTGCGTCCGCCGGGTCACGGCACGTACACGTGCCACCAGCTCGCGCATGCTGAATGGTTTCGCCAGATAGTCGTCGGCACCAAGTTCGAGGCCCAGGACGCGGTCGGCCTCCTCGCCCCGTGCGCTGAGAATGATGATGGGCACGTCCGAGGTCTGCCGGATACCGCGACAGACATCGATGCCGTCCATGTCCGGCAGACCGAGGTCGAGCAGCACGACATCGCCGTACGGCCCCCTCAGCCCCTCGGTGCCGGTGGCGACATGATGGACCGCCAGCCCGAAGTGCCCCAGACCCTCGGCGAGCGGTTCGGCGATCGTCTGGTCGTCCTCGATGAGCAGCACTCGTACGCCCATGCGTTCCCGTCTCTCCGTGAACCGTCAACAGCAGCCAGGCATCGGGACAGCAGGAATTCCGTTGCCGTGGAGCTGACACGCTACAAGAGCGGTCAATGGCGCGTCGCGCAGATCCGGGCCAATGTGAGGAGCCGCTCAAAAACCGACCCGGACCCGCGGCCTTGACGTTCTCTTAGCCTTCCCCGAGGACACCCGGACAAAGTCTGGGCCATTCCTGGCCGCGCTTTAGTGTTCTCCTAACCTTCGTCTGTCAGTCGCTGTTCTACGGTGATGAGGACCCGGTCGAACCCCCACCGAACCATCTCTGACCTGGTCAATCACTGCCGGGAGGAACCGTGAAGGCATTGCTGGACCGCGCCCGCTCGTTCAAGCGACGGGTCGACTTCGAAAGCGGCGAATACCGGAAACTGGCCGAAGGTCAATATCCCGAGGCGCTGTTCATTACCTGCTCGGACTCACGGGTCATACCCGCCCTCATCACGGGAGCACGGCCCGGAGAGATATTCGAGCTGCGGAACGCGGGCAATATCGTTCCGCCTTTTGGGCAACCGGGGGCCTCCGGCGAGGCCGCCACCATCGAGTACGCACTGGAGGTGCTCGGCGTTCAGGACGTCATCGTGTGTGGCCATTCCCACTGTGGTGCGATGGGCGCGATCAGGTCCGGCGACGACCTGTCCAGGCTGCCGGGTGTGGAGGCCTGGCTGGATCTGGCCCGTCCCCGGCTCGCCCCGGTGCTCGACGGCACCCCGATGACCGACCCGTCGCTGTCGGACGTGGTGCAGCTGAACATCGTCAACCAGCTCGCCGCCCTGCGGGAGTACCCCTCGGCTCGGCAGTGCCTCGACGCGGGCCGGCTGCGACTTCACGGCTGGTACTACGAAGTGGACACCGGCCAGGTCCATGAGCTGGACGAGGACGGCCTGTTCCGGGTACACGCGGCATGAGCGGCTC
This sequence comes from Streptomyces phyllanthi, assembly GCF_009377205.1. Lineage (GTDB taxonomy): Bacteria > Actinomycetota > Actinomycetes > Streptomycetales > Streptomycetaceae > Streptomyces > Streptomyces phyllanthi. The sequence goes on from NZ_VJZE01000860.1 coordinate 1,597, forward strand.
CCACGGAAGGCACGCCCGGCGGGACGCGTGGGAGACCTCCGCGCAGCAGGTCGCCTGGGAGACACTGGCCGGCCAGGACCAGTGGGGAAGGCCCTCGACCGACAAGGAGTGGGGCACAGTCCCGCGCCAGGACGCGTGGGCGACACCGCCCCTCCCACCCGAAC
>NZ_VJZE01000861.1 GCF_009377205.1 Streptomyces phyllanthi
ACCCGAATCAGGACCCGAAGGCGAATCAGGACCCGCCCCCGAAGCCGGACCCGGACCGGACTCCCGACCGAGAGCCGACCCCCGACCCGGACCAGGCCCCGAAGCCGGACCCGTACCCGACCCCCGACCGGGACCAGGCCCCGACCACCGATGACCCCGCAGGAGGCACGCCGTGAACGACGCTCTCGACGTCGCACTGCGGCTCCTCGTCGTCTTCGCAGTCTTCCTCACCTTCCCCCTGATCATCGGCCAGACCGAACACAAGGTCATGGCCCACATGCAGGGCCGCCTCGGCCCCATGTACGCCGGCGGCTTCCACGGCTGGGCCCAGCTCATCGCGGACGGCGTCAAGTTCGCCCAGAAGGAAGACGTCGTCCCCGCGGGCGCGGACCGCCGTATCTTCCAGCTCGCCCCCGCCGTCGCCCTCCTCCCGTATCTGCTCGTCCTCCTCGCCATCCCCCTCGGTCCGGGCGAGGGCGCGGTCGGCGAGGTCATCGACGCGGGAGTGTTCTTCGTCCTCGCCGTCATGGGCGTAGGAGTCCTCGGCTCCCTCATGGCCGGCTGGGCCTCCGCCAACAAGTTCTCCCTCCTCGGCGGCCTTCGCACGGCCGCCCAGCTCCTCGCCTACGAACTCCCGATGCTGCTCGCCGCAGCCTCCGTCGCGATGGCGGCCGGCACCGTCTCCCTCCCCGGCATCGTCGACGCCTTCCAGTGGTGGTGGCTGCCCTGGCAGATCGTCGGCGCGATCGTCTTCTTCGTGGCGGGGCTCGCCGAACTCCAGCGCCCCCCGTTCGACATGCCCGTCGCCGACTCGGAGATCATCTTCGGCGCGTACACCGAGTACACGGGTCTGCGCTTCGCCCTCTTCCTGCTCGCCGAATACGCGGGAATCGTAGTCCTGTGCGGCCTGACCACCGTCCTCTTCCTGGGCGGCTGGCACGGCCCCTGGGGCGCCGAGGGCCTCGGCTGGGTCTGGACCCTGCTGAAGACCGCGATCCTCGCCTTCGTCGTCATCTGGTTGCGCGTCACCTACCCCCGTCTCCGCGAGGACCAGCTCCAGAAGCTCTCCTGGACCCTCCTCGTCCCGCTCGCCCTCGCCCAGATCGCCCTCACCGGCGTCGTCAAGGTGGTGAACCCCTAACCATGTCCCGCACGTCACCCGGCCACCACCCCTCAACGACGCCCTCCGGGCGGCCCCGCCTGTCGATCCCCGGCTCCGGTCTGGCCAAGGGCCTGGCCGTCACCCTCCGCACGATGACGAAGAAGACCGTCACCGAGCAGTACCCCGACGCCCAGCCCGACCTCCCGCCGCGCACCCGCGGTGTGATCGGTCTCTTCGAGGAGAACTGCACGGTCTGCATGCTGTGCGCCCGCGAGTGCCCGGACTGGTGCATCTACATCGACTCCCACAAGGAGACGGTCCCGCCCGCCGCCCCGGGTGGCCGCGAACGCAGCCGCAACGTCCTCGACCGCTTCGCCATCGACTTCTCCCTCTGCATGTACTGCGGTATCTGTATCGAGGTCTGCCCCTTCGACGCCCTCTTCTGGTCCCCGGAGTTCGAGTACGCCGAGACCGACATCCGCGACCTCACCCACGAACGCGACAAGCTCCGCGAGTGGATGTGGACCGTCCCGGCCCCACCGGCCCTCGACCCCGGCGCCGAGGAACCCAAGGAACTCGCCGCCGCCCGCAAGACCGCCGACAAGCTCGCGGCCCAGCAGCAGGCCGAGCGGGCCGAGCAGGCGATACGGACCGATC
>NZ_VJZE01000862.1 GCF_009377205.1 Streptomyces phyllanthi
GGCTGTGGGGCTGCGGTGACGTCGCCGGGGACACGGGCGAGCCGGCGCTGGGCCGCCCGGCCTCTTCGGGGCGTACGGCGTCGCGGTCGCCGGAGGTCGGCTCGGCACCCGATCGGAGCTGCTCCAGGCGGGCCGCCAGCAGTTCGGTCACCTGGGGTCGGTGGGCATGGTCCCGCTCGTAGGCGAGCAGTTCCTCCACCTCCCCGGCGGTGAGCGCGCGAACGCGGCTCTCCAGGCCGCCGATCGGCAGGTGGTCGTAGTCGGGCGGCGGCAGTGTGCTGCGCTCTGCCATGGTTCTTCTCACTTCCTTGCGCTCGCTCGCGGGTCTCTCACCCGCGTCACTCAGTGGGCGCCCAGGCCGCCGCTGCCGAAGCCGCCGCTGCTGCCCCTGCTCCAGCGCGGCCGACGCTTCGCCGGGCTCGGCCGGGAGCCCATGTTTCCGTGCACCTGGTAGGGCGTGAGCCGCAGCCGGCTCTGCGTGATCTCGTCGGGCACCAGGTTCACCTGCTCCTCCCGTACCGGACCTCCGTCCGGTAGATGCGGCTGCTCCTCAGGGCGCGGCCGACGCGGCTCGCGGTTGCGGATCCGGTTGCCGAGCCAGAAGGCGCCGCCCAGCATTCCCACGACGAGTACGCCCATGAGGATGGCCCAGAGGCCGACCAGTGCGCTGCGCTCCGCGGCAAAATGCACCCATTCTGTACTCATATAGCACGAATACCCCTAGAGGCACCGTCGAATCGGCTCACTTGGAACGGGAGGAGCCGGAGGCCCGGGAGGAGGTGGAGGTCCGGGAGGAGCCGGAGGTCCGGGAGGAGGCGGAGGTCCGGGAGGCGCGCGTCTGTGAACGGTTCGCCCTGCGGATCGCGGTGATCAGTTCGGACTTGGTCATCCGTGACCGCCCGTCGATCTTCAGCCGTTGTGCGACGTCGTAGAGGTGCTGCTTCGACGCGCTCTCGTCGACGCCCTCACCGGTGCGCCCGCCCCGCTGCTGCCGGGGCCGCGCCGACTGGGGGTCCGAGGGGCCCTTGCGGCCGCCCTCCTTGCGCTCCCAGTGGTCGCCGACCTTCTCGTACGAGTGCTTCAGCGCGCCGTAGGCGACCCGGTGCGCCCGCTCGCCCTCGCCGTACTGCTCCACCGCCGAGTCGTGGGCCTTGATCCACGTGCGCTGGGCGCCCTTGGAGGAGCGTTCCAGAGTCGACGGGAGCTCCTGTCGTCCGGGCATCTTTCCTCACCTCCGGGATCGGGGGGTGCACGGGTGCCCGGCCGCGCGGCGGGAAAACCGGGGGGCGCGGGCACCGGGTTTGGCGTGATGTCGTCCGGCTACCCGATTCTCGTGACATCGACGACGACTTCGCAGCAGGAGCTCTTCCGGTTTCTCGAGGACCGCTTCGCGTGTGCGCAGGCGTGCACGGAGTGTGCGCGGGCGTGCGCCCTGCGAGCGAGCCTCGCCGATCCGGAAGGGCCCGCGGACCAGGAACGTGTACGGCGCAAGGGCATCATGTGCGCGGAGGTGTGTGACGCCACGTGCCGGGTGCTGTCCGAGCAGGCGCACCAGGACGAGGCGGCCCTGAGGATCCAGGTGCAGTGGTGCCGGGAGGTCTGCCTGGAGTGCGCCCATGTCTTCGACGGATACCCGGGCGGGGAGGAGAGCGCCCAGGCCTGCCGCGACTGCGCCCGCGCCTGCACGGACTTCCTCGCGACGCTGGACGCCTGAGCCCTCCGGGCGACCTGAGCAGGTGGTCGCCCCC
>NZ_VJZE01000863.1 GCF_009377205.1 Streptomyces phyllanthi
GTGCCAGGACGGCTCCCGCCACGCCCGGTCCCGGCGTCCGTACCGCGCTGAACCGCACCACCGCCGCGGCCGGCGCGAGCGCCGGCCCGGAGAGCGCCCCGGCCTCGACCGTCACCGCTCCCGACGGCAGTGCGGCCACTGCGTGGCGTCGGCGCGAGGACGGATGCCGGGGCGGGAGCAGGGACGCCTAGGCAGCAGGGCTAGGCCGTGTGGCGGGCTGAAGGCCGGGCTCAGCCCCGTCTCGCCGTGCAGTCCGCCAGGTGGTCGTCGACCAGTCCGCATGCCTGCATCAGCGCGTACGCCGTCGTCGGCCCCACGAAGCGCAGGCCCCGCTTCTTGAGGGCCTTCGACAGGGCCGTCGACTCGTCCGTGACCGCCGGGACGTCACCGAGGGCCATCGGGGCGGGGCGGGCGGCCGGGTCCGGGGCGTACGACCAGATCAGTTCGTCCAGCTCGCCCGGGGCCCACTCGGCCAGCACGCGCGCGTTGGCGAGGGTCGCGTCGATCTTCGCCCGGTTACGGATGATGCCCGGGTCAGTGAGGAGACGGGCGCGGTCCTCGTCGGTGAAGGACGCGACCGAGGCGATCTTGAAGTCGGCGAAGGCGGCGCGGAAGCCCGTGCGGCGGCGCAGGATGGTGATCCACGAGAGGCCCGACTGGAAGGCCTCCAGGGAGAGCCGCTCGAACAGCGCGTCGTCGCCGTGGACCGGGCGGCCCCACTCCTCGTCGTGGTACGCCACGTAGTCCTCGGTCGACAGGGCCCACGGGCAGCGCAGCCTGCCGTCCGGGCCGGTGATGGCGGCGCCGCTCACCGGTGCTCCCCCTCCTCCGGCTTGCGCAGTGAGGTGGCGGAGGGGTCCGTCGCCGCGCGGGCACCGGCGAGGGCGGCCTCCAGGTCGGCGATCCGGGCGTCCCGCTCGGCGAGCTCGGCGCCGAGGCGGCCGAAGGCGTCGTCCACGTCCGCCATGCGGTAACCGCGTACGGCGACCGGGAAGCGGAGCGTCTCCACGTCCGCGCGGTTCACCGGGCGGTCCTGGGGCAGGGGGTCCTGGAACCGCTCGGGCGCGGCCTCGGGCAGCGCGCCGTTCTCGCCGCCGCCCACCACGGCGAGCGTCACCGCGGCGACCACGACGGCGAGCGCGACGACCAGGAAGAAGAACATGAACATCGCTGGGGTCCCCACGCTCATGGCCGACGCGCTGTGCGCCGGCCGGAAGTGCCGAGTCGAATGTGTCAGCTCCGACTGTGTCGGCTCCGACTGTGTGTGGGTCCGATCGTGCCATGCGAGTCTGACGGTTAGGGTCACAGGCGGCTAAGCAGCGGCACGTACTGGAAGAGGTCACAGGGGATGCTCAGGCTGGGCAGGCGTGAATTCGGTACGCACGAGCCGGTGATCATGGCGATCGTCAACCGGACCCCCGACTCCTTCTACGACGCGGGAGCCACCTTCCATGACGAGCCCGCGCTCGCGCGCGTGGAGCAGGCGGTGGCGGAGGGGGCCGCCATCATCGACATCGGCGGCGTCAAGGCCGGGCCGGGTGACGAGGTGACGGCCGAGGAGGAGGCACGGCGGACGGTGGGTTTCGTCGCGGAGGTGCGACGGCGCTTCCCGGATGTCGTGATCAGTGTCGACACCTGGCGGCACGAGGTGGGTGAGGCGGTCTGCGAGGCGGGGGCGGATCTGCTGAACGACGCCTGGGGTG
>NZ_VJZE01000864.1 GCF_009377205.1 Streptomyces phyllanthi
GCACCGATCGGACCGGCAGGGCGCGCCGCTGCCATGAGAGCCGGTGACGTGCTGTCGGGCGACGGGGACTCCATGGCTGTTGGGCCCGAGGTGGGCCGCGCGCCCGAAGCGGAGCCGATGCCGGAGCCGGAGTTCGAGGAATCCCTCCGAGGTGGCACGGCCTCCATGGTCGCCGCCGCGTTGCCCGGCCCCTGCCGCTCCTGAACACCGTCGGCGGCGGCCCGCGGCTCCGTCCCCGTCTGTCCCGCGCCGCCTCCGCCGACCGGCTCGGGCAGCAGCCCCGCGACCCCGAGCGCCCCCGCCGCCAGAGCGAACCCTCCGACCGCGAACAGCAACCGCCGGGGGCGCGGCTTGCGGTGCCGCCCCCGGGCGGGGAGGGAAACCGGCTGCGCCCTGTGCACCGTCTTCGTCATGGTCGCCGTGGTCGTCGTACGCGTCATGGCCGTTCCTCCCCGAAAGCGCCCCGCACCCCCGATGCGCGGTGGGTGCGCACGTTAGGGGCGCCTGGGGAACGCTCGGACGGAGTCGGGGGCCGTGTCACTCGAACGGAGCAGCCCGCCTTGACCACGTCCGCACTTCCCCCGGCCAGGGCGATGCTGCGATGATCGGGAGCGTCGGGAGTTAACCCGCGTTAACCGTTGATCGGGAGGGCGTCATGGCGGAGCAAGAGGGCGGGCAGCGGTTCGGTGAGTTCGTCGTCGTGCGGCGGCACGGGTACGTCGCGGAGCTCGTCCTCGACCGGCCGGGGGCCATGAACGCGGTCTCCACCGACATGGCCCGCTCCATCGCCGGCGCCTGCGCCGCCCTCGCCGCCGACCGGGACGTCCGCGTGACCGTGCTGACCTCCACCCACGAGCGCGCCTTCTGCGTGGGCGCCGATCTGAAGGAGCGGAACTCGTTCAGCGACGCCGACCTCCTGCGTCAGCGCCCCCTCAGCCGTGCCGCGTACACCGGCGTCCTGGAGCTGCCGATGCCCACTGTCGCCGCCGTGCACGGCTTCGCGCTGGGCGGCGGGTTCGAGCTGGCGCTGTCGTGCGACGTGATCGTGGCCGACCGTACGGCGGTGGTCGGACTGCCCGAGGTGTCCGTGGGCGTGATTCCGGGCGGGGGCGGTACGCAGTTGCTGCCGCGCAGGGTCGGGGCCGCGCGCGCCGCCGAGCTGATCTTCACCGCACGGCGCCTGGAGGCTGTGGAGGCGCGGGACTTGGGGCTCGTCGACGAGCTGGTGGAGGCGGGGCAGGACCGTACGCAGGCGCTGGCGCTCGCCTCCCGGATGGCCGCCAACTCACCCGTCGGCCTGCGGGCCGCCAAGCGCGCGCTCCGGCTCGGGCACGGGCTCGACCTGCGGACGGGGCTCGACGTCGAGGACGCGGCGTGGCGGGCCACCGCCTTCTCCGGGGACCGGGCGGAGGGTGTGGCGGCGTTCAACGAGAAGCGCGTGCCGGAGTGGCCGGGCGAGTAGAAGCCGGATCGTTGGACACCGAGCGGCCCGACGGGCAGGTCCCGGATCGTTGGACACCGAGCGGCCCGACGGGCAGGTCCCGGATCGTTGGACACTGAGCGGCCCGGCGGGCAGGTCCCGGATCGTTCGATGCCGAACGGCCCCGGCCGGTGGGCCCCGCTCGTCCGACACCAGGTGACCCGGCCGCTGGGCCCCCGCCCGTCCGACACCGAGCAGCACCCGGCCCGTAGACCCCCACC
>NZ_VJZE01000865.1 GCF_009377205.1 Streptomyces phyllanthi
CGGAACCAGTAGAAGCCGTGGCCTGCGAGGGTGAGCAGGTAGGGCAGTTCTCCGATGGCGGGGAAGCGGACTCCGCCGATGAGTTCGACGGGGTGGCGGCCGTTGAAGGTGCGCAGGTCGAGTTCGGTGGGCTGGGCGAAGCGGGAGAAGTTGTGGACGCACAGGACGAGGTCGTCGCTGCCGTCGTGGGTGGTGGGTGCTTCGCGTAGGAAGGCCAGGACGGCGGGGTTGGTGGAGGGGAGTTCGGTGTAGGAGCCGAGGCCGAAGGCGGGGTTTTGTTTGCGGATCTCGATGAGGCGGCGGGTCCAGTGCAGCAGGGAGGAGGGGGAGGACATGGAGGCCTCGACGTTGGTGACCTGGTAGCCGTAGACGGGGTCCATGATGGTGGGCAGGTAGAGGCGGCCGGGGTCGCAGGAGGAGAAGCCGGCGTTGCGGTCGGGGGTCCACTGCATGGGGGTGCGGACGGCGTCGCGGTCGCCGAGCCAGATGTTGTCGCCCATGCCGATCTCGTCGCCGTAGTAGAGGATCGGTGAGCCGGGCAGGGAGAGGAGGAGGGCGGTGAAGAGTTCGATCTGGTTGCGGTCGTTGTCCAGGAGGGGGGCCAGGCGGCGGCGGATGCCGATGTTGGCGCGCATGCGGGGGTCTTTGGCGTATTCCGCGTACATGTAGTCGCGTTCTTCGTCCGTGACCATTTCCAGCGTCAACTCGTCGTGGTTGCGCAGGAAGATGCCCCATTGGCAGTTCGAGGGGATGGCGGGGGTTTTGGCGAGGATTTCGGAGACGGGGTAGCGTGATTCGCGGCGTACGGCCATGAAGATGCGGGGCATGACGGGGAAGTGGAATGCCATGTGGCATTCGTCGCCGCCGGAGGGGAAGTCACCGAAGTAGTCGACGACGTCCTCGGGCCACTGGTTCGCCTCCGCGAGCAGCACCGTGTCCGGGTAGTGGGTGTCGATCTCTTTCCGTACCCGCTTGAGGAACTCGTGCGTCGCCGGGAGGTTCTCGCAGTTGGTGCCCTCTTCTTGGTAGAGGTAGGGCACTGCGTCGAGGCGGAAGCCGTCGATGCCGAGGTCGAGCCAGAAGCGCAGGGCGGAGATGATCTCCTCCTGGACGTTGGGGTTTTCGTAGTTGAGGTCGGGTTGGTGGGAGAAGAAGCGGTGCCAGTAGTACTGCTTGCGGACCGGGTCGAAGGTCCAGTTGGAGGCTTCGGTGTCGACGAAGATGATGCGGGCGTCCTGGAACTGTTTGTCGTCGTCGGCCCAGACGTAGTAGTCGCCGTAGGGTCCGGTGGGGTCTTTGCGGGATTCCTGGAACCACGGGTGCTGGTCGCTGGTGTGGTTCATGACGAAGTCGATGATGACGCGCATGCCGCGTTGGTGGGCGGCGTCGACGAATTCGACGAAGTCGGCGAGGTCGCCGAATTCGGGGAGGACGGCGGTGTAGTCGGAGACGTCGTAGCCGCCGTCCTTGAGGGGGGATTTGAAGAAGGGTGGCAGCCAGAGGCAGTCGACGCCGAGCCATTGCAGGTAGTCGAGTTTGGCGGTCAGGCCTTTGAGGTCGCCGACTCCGTCGCCGTTGCTGTCCTGGAAGGAGCGGACCAGGACCTCGTAGAAGACGGCGCGTTTGAACCACTCGGGGTCCCGGTCCTTGGCGGGCGTGTCCTCGAACGTGTCCGGTACGGGCT
>NZ_VJZE01000866.1 GCF_009377205.1 Streptomyces phyllanthi
CCCGCACATCCAGCCGGTCCACCCGCGCCCCCCTCGCGTTCGCCATCGTCACGTACGCCCCGTTGTCCCCCGTCCCCTGCGCGAGAACGGCGACGATCCGCAACCGCGCCGGCCGTCCGTCGCCGAGCCACACGCGTACCCGGGAGCCCACCTCGTGCCGCTCCCACTCCTCGTTCACCACGATCGAGCGGTCGTCGAGATCGCGTACGTCCCCGGCGACCACCGGCAGCCGCGAGACCGCCGCGAACGCCGCCGCGTCGGACACGGCCCGCGCGTCCGACCGTACGAGCGCGGCGCCGTCCTCCCGTACGAACACGGCCGTGGAGGCCGACCCGGAGACGATCGCCCCCGCCACCGGTACGACCCTCAGGTCCCGGCCCGTGACGACGAAGTCCGCCCGTGTCCGCTCCCGTACCTCCGCGCCCTTCGCCGCCGCCACCGTGCCCGCCGTCCCCAGCAGCGAGCCCGCCAGCGCGACCGTCACCAGCACCGGCGCGGCCACGGCGGCGGTGCGCCGTACGGACGCGGCCGCGTTCTCGCGCACCAGGAGCCCGGTCGCACCCGACCCGCGCACGAGACGGAGGGGCAGCGTGAGCAGCCGTACGGCCGGACGGACGAGCAGCGGTGCCAGCGCCGCCACCGCCGTGACCAGGAGCATCGGCTGGGTGGTGTACGTCTTGCGCTTCAGCAGGTCCGCCGGATCCGTCCCCGCCTTCCAGGCCAGCAGACCGAGCCCGCCGGCCAGCAGGACACCACCGGCCGCACGCCGGAACCGCGGCAGCCCCCCTGTGTCCACGGACGCCTCCCGCAGCGCCTCGACGGGACCGGTGCGCCCGGCCCGCCGTGCCGCGGCCCAGGCACCCGACAGGGCCACCGACACACCCGTCCAGAAGGCGACGTGGTACGGCCACACGACCTCACCGGCCGGCGCGAACCACGACGGTGCCACCCCTCCCTCCACCAACTCCCGTACCAGCAACGGCGCTCCCCACGCCCCCAGCGCGCACCCCGCCGCCGACGCCACGAACCCGACAGCCAGCGCCTCCCCGAGGAGCAGCCGCCGCACCTGTCCCGGCGTCGCGCCCGCCATCCGCAGCAGCCCGAACTCCCGCCTCCGCAGCGCCACCACGAACGCGAAGGTCGACGCCGTGACGAAGACGGAGACGAACGCCGTGACCCCCGCCGCCGTACCGAGCAGCGAGTTGACCGCGACGAGAGCCTCGGCGTCCCGCTCGAACGAGGGGTCGGCCCGCCGGCGGTCGTCCCCCGTGAGCACGCGGGCACGGTCCCCGACGACCGCGCGGACGGCCGCGACCGGCGCGTCCACACCCACCGCGTCCACACCCGCCGCGTCCCGGGCCGTTCCGTCCGTCCGGACCCGCCCCAGCGCCCGCAGTTCGGCGAGCAGCCGGCCGTCCACAGGCTGTGGATGAGCCAGCTTCTTCGTCACGCGCACCGTGTCCGCGGCCCGCCGCACCTCCACGCTCAGCGTGTCCCGGCCCTGCACGACAACCGGCGAGGACGCGAAGCGCTCCGGCTCCCGTTCGGGCGCGTCGAACGTCGCGGCGAGACCGAGCCCCATCGCCGCCATCACCCCGACCCCGAGCGCCACGGCGACGAACGACCCGAGCAGCGAGGCCCAGCGCGCCCGCAGAGAGGAAAGAACCACGGTCAGCACGCC
>NZ_VJZE01000867.1 GCF_009377205.1 Streptomyces phyllanthi
CTCCGGGGCCGCCCGGCCTCCGTGACGGGCAGTGGAACGGGCCCCAGCACCTGTGCGTCATGAGGCAGTTCGGCATCGCCGAGAAACCCGGTCACGGCCTCCGCGGTGCCCGACACGGCAGCCATCCGCGACACCGGCGGAAACCCCAGCTCGGCCCGCTCGGCGAGCTCCCGCACGGCGTGCCCGACGGGATCCCACCGTACGAGCGCCTGCACGGGCCGCAGCGTCGGCTCGGCGACTACCACCACCGTGCCGCCGGCCCCCTGGTCCCGTACGAGCGAAGCGGCCCCGATCCACCGCCGCAGCGCTTCCTCCCCGGCCCGCAGATCGGGCCGTCCGAGCATCGCCCACCCGTCCAGCAGCAGGGCGGCCGCGTACCCGCCTTCGGCCACCGGCTCGGCGCCCGGCGTGCTCACCACCAGCGCGGGCGACCCTGACACGGTGTCAAGAACCTGCTCGCGCCCGGAGGTTCGTACCGGCACCGTGGGAAAGGCCCGCCCGAGCTCCTCGGCGGTCCGCCGCGCCCCCACGATCTGTGCCCGCAACCGGAAGCCCCCGCACTCCGGACAGTGCCAGGCGCCCTCCTCACGCCCGCACCACCCGCACCGCAGGGCCCCGCCTCCACCCTCCTGGGCCTCCAACGGCCCGGCGCACGCCCGGCATCGCGCCGGCTCCCGGCACCGCTCACAGGCCAGCCGAGGCACGTAGCCCCTCCGTGGCACCTGGACCAGCACCGGTCCGTGGCGCAGCCCGTCCCTGACCACCTGCCAGGCGAGGCTCGGCAGCCGGGCCGCCCGCGCGGCCTCGTCCCGCGCCAGATCGCCGTCCCCCACGGTCCGCACCAGCGGCGCCGCCGCCCTCACCTGCTCCCGGTCGGCGACGAGCGGCGCCGCCCACCCGCTCTCCACGAGCTGCGCGGCCTCAACGGTGCAGCTCCAACTCCCCAGCAGGAAGGCGCACTTGTCCCGGGAAGCCCGAAGTTCGAGCACCTCGCGCACCTGCGGGAAGGGAGCGCGGTCGTCACTGTGACTGGCATCCCCGTCGTCCCACACGACCACCAGCCCGAGATTCCGCACGGGCGCGAACATGGCCGCCCGGGTCCCGACGACGGCCCGTACCGCCCCGCGCCGCACGGCCAGCCACTCCCGGTACCGCCGCTCCTGCCCCGCGTCGGCGGTGAGCAGGGCATGCTGCCCCTCCCCCAGCAGCTCGCGAAGCGCCGTGTCGACACGCGCGGCGGGCCGGCCGGCGGGCACCACGACCAGCGCCCCCCGGCCCGAAGCCAGGGTGGCCTGGACGGCACGGGCGATCTCCTCGGCCCACTGGGGCCCTGGCAACGCCGTCCACACGGCTCGGGGCGCCCCCCCGGCGGCCAGCGCCCCCAGGAACTCGGCACCCCGCCCGTACCGCCGCCAGGTCCCCGGATCCGGCGCCGCGGGCGGTGGAGGCGGATCACCCATCACGCGGGCCTCGGCCCGCCCGTGCCGTGGTGGAACGGCGAGCTGCAGCACATCCGCGAGGCTCCCCGCATACCGGTCGGCGACCGCACGGGCCAGTCCCAGCAACTCGGGCCCCAGCACGGGCTCGGGCGACACGACCTGGGCCAGCGCGGCCAACGGCCCGGAGTAGTCCGATTCGGCGACCCGCTCGACGAGGAACCCGTCGATCAGTGAGCCGC
>NZ_VJZE01000868.1 GCF_009377205.1 Streptomyces phyllanthi
CGGCACCCCTACGACTCCCGGCCCGCCGCCCAAGGAACCCCGTTCCTCGATGTTCCGTTCCCTCAGGGTCCGGAACTACCGGCTCTTCTTCGTCGGGCAGGTCGTCTCCAACACCGGCACCTGGATGCAGCGCATCGCCCAGGACTGGCTGGTGCTCAGCCTCACCGGCTCGTCGACCGCCGTCGGTGTCACCATGGCGCTGCAGTTCCTGCCGATGCTGCTCTTCGGGCTGTACGGCGGTGTCCTCGTCGACCGCTTCGCCAAGCGCCCGACGCTGCTCGTCACCCAGTCGGCCATGGCCGTCACGGGGCTGGTGCTCGCCTTCCTGACGCTCTCCGGGCACGTCCAGGTCTGGCACGTGTACCTCGCCGCCTTCGCCGTCGGCCTCGCCACGGTCGTCGACAACCCGGCCCGCCAGTCCTTCGTCTCCGAGATGGTCGGCCCCGAGCAGCTCCAGAACGCGGTCAGCCTGAACTCGGCGAACTTCCAGTCCGCCCGCCTGGTCGGCCCGGCCGTCGCCGGTGTGCTGATCACGAGCGTGGGCACCGGCTGGGCGTTCCTGCTCAACGGCCTGTCCTTCGTCGCGCCCATCGCCGGGCTGCTGCTCATGCGCGCCCGTGAACTGCACGTGATCGAGCGGGCCCCGCGCGCGAAGGGCCAGCTCCGCGAGGGCCTGCACTACGTCGCCGGGCGTCCCGAGCTGCTGTGGCCGATCGTCCTCGTCGGCTTCATCGGCACCTTCGGCTTCAACTTCCCGGTCTGGCTCTCGGCGTTCGCGGACGACGTCTTCCACGCGGGCGCGGGCTCGTACAGCTTCTTCAACACGCTCATGGCGGTCGGGTCCCTCGTGGGCGCTCTGCTCGCGGCCCGCCGGGGCACGGCCCGGATGCGGACCCTGATCGCGGGGGCGCTGGCCTTCGGTGCCCTGGAGGCCGTGGCCGCGCTGGCACCCTCGTACTGGATCTTCGCCCTGATCATGGCCCCGCTGGCGATGTTCGGCATGACGGTCAACGTCACCGCGAACACCGCCCTCCAGATGGCCACCGACCCGGCCATGCGCGGACGCGTCATGTCGCTGTACATGATGGTGTTCCTGGGCGGTTCGCCGCTGGGCGCGCCGATCGCCGGCTGGATCACGGACGCGTACGGTCCCCGCGTCGGCTTCCTCGCCGGCGGTCTGGTCTCCGCGGTCGCCGCGGCCACGATCGGTCTGGTGCTGGCCCGCGTGGTCGGACTGCGCCTGTCCGTCGGCTGGCACCACGGGCACCCGCGGGTGCGGTTCGTCCCGAAGGAACGGGAGAAGGGCCGGGAGCGGCTCGCGACGGTGAGCGGCGGGGCCTGAACGCCCTCGGAACGTGCTCGCGAGGTGATCCGTTCCCTGCGAAGGTGACGGACATGAGCACCATGAGACTGTTCGCGGCCGTGCTGCCGCCGCCCGATGTGGTCGAGGAGCTCGGCCGTGCCGTCGGCGGGTTGCGGAGCCTCCCGGGAGCCGGCCGGCTGCGTTGGACGGACCGGCCGGGGTGGCACTTCACGCTCGCCTTCTACGGCGAGGTCGACGAGGGCCTCGTCCCCGACCTGTCGGAGCGGCTGGAGCGCGCCGCCCGGCGCACCGAACCCTTCCCGCTGGCCCTGCGGGGCGGTGGGCAGTTCGGGCGCGGGCGGGCGCTGTGGGCC
>NZ_VJZE01000869.1 GCF_009377205.1 Streptomyces phyllanthi
GGAGGGAGCAGGGGGCCGCAGTCCCACTGCTGGAAGATCAACCGGGTCTCCACCCGCGCCACTTCGCGCCGCGCCGTGAACTCGTCGAGGACCAGCCGCTGGAGGTCCGCCATGTCGGCGACCGCCACGTGCACGAGGTAGTCGTCGGGCCCGGTGAGATGGAAGACCGTACGGGACTCCGGCAGCGCTTTGATCCGGTCCACGAACGGTCCCACCAGCTCCCGCCGGTGCGGCCTGACCTGCACGGACAGCAGCGCCTCCAGACCGCGGCCCAGCTTGGCCGGATCGAGCCTCAGCTGATGACCGAGGATCACGCCGGACCGGCGCAGCCGTGTCACCCGGTCCAGACACGTCGACGGCGCGACACCGACCTGCGCCGCGAGATCGCGGTAGGTCGTCCGTGCGTCGTTCTGCAAGAGCCGCAGAAGGTGGAGGTCCACCGGATCCAGTACGACAGATTCGGCCATGGGGCGAACGTAACACGGAGGGATGCCGCACAGCCCCGGTCAGTGTTCAGTCTGCTGCCCATGGACTCCGGTATCGACTGTGACGCGACCGTGAACACCCTCACGGCGGCCCCCAGGGCCCTCGCCACCGAAGCCGTGCACGCCGGGCGCGAGGACCTCGCGCGCCAGGGGCTGCACGCCGCGCCGATCGACCTCTCCACCACCTACCCCTCGTACGACAGCCGTGGTGAGGCCGCCCGGATCGACGCCTTCGCCGCCGGCGGCGGGGAGCTCGAGGGCCCGCCGGTCTACGGGCGGCTCGGCAATCCGACCGTCGCCCGCTTCGAGACCGCCCTCGCCCGCCTCGAAGGCACCGAGAGCGCGGTCGCGTTCGCGAGCGGCATGGCGGCGCTGAGCGCCGTGCTGCTCGTACGGAACGCGATGGGGCTGCGTCATGTCGTGGCCGTACGGCCCCTGTACGGCTGCAGCGACCATCTTCTGACCGCGGGCCTGCTCGGGTCCGAGGTGACCTGGGTCGACCCGGCGGGCATCGCGGAGGCGTTGCGCCCCGACACCGGGCTGGTGATGGTGGAGTCCCCGGCCAACCCGACGCTCGCCGAGATCGACCTGCGCGCCGTGGCCCACGCCTCCGGCTCGGTGCCCCTCCTCGCCGACAACACGTTCGCGACGCCCGTGCTGCAACGGCCGGCGGAGCGGGGCGCGCGGCTCGTGCTGCACAGTGCGACGAAGTACCTGGGCGGGCACGGGGACGTGATGGCGGGTGTGGTGGCCTGCGACGAGGAGTTCGCGGGGCGGTTGCGCCAGGTCCGCTTCGCCACGGGCGGTGTACTCCATCCGCTCGCCGGCTATCTGCTGCTGCGCGGTCTGTCGACCCTGCCGGTGCGCGTCCGCGCGGCCTCGGCGACCGCCGCGGAACTCGCCCGCCGCCTCGCCGTCGACCCGCGGGTGGCCCGCGTGCACTATCCGCGCATCGGTGGCGCCATGGTCGCCTTCGAGGTGAACCGGGACCCGCACGACGTCATAGCCGGGGTCCGTCTGATCACCCCGGCCGTGAGTCTCGGCAGCGTCGACACCCTGATCCAGCACCCGGCGTCCATCAGCCACCGCATCGTGGAGGAGTCCGACCGGCGGGGTGCGGGGGTGAGTGATCGGCTGCTGCGGATGTCCGTGGGGCTGGAGGACGTCGAGGACCTGTGGGC
>NZ_VJZE01000086.1 GCF_009377205.1 Streptomyces phyllanthi
CTGACCCGCCGCCCCCCGCCGCCACACGCTCGGACCGTGGTCCCCTCAGACCGTGGTCCCCTCAGTCCGTGGTCCCCTCAGTCCGTGGTCCCCTCAGTCCGTGGTCCCCTCAGTCCGTGGTCCCCTCACATCGGGGCCCCTCGGACAGCGACCCTCACACCGCAGTCCGCTCCACGGGGATCCACAGCTCCGCGTCCGCCACTGCCGCGTCCTGCGACAGCCGGGTGCGCAGGACCTCGGGCCCCGGCCTGCTCCGGTACGGATTGGAGGGGAACCACTGCGTGAAGACGTCCCGCCACAGGTGCTGGAGCGCCTGCGGGAACGGCCCGGAGTTCTCGAAGACGGCCCAGGTCCCCGCCGGGACGAGGAGCGCGTCCAGATCCTCCGGAGCGTCGGCTCCGGTCACCACCGCGTGGTAGTAGTCGAGTTCGGTTCCCTCCGCCCGGCTCGGGTCGAGGCTGTCGCTCACGCCCAGGATCCCCTCCGGTTCCTGGTCGGACAGCGCGGTGATACGCCCGATCGTCTCCTCGTCGATGGCCCGGATGAACTCCGCGATCCGCGGGTTCACCCCCTCATGGACGAGCGGGACACGGACCTTCTTGCCGACGACACGGAACTGCTCCTTCTCCACGACCCGGTATCGCATGCTGCTGCTCCCTTCGACAACGAGACGGAAGGACATCCGCGGCTGGGAGCGCAGAGAGACACCTGTTCGCCGGGCCTCGCCCGGACCCACACCGTGCATGGTCCGGAACGCACGCGCGAACGCCTCCCCGGAGCCGTAGCCGTATCGCACCCCGATCTCCAGGAGCGTCCGCTCCCCGGTGAGCACCTCGGCCCCCGCCATGGTGAGCCGCCTGCGCCGGATGTACTCCGACAGCGAGATCCCCGCCAGCGCGGAGAACATCCGACGGAAGTGGTACTCCGACGTCATCGCGATCCGCGCCAGCTCCGTCACCTCGATCCGCTGGTCGAGACGCGCCTCGATGTGGTCCAGGGCCTCGTTCAGCCGCTCCAGCACACGGTCTCCTTCCCTTACGCCCATCACGTTAGGAAGGCCGCCCCCTGCCGGACCCGACATCCTGTGCCCGGTCCGATCGGGTGGCCCGGGCCGCCATCCGGGCGGGATACCGCTCTGGGCGTGGGGCGGGCGTCCGCCGGATCAGGGACGGACAGGTCCTAGTGCCGCGCCGCTTCCCGCAGCCGCCCGAACTCCTCCGCCATCGTGGCCGCAGTCCAGTGCGCGTTCAGCCCGCTGGGGTTGGGCAGCACCCACACGCGCGTGTCACCGATGCGCCGTTCCTGCGGACCTATGGCGGCCCTGCGGTCGTCGAAGGCCGCCCTGTACGCGGTCACGCCCACCACCGCGAGCCAGCGCGGCCGCAGCCGCTCGACCTTGGCGGTGAGCAGGCGTCCGCCCTCCGTGTACTCCTCGGAGGTCAGCTCGTCGGCGCGGGCGGTCGCCCGTGCCACCACGTTCGTGATCCCGAGCCCGTACGATGGCAACTCGCCCTGCTCGGACGGCTTCATGAGCCGTGGTGTGAAGCCGGAAAGATGCAGCACCGGCCAGAAGCGGTTGCCGGGACGGGCGAAGTGGTGGCCCGTGGCGGCGGTCGTCAACCCCGGGTTGATGCCACAGAACAGCACGTGGAGACCGTCCGCGACGACGTCCGGTACGAGACGGTCGCGGGCGGCCTCCAACTCCGCTGCGGTGAACCGCCTCAGAGGATCGCCCCCGGCGCGTAACCGGCGGCCTCCGGGCGCTGCTTCACGATCTCCTCGATGCGGCCCACGATGACGGCGACCTGGTCGGCGGCGGCGCCCGTGAAGGACAGCTTGTCGGCCATCAGCGCGTCGAGCTGCGCCCGGTCCAGCGGGATCCGCTCGTCCGCGGCCAGCTTGTCGAGCAGCTCGTTGCGCTCGGCGCCCTGCTCGCGCATCGCGAGTGCCGAGGCGACGGCGTTCTCCTTGATGGCCTCGTGTGCGAGCTCGCGCCCGACACCCGCGCGCACGGCGCCCATCAGCACCTTGGTGGTCGCCAGGAACGGCAGGTAGCGGTCCAGCTCCCGTGCGACGACCGCGGGGAACGCGCCGAACTCGTCGAGCACCGTCAGGAACGTCTCCAGCAGCCCGTCGAGCGCGAAGAACGCGTCCGGCAGCGCGACCCGGCGTACCACCGAGCAGGACACGTCGCCCTCGTTCCACTGGTCGCCGGCCAGCTCACCGGTCATCGACGCGTAGCCGCGAAGGATCACCATGAGGCCGTTGACGCGCTCGCAGGAGCGGGTGTTCATCTTGTGCGGCATCGCGGAAGAGCCGACCTGGCCGGGCTTGAAGCCCTCGGTCACCAGCTCGTGCCCGGCCATCAGCCGGATCGTCTTCGCGACCGAGGAGGGGCCCGCCGCCAGCTGCACCAGCGCGGTCACGACCTCGTAGTCCAGCGAGCGCGGGTAGACCTGGCCGACGGACGTGAACGCCTGGGAGAAGCCCAGGTGCTCGGCGATCCGCCGCTCCAGCTCGGCGAGCCTGCCGGCGTCCCCGCCCAGCAGGTCGAGCATGTCCTGCGCCGTACCCACCGGGCCCTTGATGCCCCGCAGCGGGTAACGGCCGAGCAGCTCCTCCACCCGGCCGTGCGCCACGAGCAGCTCGTCGGCGGCGGTCGCGAAACGCTTGCCGAGGGTGGTGGCCTGTGCGGCCACGTTGTGCGAGCGGCCGGCCATGACCAGCTCGCCGTACTCGCCCGCCAGCTTCCCGAGCCGCGCCAGCACGGCCACCGTACGGTCGCGCATCAGCTCCAGCGAGAGCCGGATCTGCAGCTGCTCCACGTTCTCGGTGAGGTCGCGGGACGTCATGCCCTTGTGCACGTGCTCGTGCCCGGCGAGGTCGTTGAACTCCTCGATCCGCGCCTTCACGTCGTGCCGCGTGACCTTCTCCCGCTCGGCGATCGAGGCCAGGTCGACCTGGTCGAGCACCCGCTCGTAGTCGGCGAGCGCCGCGTCCGGCACCTCGATCCCCAGGTCCTTCTGGGCCCGCAGCACGGCCAGCCAGAGCTGCCGCTCCAGCCTCACCTTCTGCTCGGGCGACCAGAGCGTGGCGAGCTCGGCGGAGGCGTACCGTCCGGCGAGGACGTTCGGGATACGGGGCTTGGCTGGCGCAGAAGTCACGTAGACGGATTCTACTGGCGATTCGTGCAGGCCAGAGCCAGGGGGTTCTTCGGAGGAAACTACGAGGCCGACGTCGGGGCGTCCGCGATCTCCGCCAGGATGTCCGCGTGGCACAACTCCGGTGCGCACCAGCAGGCCAGCGTCTTGCCGCGCAGCTCCGGCACCAGGGCGAGGAGCTCGGGGCGGGCCATGAGGTGCTCGCGGTACTTCACCATGATCTCGGCCCGCGTCCCGTCCCGTTTCTTCTTGGCGGTGTCGTACTGGAACGGGTTGTAGAGCGCGTGCTGGGGCAGGTCCCAGTGACCCATGGTCCAGCGGCGGCCCACGTAGACGAGGTCGTCGGGGGCGTTCTCCAGTCGCGGGCCGAACTCGCGGATACGGCCCTTGAGGTTGATCACGGTGGTGGCCACGCGCTGCTCCCTCCGATGCGGGCCGGTACGGGCCCCTCCAGGCTGCCGGTCCCTCGTATCTCCAGGCTGCCGGACCCTCGTACGGCAGCAACTCGGGCCGCTTCTCGGGGCGGCCGTCCCCGGACGGTGTACCCATGGGGTTGACCAGTCCGGAACGCGGGCGACAGCGCTGATCACCGCTCGTGCGGCCTCCGACCAGGCATGTTGCCCGGAATGCGGTGCTGACTCAGCTCGGATGCAGGACCGGTACCGACGGCGGATCGACGATCTGGTTGTTGGCGGTTCGGGAGTGGCAGAACAGGAGCTGCTTCGGCGAGGTGCTCGTGAACAGGGATTGATCGTAGTCTCCGTAGCGCTGCGCGACGTCGAGACCGGCCAGCCGGCAGAGCGCCAGGAGTTCCTCGGGAAAGAAGCAGCGCATGCTGACTTGCTTGGTGCGTACGCACACGCCGTCGCGTAGGTAGTCCAGAGTGAAGCGCAGCACTTGGGCGGCGGCGTCGTAGCTGGTCGTCGCTCGCACGTCGAGCCTCGCCCCGGCCCGGTCCGCGACCGACTTGTGGTGGTAGGGCGACTCGGGGAGCCGGCACAGCTTGGCCATGTAGGGGTTGAACACGTCCAGGATCAGGGTCCCGCCTGGTCGCAGCACGTTTCGCGCCGAGGTGAGGAACGCGATCACGGAATCCAGGTCGTGCAGGTGCTGCATCGCGTTGGTTGCCGAGAACACCAGGGCGAAGCGCCTGTCGGAGCGGATGTCTCGGCAGTCCTGTTCCAGCCACTCGACAGCCAGTCGCTCCTCCTCGGCCCGCTGACGGGCACGCGCAAGCATCGAGGGCATGATGTCGAGCCCTGTGACCTCGACACCCGCCCGCGCGATCGGCAGGGTGATGCGCCCGGTTCCGCAGGCCACCTCCAGGACCGGACCGCCCGCCCGGACCGCTTGGCCGAGGAAGAACGGGATGTCGTGGGTGCGCGCGGTGAACTCCTGATCGTAGAAGTCCGCATCGTCGTATACGGCCAGGTCCTCCAGTGGCTTCATCGCGCCACCGTCGGCGTCGGGCCGAAAGCGTCGGCAAGGCTGGTCAGGACGGAGCCGGACCAGCTGTTCTCCCCGAACACGCTGACCGGCATGGCGAGCACGCCGCACTCACGCTGGAGCGTCTCCGCTGGGATTTCGACCGGGAAGAAATAGTTGCCGGGACACGTCCGGCTCGCCGTGGGAATCGCCCCGAGCACCTCGTCCGGCAACCGTTCGAACAACCGCTCAGCCCGTGCGGCCAGTCCGTCGACGACCTGCCGGGGCACGTCGCTGTGCTCGGTCAGCAGACGGTCGGCGAGCCTCAGCTGTGCCGGCGTCGGCGGATCCGCCCGGAACGCTTCGGCCCATTCGGTGTGCGCGGGGCTCAGCAGGACCACGCCGAACGTGCGTGGCCACAGCCATCCCTTGGTGACCGAATGCAGCAGGACCGCACAACCGGTGTCCAGCAATCGCCGTGTGCCGGCAGCGAACGGGGCTCCCAGGTCGTAGACGCTGTCGATCAGCAGGCGGCGGCGTGGTGATTCCCGCAACCACGAGATCACCGCGGCGCACTCGGCATCGGACAGGTAACGGCCGAGCGGCTTGCTGGGGTTGGCGAGCAGCAGGTATTCGGGCCGGTGGTCCGCCGGCGACCTCGGCGGGGCCGGCGCCGGTAGCGTCGGGTAGGACATGGGCTCGAGGCCCGCAGCGCGGGCCAGCTCGAAGTAAACCGGGTACACGTCGCTGGGCAGCCACAACCGCGCGTGCACGGCGCGCAGCCAGTGGAACACCACACCGAGCCCGTGCCGGACCCCTCGACAGACCATGGCGTGGCCGGACCACTCTTCCGGCAGCTCGAAGCGCCGCAGCCAGGCTCGGGCGAGATCGCACCGGTGCACCGTACTCATGTCGGTCGGCGCTTCCGGCCGCACCGGAGCAAGCGCCCGGTACACGTTGGTCTCGGCGGCGTCCAGAAGCGACGGGGAAGCACTGAGTTGCCGCTGCCGGAATTCCTGGAACTCCTCGAACCTCATGCCGCCGCGCCCTCCGGCACGATCTCGCTGGCCCGGTCTTCCAGGGAGGCGTAGCAGCGTCCGTCGGCCATGACGTTCCAGCTGCGTGCGATCCCGCTGGTGCGTTCCCAGAGCAGGCTGGGCTCGGTGTAAGCGGCGATCCGCATCGGCCGTTCGTCCCAGCTGCCGTGGTAGACCGGCGCGCCCCAGGGCAGGCGGCTCGCCAGTTCGAACCCGTGCTGATCGGCGAACCGGGTGACGATGGACAGCGAAACCTGGTGCTCTCGGCTCCAGACGTTGGCGGCGCGGTCGAAGTAGAGCGACTCAGTGCTGGTGGATACGTAGAGCTCTTTGAAGCAGACTTCCTCGACGCCTAGAGCCGCGGCCCACGAAAGGTAGTCGCCGACGCCGGCCGCGTCGGCCACGCCGCCGTGCTGGAGCACGCAGATCAGCCTCATCCGCAGCCCCGGCCAGCGGTCACGTTCCACGCGCCAGGTGTCGATGACAGAGCTCACCGGCGTGCGCAGCATCATCAGCCGCTCGTTGACGGCGTCGTCCTGATGGTGCCGGGAGACCGCCAGCACGCTCAGGCCCGCGGCGCTCACGGCTGCGAGGCGGTCGGCCCGATCAGCGTGCCGGCCTTTCGCCAGGGTGTGCGCGTTGGTGATCAGGACGACCTTCGGGAAGGCCGCCGAGCAGGCGGACACCAGTCGCAACTGCTGTTCGAACGGTATGAGCGTGGGCTCCCCGCCCCCGGTGATCACCGCACGCTCGGCACCCGCCGCACGGGCGCGCTCCAGCCAGTGGGCGACCGCGTCCCACGGGACCCGCGCCGGTGCCTGGTCGCTGGAGATCGAAGCCGCGGAGAAGCAGAACGAGCACCGGGCCTGGCAGGCGGAGGCGACCGGCAGAAGCGACACCGAGCGCGGTCGCGTGTCGGCGTAGCTACGCAGTGCCGAACCGTGCAGGTGCAGGGAGGACGCCATCGCATCCTCGACGGTCGTCGGACGCAGAGTGAACTCGTCGCCCGCTTGGTCGAGCTCATGGACCGCCGACAACCGGATGCGAGCCTCGTGCAGTTCCATGCCGAGGCCGGTCGACACGTTGGGCACCAGCTTGTCGGGGTCCACCACGGTTTCCAGCACCAGCAGCCGGTCGCCCGGAATGGCCAGCCGGTCCAGCAGGCGTCGCGCCTTGCCGATGCCGATTCCCAACTCCGCGCGGGTCAGCAGGTGGAACCGGTCGGGATAGGTACTCTCCGGAATCCCCGCCTTACCGTAAGCGAACGCGTACTTGTCGAAACCCTTCGCGAAGTTCGACAGCACGATGACGTGGAAGCGCTGGTCGCTATGGTTCATCCCGTCATCATGCATGAACGGGCCCGGACGACATGGGCCGAACTGCAGGTGGAACGCGGTGTCCCGATCCGATCCGACTAGGTGCGCTTGAGCGTGGGCATGAGGCGGAGGGCGTTGTCCCGGTTGATGCCGCGGCGTTGGCGGTTGGTGAGGACGGGGTCGGTCTCGATGGCCGGTACCGTGAAGCCGGTGATGATGTCGGCGGAGGCGGCAGGCCAGTCGGTGCCGAAGAGGATCCGGTCGGTGCCCGCGGTGGCCACCAGAGTGCCCGAGGGGGCCAGCGGGCCCGCTGTGTCGTAGTAGAAGCGGTGGAGATAGTCCTGTACACGGGCAGCATCGAGGGGTGGGGTGCAGAAGCTGCCGAAGGCCTTCATACGGGTGGTGATCTGAGGGAGGAACCCGCCGGCGTGTGGCAGGACGACTGACAGGTGCGGGTAGCGGTCGAGTGTCCTGGTACGGATCAGGTTCACGGCGGCACGCGTGGAATCCAGCAGGAAATCGCACATGAAGTTCGGAATTCCGGGGACGGTGGGCACGCCGGGTGGTCCGCCCGGGAGGTCGAGCGGGTGGGTGAAAAGGACCGTGGCGCGTTCGTCGAGTTCTGCGAGGAAGCGGTCGTAGGAGGGATCACCGAGGTAGATCCCGTTGTAGTTGGCTTTCATGCTGACTCCAACGGCACCGAGCTTGTCGAAAGCCTGTCGGAGAGCCCACGTGGTCACGTCGGGATGGTCCAGGACAGCAGGGCCGAGGATCGCGAAACGGCCCGGGTGCGCGGCCACCAGGTCGGCCATTGCCTCGAAGACGACAGTGAGGCCTTCCCTGGCCTGCGCGGCGGAGCGGTACCGGTCCTGCATGGTGGGGTTGAGGACCGCGGTTGCGATGCCCACCCGGTCCATCAGCGCCAGAGTGGAGTCCGGATCCCAGCGCGTCCACCACGGCAGTTCCTTCCGCTGCACCAAGCCCTCACGCTCGGCCCAGTCGACCCATGCCGGAGCGGTGAAATGGTGGTGGACGTCAATCCTTGACCGGCCGGCGTCGTCATCGCTCTGCGAGCCATGGAGCGCCGCTTCCTCCCTGGTCAGAGCACTGGACCCGCCCGTCGTGGCGACGGTGGTCGCCACCGCACCACCGGTGATCAGCAGACTGCGCCGACTCATGGCCTCGGTCGATTCCGGCATCCGTGCACCCCATCCGTAGGTAGCTCCAGCTTGCTGCACCACGATGGCCCGGCGACGGGCCTGCGATCAGCACGGCGTGCCCTGTTCGAGGCCGGTTACCTCGGACGGACGCGGTCCAGAGGGTGGGGCCTGGCCCGTCCCCGCCGTCGTCCGGCTTTCGGGACGGGGCGGGCTCGCCGTGAGCTACGGGTGGCCGGTCGTCGAGGTCGACAGGATGCAGGTCCTCGCTCAGGATGCTGTACGACTCGCGGCATGACGTCGGTCTGTCGGCTGCAGGTGCCGTGTGGGTGAGGCCCCCGCGTTCAATCGGGTGCATGGCATCCCGGGCGAGGCTCCGGGTTAGGGCCAGAAGGACCCTAGGGCCCCACCTGTCGCCAGTCCGTCACAGGGCCAGGGTTTGTGTGGTCCACAGGGGTGACCCAGAAGGCTTTGCCCAGATCAGCGCTGAAGTGGGCGCCTGTCCGGCCGTCCCCCGACGACCGCCCCGTCAGCCGGCGCCCGATCCACGGCACCAGGTGCTGCCGTGCGAACCGCACGTCGGCCACGCGTCGCGCGACCCACGCGGGTGGTGCCGTGGACGGGGACGGTGTACGCCACTCGGAGTCCTCCGGCTCGTACCCGAGCGTCTGCCAGACCGCCTCGGCGACCCGTCGGTGGCCCTCGCCCGTGAGGTGCAGCCGGTCCACGTCCCACAGGCGGGGATCACTCAGCGAGGGCGCCCCGTACAGGTCGACGA
Source organism: Streptomyces phyllanthi (assembly GCF_009377205.1). Lineage (GTDB taxonomy): Bacteria > Actinomycetota > Actinomycetes > Streptomycetales > Streptomycetaceae > Streptomyces > Streptomyces phyllanthi. The sequence continues at coordinate 8,875 of NZ_VJZE01000086.1, forward strand.
CCAGGGCGCCGTGCCGGGCCGCCAGCTCGTCGACGCAGGCGAACAGCTCCTCCATGCGGGGCCGGAACCGCTCCAGCACAGGGCCCTGACGCCCGGGGCTGCGCATCAGCACGAGCCGGCCGCAGGACGGGGCGAGGCGCTCCACGGCCTCCTCCAGGAGTCCGCGCACCCGGCCCATGTCGCACTTGGGCCGCAGGGTGTCGTTGAGTCCGCCGACCAGCGTGACCACGTCCGGGCGCATCGCGGCGGCCACGTCGACCTGCTCGTCGACGATCTGCCCGATCAGCTTCCCGCGCACCGCCAGATTGGCGTACCGGAAGCCGGGTGTCCGCGCGGCCATCCGCGCCGCGAGGAGATCCGCCCAGCCCCGGTACGAGCCGTCCGGCAGGAGGTCCGACATGCCCTCGGTGAAGGAGTCGCCGAGGGTGACAAGACTGGTGTAGGTGGGATTCGTCTGCATGGCGACAGAGATGGTATCCCGTGCACATACCCGGCGGTCGGTCGGGCCCCGTGGACCGCCGCGGAGGCCCGTGGAACGCCGCGGAGGCCCGCGTACCTCACACGGTGGTCTGCCCGAACAGCTCCCGCAGCACGTCCTCCATGGTCACCAGCCCCGCGAGCCGTCCGTCCGAACCCAGCACGGCCGCCAGGTGCGTGCTGCTGCGCCGCAACGCCGTCAGCACGTCGTCGAGCGGCGTGGCCTCCCGGACGCGGGCGATCGGCCGCATGTCCTTCACCGGGAACGGCACGTCGCGCGGGGACGCGTCGAGCGCGTCCTTCACATGGAGGTAGCCCACGATGCGGCGCCCCTCGTCCACCACGGGGAAGCGGGAGAACCCCGTGTCGGCCGAGAGCCGCTCCAGCTCCTCCGGCGTGACGCCCACGCGCGCGTAGACGACGTGCTCCAGAGGCAGGACCACATCCCGCACGGGCCGGCGGCCCAGCTCCAGCGCGTCGTGCAGCCGCTCCTGCGCTCGGTCGTCGAGGAGACCGGCGGCGGTGGAGTCCTGGACGAGCCGGGCCAGCTCGGCGTCCGAGAAGGTCGCGGTGACCTCGTCCTTCGTCTGGATCCGCATCAGCCTCAGCAGCGTGTTGGCGAAGGCGTTGATCGCGAAGATCACCGGGCGCAGCGCCCGGGCCAGCGTCACCAGAGGCGGGCCGAGCAGCAGCGCGGTGCGCACCGGCTCCGCGAGCGCGATGTTCTTCGGCACCATCTCGCCGAGCAGCATGTGCAGATACGTGGCCAGGGTCAGCGCGATGACGAACGACACCGCGTGCCCCGCGCCCTCCGGCACACCCACCGCGTGGAACACCGGCTCCAGCAGGTGCTCGATCGCGGGCTCCGCGACCACACCGAGGACCAGGGTGCACAGCGTGATGCCGAGCTGCGCGGCCGCCATCAGCGCGGACACGTGCTTCAGGCCCCACAGCACGCTGCGGGCCCGCCGGTCGCCCTCGTCGGCGTACGGCTCTATCTGGCTGCGGCGTACGGAGATCAGCGCGAACTCGGCGCCCACGAAGAAGGCGTTGACGACCAGCGTCGCGAAACCGATCAGCAGCTGGACAGCGGTCATCGCTCCCTCTCCTCGCCGGCGAAGTCATCGGAGTCGTCGGAGCCGGAGCCGTCGGACAGGACCGGCGCGTGCAGCAGCACCCGCGCGGCCCGGCGCCCCGAGGCGTCCACCACGTCGAGCCGCCACCCGCCGACATCGACGGTGTCGCCCACGGCCGGTATACGGCCCAGCTCGGCCGCGACCAGACCCGCCAGGGTCTCGTACGGCCCCTCCGCCACCCGCATGCCCACGCGCGCGAGCTGGTCGGTGCGGGCCGAGCCGTCGGCCGAGTACAGCGTGCGGCCCTCGTCGTCCGTGCCCGCGGGGGCGAGGTCGGGCGTCTCGTGCGGGTCGTGCTCGTCGCGGACCTCGCCGACGACCTCCTCGACGATGTCCTCCAGGGTGGCGACGCCCGCGGTGCCGCCGTACTCGTCGATGACGACGGCCATGGTGCGCTTGCCCGACAGCCGGTCCAGCAGGCGGTCCACGGTCAGCGTCTCCGGGACGAGCAGCGGCTCGCGCAGCAGCTCGGCGACGGAGACGTGAATGCGGCGGTCGGCGGGCACGGCCAGGCAGTCCTTGATGTGGACGGTGCCGACCACCGAGTCGAGGTTGCCGCGGTAGACGGGGAAGCGGGACAGGCCGGTGGCCCGGGTCGCGTTGGTCACGTCCTCGCAGGTCGCCTGGGCGTCCAGGGCGATGACCTGGACGCGCGGGGTCATCACGTTCTCCGCGGTCAGATCGGCGAGGTTCAGCGTGCGCACGAACAGCTCGGCGGTGTCCGCCGGAAGGGCGCCCTCCCTGGCGGAGTGCCGGGCGAGGGCGGCCAGTTCCTGCGGGCCGCGCGCGGAGGCCAGTTCCTCGGCGGGTTCGAGGCCGAAGCGGCGTACGAGACGGTTGGCCGTGTTGTTGAGGTGCGTGATGAACGGGCGGAACGCGGCGCTGAACCAGCGCTGCGGGTTCGCCACATGTCTGGCCACGGCGAGCGGCGAGGAGATCGCCCAGTTCTTGGGCACCAGTTCGCCGACGACCATCAGGACGACCGTCGACAGGGCCGTACCGAGGATCAGCGCGATCGAGCCCGACGCGGAGCGCGGCACGCCCAGGGACTCCAGCGGGCCGGAGATCAGCTGGGCGATGGACGGCTCGGCGAGCATACCGACGACCAGGTTGGTGACGGTGATGCCGAGCTGGGCCCCGGAGAGCTGGAACGTCAGGTTCCGCACGGCCTTCAGGGCGCCCGCGGCGCCCCGGTCGCCGCGCTCCACGGCTCGCTCCAGCTCGCTGCGCTCGACCGTGGTCAAGGAGAACTCGGCGGCGACGAAGGCCCCGCAGACGACGCAGAGCAGCATCGCCACCAGAAGGAGGAGCACTTCGGTCATCGGGTCACCCCCTCCCATGGTCGGGCAGGGGTGTGCGGTCCGCGCGATGCCGCGGACCGGGGACGGGATGGCCGACTACTGGGAGGCTCGCCCATGGGCGGACGCTCACAACCTTTCCGTAGGACTGGGACGGTCCACCCATGGTAAAGGATCGGCAAAGTGATGCGTGCGCTCGGTCCCTGGGTGCCTCGGGCGCGTACCCCGTGGCGCGCCCCGGCATGTGGCGGTGGCCGACACCCGGCGGTCCGGCCTGTGTCTGTCCTTGCCGCGCCCGTGTCCGTGTCCCGTGCCCGTGTCCCGTGCCCGCGCCCGTGTCCGGGCTTGTGCCTACAGCGACTTGACCCAGCGCCGCCAGTGGTCCTCACGGTGGTAGCCGGCCGACGCCCAGGTGTGGTGTGCCTGTTCGTTGACCTCCAGGACCATGGCGTCGATCCGCCGTCCGCCCAGAGCGACGAACCGTTGTTCGGCCGCCTCCATCAGGGCGGTGGCTATCCCTTGCCGGCGATGGTCCGGATGCACGGCCAGTCGGTAGGCGGAGCATCGCCATCCGTCGAAGCCGGCGATGACGGTCCCCGTGAGGAGGCCGTCGCGCTCTGCGAGGAGCAGGGCCCCGGGGTCCGTGGTGATGAGCCGGGCCACGCCGTCGTGGTCGTCGGTGATGCTCTTTCCCTCCGCGGCCTCGCGCCAGAACCGCAGCACGGTGTCGATGTCCGAGAGGGCGGCGCAGCGGATGTGAAGATCGCTCATGGGGTGAGCCAAGCAGAGCGCCGCGCTGTCTGGCGAGCGGTTTCCATGGACCGGCGGTTTCCGTGTGCCGGCCGCTGCCAACTGGCATACGGTGCCTGTCGGTTGCCCCATGTGGCGCTCCGGCTGAAACGCCTGGCAGACCGCGCTCAGGAGCGCTATGCTCCCCGCGATGACCACTCACTCTGTGTACAGATTGGGGGTCCCGTCCGCGCAAGGTGAGTGCTGATGCTCACTCAGACCGCGAACGGGGATTCCCGCTTTTCCTTCTGGCCGCGCGTGCGCGAGTTCGCCGTGCCGCCCTCCATGATCGAGACCGCGACCGCCCGCCGCCGCAGCGGGGACTGGGCGGGGGCGTGTGCCGCCGCAGGCGTCGACGTCGATTTCAATCTGCGTTCCCTGGCGCGTACCCATGGCCGGGAACTCGCGGCCCGGATCCGGGCCGATCTTCGCCATCTGGCACCCGACCTGCTGCGCTGGCACATGCCGAGGGTCGCTCCTGACGGGCTGCTGCGCCCGGGTCTCACCATCCCCCTGGCTCGGTACGACGCCACGGGACGTGACGGTCCGTGCCCGGTGCACCTCGTGGCCCGGACCCCGCCGGCCTGGGCGGACGCCGGGCAGCGGATCAGCCTCGCCCTGTGGGACGGATCCCACTCCGGGTTCGGCGCCCCGCGGCACCCGCATCCGCACCCCAGCCGGCGCTTCCGTCTCGACCTGCACCGCCACCTGTGGGACGCGCGCAGGACGGGCGAGCTGCGGATCCGGTCAGCAGCCGATGGGCAGCCCGCCGGCCCGCCGCCCGTCGAGGGCCATTCGATGCCGGACCCGGAGTCGCAGAGGACGGTGCCGCCGGGGCGTCGCTGTGCCGTGGACCGGTGGGCGGCCGAGACGCGGATCCTCCTCCACGCCGAGGGGCGGTCCACCGGTACCGCCACCGTGCGGTTGGGGTCCCGGCATCGCCTGCTCCTGGACCTGGTCGCGGACGTCACGGAGGTCATGGACGTCACGGGCGTCGTGGACAGGGACGGGGCCGGTCCGCCCGTACTGCGGATCACGGAGGCGCCGACGGACGGGGACGTCTCCGCGCTGCCGGTACTGCCCGACGCCGCGACCTGGGTGCTGCCCGACCTGGAACTGATCCGCTCCGGTGCGATCGAGCCCGACCGACTGCATCCGCTGGTGGCCTCGGCACTCGTACCGGACCATGCGCCGACCGGTTCGCCCCGGGCGCCGGACCCGGCAGGACAGCCGTGCCTCGTGGAGTGCCGGGGAGCTCAGCACCGGATCGGCCTGGTGGACGGGGTACTGGCTCCGCTGGACCACGACCCGGCCGAGATCCGGCGGGAGGAACTCCTGGTCGCACTGACCGGTACGCCGCTTCCCTGCCTGCGGGCCATCGACGAGGCCCACCGTCATCCGGACTGCCTCACGGGTGTCCGCGAGCGCCTGGACCATGGCGACACCGCCGGTGCGCTGGCCGTCGTCGAGGGCCTGCTGGGCCCGGACGCGGTGCTGCGCGGCGGCGCCCTGCGCGACGAACTGGAGACGGCCGCGCAACGGCGGATCACCTACGGGCTGTACCGGGCGGGTCTGATGGGCCCTGGGCCCGACCGCATCCGCCAGGGTGCCCGTCGCCGTCCCCGCGACCAGCGCTCGCGCCCGCGCCACGCGACCCTCAGCTGACCGGGGGGCCTCCGCCCCGACCCACCAGGGCCCCCACCCACCAGGGGGCCTCATGCGCCCACTCGACTCACGCCGGCCGAGGGCCTCGGTCCTCGATCCTCGGCACCCACTCAGCTCACCACGAACCGATCCACGCCCCCATGGACCCACGACCCCATGAACCCACGACCCATAGGTGATCAAACATGCCCACACTCACCCCGTCCGCCGCGACCAGCACCCCCTCCGAGCCGACCCGCCTCCCTCAGCTCGAAGTCGCCGACGAGTTGCTGACCCTGCTGCGCGACACGACCACCGAGCCGCGCCCCGACACACAACTGGAGGCCCTGACTCTGGCCGTGGCCGCCGACCTGCCCGTACTGCTGTGGGGTGAGCCGGGGATCGGCAAGACCGCGGCGCTGACGCAGCTCGCGGCCGCCCTGGACCTTCCGCTGACCACCGTGATCGCCAGCGTGCACGAGCCGTCCGACTTCTCGGGCCTGCCCGTCCTCGGAGACGATCCCGCCGAACAGGGTGTCCCGATGGCCCCGCCGGACTGGGCTGTGCGACTGGTGCGGGCCGGGCGAGGCCTGCTGTTCCTGGACGAGCTGTCCACCGCGCCTCCCGCCGTTCAGGCCGGCCTGCTCCGCCTCGTGCTCGAACGGCGGATCGGTGCCCTACGGCTGCCGCCCGCGGTCCGGATCGTGGCTGCCGCCAATCCGCGGTCCTCGGCGGCCGACGGCTGGGAGCTGAGCCCGCCGCTGGCCAACCGGTTCGTGCACCTCCAGTGGACCCACGACCACGAGGTCGTCGTACGGGGCCTCGGCGGCACCTGGCCCCGGGCCACCCTGCCACGGCTCGCCCCGGAGAAGCTGCCGGAGGCCGTGGACTTCGCCCGCCGCGCGGTGTGCGGGCTCCTGTCCGCCCGCCCCGGACTCGTCCACCGGCTGCCCAGCGGGGAAACCCGCCGCGGCGGCGCCTGGCCGTCCCCTCGAAGCTGGGAGATGACGCTGTGCCTGATCGCGTTCGCGACCGCGGCCGGATCCTCCCGGGAAGTGCTGTCCCTGCTGGTCAGGGGCACGGTGGGAGACGGTCCGGGGCTGGAGCTGCTGGCGAGCCTGGACCGGATGGACCTCCCGGATCCCGAAGTGGTCCTCGCCGACCCCGCGGGTGCCGCCCTGCCCGAGCGGGGGGATCTGCGCCAGGCCGTGCTCGACGGTGTCGTGGCGGCGGTCCGCAAACGCCCGGAGAGGTCCCGCTGGGACGCGGCGTGGGCTCTCCTGGTCCGGGCGGTGGAGACCGGAGCCCCGGATCTGGTGGTCGTCCCCGCGACCACCCTCGCCACGCTGCGCCGGGAGGACTGGGAGGTTCCGGCGTCGATCGAGCGGCTCGCCGGAGTGGTGACCCTGTCCCGGCGGGCGGACCGGGCGGCGGCGCGGACCGCGGTCGGCGCGAAGGCCGGCCGATGACAGCGGACGCACCGGGAACGGCGGACGTGCCGGTGACGGCGGATGAACCAGTGACTGCGGACGTACCGGTGACGATGGACGCGCCGGTGACGGCAGACGCACCCGGCACGCTGGACCTCGACAAGCTCTTCGCCGCCCGGTTGCACGCCGCCCGGGTCCGGCCCTACCTGGCGACGGCCCTGTTCGCCCTGCACACCGTCGAGTCACGGCTGGTACCGACGATGGCCGTCGACAAGTACTGGCGGTGCTATGTCTCGCCGGCGTTCGTGGACCGTACGCCGGTGGAGGAGCTGGCCGGGGTGTGGGTGCACGAGGTCTCGCACCTGCTGCGTGACCACCACGGGCGCAGTGACCGTGTCGCGCGGGAGCGCGGGCTGACCGGTCCGGGTGAACGGCTGCGGATGAACATCGCCGCGGACTGCGAGATCAACGACGACGTGTTCGGCCAGGGGCTGCTACGGCCCAGAGGCGCCGTCCGGCCGTCGTCCCTGAAGCTGCCCGAGGGGGAGCTCATGGAGGACTATCTGCGCCAGTTCCGCCTCGGGCCGCGTACGCAGAGCATGTCCTGGCTGGACTGCGGCAGCGGCGCCGACGGACTGGACCGGGAGTGGGACATGGGCCCGGACGGCGCGCACGGCCTCAGCGCGCAGGAACGGGACGCGGTCCGGTTCCGGGTGGCCCAGGGCATCACCGCCCGCCCGGGGGACACCCCCAAGGGGTGGCGGCGATGGGCGGAGGAGGTGTTCCACCCTCCGTTGCCGTGGCGGCAGTTGCTGGGAGCGGCGGTCCGCTCGGCGGCCTCCGGCTCCGGCGCGGGCGAGGACTACACCTACGGACGGCCGTCGCGGCGCTCGGCCGCCCTGCCCGGCGCCGTTCTGCCGAGCCTGCGGCGCAGGCCGCCCCGGGTGTCCGTCGTCATCGACACGTCGGGGTCGGTCAGTGACGCCGAACTGGGCAGCGCGCTTCTGGAGGTCGCCGCGATATCCCGGGCCGTGGGCGGCCGTCGTGACCTGGTCACCGTGGTGCCGTGCGACGCGGCGGCCCGGATCGCGCATCCGCTGTGCCGTGCCGAGGGGATACCGCTGGTGGGCGGTGGGGGCACGAACCTGCGCACGGGCTTCGCCAAGGCGCTCGCCACGCGGCCCCGCCCCGATGTCATCGTGGTCCTGACCGACGGGCAGACACCCTGGCCGGGCACCCGGCCGCCGTGCCGCACGGTGGTGGGCCTGTTCCCACGACAGCACGCGGCCCGGTCGTACGACGAGAGCAGTTCCGAGTACGCCCCGGGCCTGCCGCCCGCCTGGGCACGCGTGGTGAACATCGGGTCGACTCCCGCGGCCCGGTGAGCGCCGTCAGGGTGGTGGCCACGCACAGCACGCATCAACTGCCAGGCGTGCACGCATCAGCGGCCAGGCGTGCGACCCCCGTGACTCGCCACGCCCTTGTCATGGTTGCCCCGGCTGTACGGGTCAGCCCTGGGCGTGAGGCTCGCCGGCACCCGGGGGAGTGGCGGGCCTGGGCGCGTCGGCGGGCGGGGCGGTGGTGCCGCGGGAGAGGGTCTCCCCCTGGATCACGCGAGGCGCCGCCTGCTCACCGACCGTGTTCTGCTCCTCCTCCATCGCCCTGTTCTCCGCCTTGAGGATGCGCGCCGACTTGCCCGCGGAGCGGGCCAGGTCGGGGAGCTTCTTCGCGGCGAGGACCGCTATGACGACGATCAGGATGAGCGCGAGCTCGCTCAGTCCGAACACTTCGGTTCCCTGCCTTCCGCTGCCGAGGTCCCGGATCCCTCGGACGTTGACGCCGAAGTCGGACGTGATTCCGGCCAGGCGGAAGCGTACCCCCGGCCCGACCCCGAGGAACCGACCTGACCGGTGCCGGATCGCGGCTGCCCGAGTGTTCCGCTGCCGCGAGGGGTAGGAGAGGGCATGTCCGTCGATTGTCGAGTCTTGGCAGGTGAAAGAGCATGGCCGGTCTGCTGAACCGCATCAAGGCGTTCGGGCGCAGCCCCGAGGGACGCCGTCTGATCGCTCAGGGCAAGCGGATGGCGTCCGACCCGAGGACGAGGAGCGAGGCCAAGCGGCTCTTCAGCAGGCTGCGCAAGAGGCCGCCGCACTGAGCAGGGCACATCGCACCGAGCCGAAGCATGACGTGCCGCGGAAACCGGCCGCTTACCCGAACAGGGCGGCGGGCCGGTCCTCGTCGTGGTGCTTGGCGGCGTTCGCCCAGGCTTCGTCGGTGACGCCGCCGGCCGCGTCGGCGATGCGGGTGCCCTGCTCGGTCAGCTCCAGGGCGGCGCCCTCGGCGTCGGTGAACACCAAGCGCGTCCCTCACAACCCCCGCAGCGCGTCGATGACCGGTGCGAACACCTCCATGTTCGGCTCCAGCACGGTCAGATACGAGAACCCGTAGCGCTCCCGCTGGGCGCGCACCTGGGCCACGATCTCCTCCAGCGTCCCCACCAGCACGATCGGCAGATCGAGGACCTGCTGCTCGGTGAGGTGCGGGATATGGGGCAGCCACTCCTGAATCGCGGCGCTCCGGTCGTCCGTGACCACGATCACCTGGAGGAGCAGATTCAGCTCGGCCGGTTCCTTCCGTCCGGCTGCCAGCTCCCGGTACAGCGCGACCCGCTCGTCCAGCTCCTCCGCCGTGATCGGGGCCAGCATGCCGCCGTCCACGGTCCGGGCGCCGGTGAACGCCGCGATGTCCGCGTGTTCGGCGGTGAGCCGCAGCATCCGGTCGCCGTTGGCGCCGATCAGCAGTGGTACCCGGGGCCGCTGTACGGGACGGGGCTCGTGCTCCTCGGAGTCGAGCAGCCGCTCCATCTCCTCGACCGTGTGCCGCAGATGGTCCACACGCTCCCTCGGCGAGCCCCAGGGGAGACCGGCGCTCCGGTGCTCCGCCTCCACATATCCGGTGCCGAGCCCCAGTTCGAGGCGGCCGTTCGTCAGCGCGTCCGTGGTGGCCACCTCCCGGGCCAGCAGCGCCGGGTTCCAGAAGCCCGCGTTCAGCACGAACGTGCCCAACCGTGGGCGCTCGGTCGCCTCGGCCGCCGCGACCAGGGCCGGGAACGGCGCCGGCATGCCGAGGTGGTCGGGGACCAGGATCACGTCGTACCCGAGATCTTCGGCCCTGCGGCACTTCGCGCGCCACTCCTCGGCAGTCGTGGACTGGAGCAGGTTGACTCCGAAGCGGAACGGACGCGGCATGAACTCTCCTCACCTTGAAGGGACTTGAGTGCGCCAGGCGAGTACATCACTCGTGCGCGATGGCTGCCAGTACGTTCATCCGCGACGCGCGCAGCGCGGGCAGCAGCGCCGCCACGATGCCCACGACCGCCGACCCCACGACCACCGCGACGACCGTGCCCCAGGGGATCGCCAGGGCCTTCATGCCCTGCAGCGCCAGCACCTGCTGGACGCACACGCCCCAGACCAGCCCCAGTGCGAGCCCCAGGACCGCGCCGAACACGGCGATCACCACGGACTCCAGCCGGATCATCCGCCGCAGCTGCCGGCGGGCGAGCCCGATGGCGCGCAGCAGCCCGATCTCCCGGGTGCGCTCCACCACCGACAGGGCCAGGGTGTTGACCACGCCGAGCACGGCGATGACGATCGCGAGCCCGAGCAGCGCGTACACCAGATAGAGCAGTACGGCGATCTGGCCCCGGACCAGCTCCTTGTAGTCGGCCTGGTCGCGGACCTGCACCTGCGGGTACGGGTCGAGGGACGCCTCCAGGCGTGAGCGGAGCTGGTCGGGGCCGGTGCCGGCGGCGGCGTTGACGTACAGCGCCGAGTCCTGGCCGTCCGGTACGTACTTCTCGACGGTGCCGAAGCCGAAGTACAGCCCGCCCTGCATGCCGAAGCCGTCGGAGGTCCCCTGGTCGGTGAGCGCGGCGACCTTCAGCTCGGTCTTCCGCCCGGCCTGGAACTCCACGGGGATCGTGCTGCCGATCGTCACGTCGTGGTCCCTGGCGAAGTCCACGTCCATGGCAATGGCGCCGTCCGCGAGGGCGGCGGCGGTGTCGCCCCTGGCGTAGGTGACGTTGGCGACCTCGTCGAGCCTCGGGTCGTAGGCGGCGGCCGTCGTCTTGATCCGGTCGCCGTCCGGCAGCCGTACCGCGACCGGCGCGAACCGCTGCCGTACGACCAGCCCGGCCCCGTCCGTGTCGCGCACCTTGTCGGTGACCTCCTGCGGGAACGGCATGAAGTTCTGGTTCTGGACGACGAAGTCGGCGCCCAGCGTCCGGTCGATCTCCTGGTCGAACGACTTGGTCATCGACGCGCTCGCCACGGACATACCGCCGACCAGCGCGAGCCCCACCATCAGCGCGGCCGCGGTGGCGCCCGTACGGCGCGGATTGCGCAGGGCGTTGCGCTGGCTCATCCGGCCGATCGTGCCGAACAGGGCGGGGAAGGCTCCGCCCAGCACCCGGATCACCGGCCGTACCAGCAGCGGTCCCGCGATCACGGTCGCGATGAGCGTCAGGACCACGCCGAGGCCCAGCAGCGACGCCGCCGACCCAGTGTCCGTGGACACGGCGCACCCCACGAGCGCGGCGGCACCGGCCGCCCCGACGACCGAGCCGACCACCGCGCGCACCCTCAGCGGCCGCCCCACCCCGGCGATCTCGGCGTCCGCGAGCGCCGCCATCGGCGACACGGCCGCCGCGCGCCGCGCCGGGAGATACGCCGCGACGAAGGTGACGCCGACCCCGACGACGTACGACGAGACCGGAGTGGCCACGCCGATGACGATCTCCGTGGACTTGAGGTTCATCCCGAAGGCGCTCATGAGCGCGATCAGTCCGAAGGCGAGCCCGATGCCCGCGGCGAGGCCCAGGGTCGAGCCGACCAGGCCCAGCAGCGTCGCCTCGACGAGGACCGACCGGCGCACCTGCCGCCGGTCGGCGCCGAGCGCGCGCAACAGGCCCAGTTCGCGGGTGCGCTGGGCGATGAGCATCGAGAAGGTGTTGACGATCAGGAAGATGCCGACGAGGACGGCGATCCCGGCGAAGCCGAGCATGACGTACTTGACGACGTCGAGGAATCCGCCCAGGTCGGCCGCCGCCGACTCGGCCTGCTCGTCGGCGGTCTGGTACTCGTACGCGTTCCGCCCGAGCTCGTCGGCGATGCGCTGCTTGACCACGGCGTCGCTGACGCCGGGCGCGGTGGTGACCGAGATACCGGTGGCGGCGTCGGACGAGCCGAGCAGTTCGGTCTGTGCGGTGGGGGTGTCGAGGAAGAGCAGCGCGGCACCGGGGTTGGTGGTGGTGAAGGTGGCGATCCCGACGACCTCGACCTTGAAGGAGCCCGGCTGGGCGAGCACCGTCAGGGTGTCGCCGATCTTCACGCTCTTGTTCTTCGCGGTGTCCGCGTCGAGGAGCGCCTGGCCGGGTCCCTCCGGCGCGTGCCCGGACGTCAGCTTCACCGGGCTGCGGTCGGTGACGTACCAGTTGGTGACTATGGTGGGGGCGCCCGTCGTCGGGCCGACCGACTCGTTGTCGCTGTCGACGACCGTGACGCCCTCCACGGACGCGTCCACATGGGTGTCCGCGACGCCGTCGACGCGGGCGACACGCTCCGCGAGCGACGCGGGCACGGTCGGGGTCGCCCCCGACGGGATCTGCGAGTCGAGGTCCTCCCTCGGAGTCACGGTCACATCGGCCGACGTGGAGGCGAACAGCCGGTCGAAGGTGCGCGAGACCGTGTCCGAGAAGATCAGGCTGCCCGCGACGAACGCCACGGACAGGACCACGGCCAGCGCGGAGAGCAGCAGTCTGCCCTTGTGCGCGAGAAAGTTCCGGAGCGTCGCCTTGAGCACGGCCTCAGTCCTTGTCGGGGGACTCGGGGGACTCTTCGGACTCTTCGGGGGACCGTCCGGAAGATGTGCCGGGCGCCGGGCCGGAAGCCGTGCCGGGGGCGGGACCGGGAGACGCGTCGGCGGGTGCGTCCCCGCCGTCGAACACCGCCCGGACCGTGTCGAAGCGCTTCATGCGCTCCAGCACCGCCTCCGCGGTCGGACGCTCCATCTCGTCCACGATGCGCCCGTCCGCGAGGAAGAGCACGAGGTCGGAGTGGGCGGCGGCGCCGGGGTCGTGGGTGACCATCACGACGGTCTGGCCGAGGTTGTCGACCGCCTGGCGCAGGAAGCCGAGCACCTCCAGGCCGGCCCGGGAGTCGAGGTTGCCGGTCGGCTCGTCCGCGAAGATCAGCTCGGGGCGGGAGACGAGCGCGCGGGCGCAGGCCACGCGCTGCTGCTGGCCGCCGGACAGCTGTGAGGGGCGGTGCTTGAGGCGGGCGCGCAGCCCGAGGGTGTCGATGACCTCGTTCAGCCACGCCTGGTCGGGCCTCTGGCCCGCGATGTCCATGGGGAGCGTGATGTTCTCGGCCGCGGTCAGGGTCGGGATCAGGTTGAACGACTGGAACATGAACCCGATCCGGTCCCGCCGCAGCCGGGTCAGCTCCCGCTCCTTCAGCCCGGTGATCTCGGTCTCGCCGAGCCACACCTGACCGGCCGAGACGGTGTCGAGCCCCGCAAGGCAGTGCATCAACGTGGACTTGCCCGAGCCGGACGGTCCCATGACGGCGGTGAAACGGCCGCGCGCGATGTCCACGTCCACCGAGTCGAGGGCGAGCACGGTCGTCTCGCCGGAGCCGTACGCCTTCGTCAGGCCGCGGGCGCGGGCGGCGATCCCGTCGGCCTCCGCTCGGCCGGGGGCGTGCTCCGGAGCAGCTGTGGGCAAGGCGGCCTCCTTGGTCGGACCAGGTCGAATCCGATGTCTCCCGGGGACGGACTCCGGTGTCCCCGGCCGAGCCTAGTGTGATCAAGGGCACACCCGATATCCCCCAGAAGTCCGAGGTGCCCTCCATCGCAGGTCGGGTCCCTGATGTGCATGTAAGGGGCACTCAATCGGATCTCGGTCGGCACGGCCGGACGAGCCCGGACCTCCCCGGCCTCTTGCCCTGCTAGCACTCCGGCGCTAGCTTCGAGGTATGGCCAAGACCCAGCTGAACGTACGGGTGGACGAGGACACGGCCCGCGCCGCCCGCGAGCGAGCCCTGGAGCGCGGGATGAGCGTGAACCGCTACATCGAAGAACTGGTGAGACAGGACACCGGCGAGGTGGGGCACACCTTCGTGGAGGCCGCCGCCGACTTCATGAAGCAGTACGAGACCGTCTTCGCCGAGGAGTTCGGCGAGGAACACGAGGGCCGCCGAGGGCAGCACTGATCCCTTGAGCAATCTCAGCATCGACCTCGCCTGGCTCCTGATGGTCGCCGAACAGAAGACGCCCGGAGACCCCCAGGTCACCGACTGGGGCGCCCTCGTCGCGGCGGTCGCCCGGCACCAGGCCGAGATCTTCGACATCCCCGTCTACGACACCCCGCACGCCCGCGCCGCCGCACTGCTCCAACTCCTGCTGCACGTCCCGGCACTGGAGCGCTCCAACGCGCTGTTCGCCTCCGCGGTCGCGTACGCCTACCTGGTGGCCAGCGGCGTGAAGGTCACCACCTCGCCCGTACAGGTACGGGAACTGGCCAGACTCGTGAAGAGCGGCGAGGCGACGGTGAGCGACATCGCGGGCGAGCTGCGCAGGTGGAGCCTGTGAGGCCGCGCTCGAAAGGGGTACGGGCAACTGCGCGACCAGCCACAACGGGCCCGCGGCCGTGAGGGATGCCTCAGCCGCGAGGGATGCCTCAGCCGCCCCCTTCGTCGAGTTCGGGCCGCCGGGCCGCACCGAGCACGCAGTACGAGGTAGGCACCCGCGGCCCCTTCTCCGGCACGATCACACTCCGGTACGGCCCGACCTCGAACCCGGCGGAGCGCATCTCACCGATCGGGTCCCGTGCCGTGTGGCAGCCTCCGAACAGCAGTGGCCACACCGTGCGGTCCAGCACGCTCTGGGCCGCCGTCATCGCGCGCCCGCCGCCCCTGCCGTGCTCGAAGAACCGCAGCTCACCGCCGGGCCGCAGCACACGCCGTACCTCCGCGAGCGTCCGCCGCACATCCCGCACGCTGCAGAGCACGAGCGACAGCACGGCCGCGTCGAAGGCCTCGCTCTTGACCGGCAGCGCCTCCGCGGCGCCCGGTACGACATCGACCGGGACACCGGCGCGCAGGGCCGAGTCGACCGCCAGCCGGCGCAGCAGCCGCTCCGGCTCGATCGCCACGACCTCGGAGACGGTGGCCGGGTAGTGCGGGAAGTTCAGTCCGTTCCCCGCGCCGATCTCGATGACCCGCCCGGACAGTCCGGCGAGCAGCTCGGCGCGGTAGCGGCCCACCTGCCCTTCGGCCGCCACGCTGAAGCGGGCGTAGAACCGGGCGAAGAGGGGGTGGTGCACGGCGTCCTTCGTGGCGCGGGCCATGGCGGACCTCCCGGAGAGGGCGGCAGTTACCGCGATTCTCCCCAGAGTGGGCCCTGCTCACCCGCCGCCCGCCCGCCGGGCGCACCCGTGCTGCCGGGCCCGGCGGAAGGATGGCCGGGCCCGGCAGCACGGGCGGGACGGGTGCGTCAGGCGATGAAGTTCCGCACCTGCTGGTACACCCCGTAGTCGTTGTTCATGTCCTGGTGCGAGATACAGCCGACCTCGACGTTCGTCGCCCCGCTCAGGATCGCGGTGGTGTCCGGGGTGAGCGCGTCGTCGCAGTTCGACCAGTAACTGGCGTACGACACGCTGCCCGGAGTCTCGTCACCGGAGTTGAGCGAGCTCAGGAACGAGCTGCCCGTGTACATCTCGGCACAGGACGTGTAGAGCCACCGGCACCACCCGGCGACGGTCGTCCCGTGGTTCGTTCCGGCGGTGGAGACGAAGTCGTCGACGTACGTCGTCCCGCCGAGGTTCTTGAGGTAGTAGCGGGAGCTGAGCGCGCCCATCGAGTGGACGACCAGGTCGACCTTCGACGCGCCGGTCCGCGCGAGCACGTTCTGGATCTCGGTGCGCAGCTGCGCCGCCGTCGTGGCGTTGGACTTCGACCAGTCGTACGAAACGGCGTACACCTCCGAGGACGTGTAGCCGTCCGCCTGGAAGTAGCCGCGCCACTCGTCCCAGCTGCTCGACGAACTGCTGAGCCCGTGGACGAAGACGACGGGATTGTGGGTCGCGGCCCGAGCGGGAGCGGAAAGGGTCAGCGACAGAAGGAGAGTTGAGGCCGTGGCCGCGAGGGCCGTGGCGATGCGACGCATGCGGCGCTGCATGTTGCCTCCTGGTACGGGTGGGGTTGCCTGGAGTGTCAGGTGGGGTCTACGCGCGCCGCATCGGTGAAATCGCCGGTCTTTACCTGTCGGTTAACTCGGAAGTAACGTGATGAGCGTGGTGACTCCGGTGAACCCCCCACAACTTCCGCATCGCTTGCCACCGCCCCCCACCCGCGCGTGGCCGAGCCTCGACGCCCCGCTGCCCGAGGGCGTGCGCGCGGACGCCCCGCTGTCCGAGGGCGTCCGTGTCCGCGTGCTGCGTGCCGCCCATGGCGACCCGCGCGCCGCCGCTGCACTCGCCTCGGTGCTGACCGAGCGCCAGTTGACCGGCCTCGACCCGCTCCCGGCCGAACCCGCCGCGCTCGCGCCCGCGCTGTTGCACGCCCACCGCGGGGAGGTCCGGGCCCTGCCCGACGACACCCGGCTCCTGCTGCTGCTCGCCGCCGCCGACCAGTACCCGGTCCCGTCACACGCCTTCCTGCGCGCCGTGACCGCCGCCCGGCTCGACACCCGGCATCTCGACGCCGCCGAGGCCGCGGGGCTCGCCCACACCACGCCCGGCGGGATCGTCTTCCGGGACGCGTGGATCCGCGGCGCCGCGTACGAGACCGCGTCCGCCGCCGACCGCCGTGCCGCCCACCAACTCCTCGCCCGCGTTCTGCGCGGCGAGAGCGAGGGCCCCCGCCGCTCCTGGCACCGCGGCGCCGCCGCCCTCGGCCCCAGCCGCCGGCTCGCGGCCGAACTCCGCCAGGCGGCACGGGACGCGCGCGGCTCCGGCGAACCCGCCCTGGCCTGCGCCCTCGCCGAACGCGCCGCCGTGCTCTCGCCCGACCCGGCGGAGCGCACCCGGCTCCTCGTCCGTGCCGCCGCCGACGCCTGGCGGGCGGGGGACGGCGACCGCGCCCGCCGGCTCACGGCCCCCACCGGTGACGACGCCCTCGGCGGGCTGCTCGCCCTCCGCGCGGGGAACGCGGCCGAGGCATTCGACGCGCTGCTCACGGCGACGGTCGCGCACGCCACCGTCGCCCGAGCGAGCGAGGACCCGTCAGGTACAGGCCGGTACACGGGTGACGGACACTCCGGCGCCGCCGTGCATCTGCTGGCACGTGCCACCGAAGCCGCCGTCTACACGGGCGATCTGCGCCGCTGCCGTGAGGCCGCCGCCGTCGCCGACCGGTTCGGCATCGTGCCGCCCGGCACGCTGGGCGGGCTGGCCGCCGCGTTCGAGGGCCGGTACGACGACGCGCGCGAGGCACTGGAATTCGCCGCCGGCCGCTGCGGGACCGGCGGCGACCCCACCCTGCTGATCCACGCCGGGATCGCGGCGCTGCTCCTCGGCGACCACACGCGGGCCGCCGCCGCCACCGTGCGGGCCGCCGCCTCCGCCCGGGGAAGGGGCGAGGCGGTCACCGTCCCGCAGGCCATGGAGTTCCGCGTGTACGCCGACTTCTGGACCGGGCGCCCACGGGCCGCCGAGGCCGGTGCGGTAGAGGCGCTGCGGCAGGCGTACGCCACCGGTCAGGACAACGGAGCCTGTCATCTCCAGGCCGCCCTCGCGATGTTCGCCGCCATCACCGGCGACGAGGAGGTCTGCCGCGAGCGTGCCGAGGCCGCCCGCTCGTACGCCCTGGCGCGCGGACTCGGACTCCCCGCCGCCCTGGCCATGTTCGCGCTCGCCGTCCTGGACCTCGGCGCCGGCCGCTACGCTGCCTCCGCCGCCCGGCTGCGTGCCCTCGCCGGGTTCGGCCCCGGGCACGGCCACCGCGCCATCCGCCATATCGCCACCCCGCACTACGTCGAGGCCGCCGTCCGTACCGGCGACACCCGCGTGGCCCGCGCCGCGCACGCCGACTACGACCACTGGGCCCGCACCGTCCGCAGCCCCGACGACCTCGCCCTCAGCGCCCGTTGCCGTGCCCTGCTCGCCACGGGAGAGGAGGCCGTCGAGCACTACCGCACGGCCCTCGACCTGCATGCCTCCGGCACCCGCGACTTCGAACGCGCCCGGACGGAACTGCTGTTCGGGGCCGCGCTCCGCAGGCTGCGCCACCGCACCCAGGCCCGCGACCGCCTCCACAGCGCCCTGGAGGCCTTTGAGCACTTCGGCTCCGCACACTGCGCCACCCAGGCCCGGGCCGAACTCCGCGCCCTCGGCGAACGCGACCCCTCCCCGCGCGGGCCCGAGAACCTCGCCGCCCGTCTCACGGCCCAGCAGCTGATGGTGGCCCGTATGGCGGCCGAGGGCGCCACCAACCGTGAGATCGCCGCCCGACTTCTGCTCAGCCCACGGACCATCGACCACCATCTGCGGGGGGTCTTCACCCGGTTGGGGATCCGGTCACGGATCGAGCTGGTGCGGCTGCTGGGGGACGGCGACGACTGAGCTGTGGGGGTGGTTGTACTCGCCCCCGCCGCCCCTACCCTTCCCGTCCCTGGGGGCTGCAGCCCCCAGACCCCCGCCGTCGGCCTGAACGGCCTCGTCCCCAAGCGCCGGACGGGTGGAG
>NZ_VJZE01000870.1 GCF_009377205.1 Streptomyces phyllanthi
ACCTCGCCCCATACCCCCGTATCGGCCTGAACGGCCACGGCCACGGCCACGGCCACGGCCACGGCCACGGCCACGGCCACGGCCACGGCCACGGCCACGGCCACGGCCACGGCCTCGTCCCCGAGTGCCGGACGGGCCGGGGACGGGCCGCCCACTCGCCCCACCCCTCGAAACGCCGTGTCCGAATCCCGCCAGTCCACCCGACCCGGATCGACCACACTGGAGGGCGTGATCGATGAAGAGACCGGGTACGAGGCCGTGCGGAGCAGGGACGGGCGGTTCGACGGGGAGTTCTTCTTCGCCGTGGAGACGACCGGGATCTACTGCCGGCCCAGCTGCCCCGCGGTGACGCCGAAGCGGCGGAACGTGCGGTTCTACCCGACCGCCGCGGCCGCGCAGGGCGCCGGGTTCCGGGCCTGCCGGCGGTGCCTGCCGGACGCGGTACCCGGGTCCGCCGAGTGGAACGTACGCGCGGACGTCGTCGGTCGTGCCATGCGCATGATCGGCGACGGGATCGTCGACCGGGAGGGCGTCGCCGGGCTGGCCCAGCGGCTCGGCTACAGCGCCCGCCAGGTGCAGCGGCAGCTCACCGCCGAGGTCGGTGCCGGGCCGGTGGCGCTGGCGCGGGCGCAGCGGGCGCACACCGCGCGGGTGCTGTTGCAGACCACCCTGCTGCCGATCACGGAGATCGCGTTCGCGGCCGGGTTCGCCAGTGTGCGCCAGTTCAACGACACGATCCGCGCCGTGTACGCCGCCACACCGACCGAGCTGCGCGCCTCCGCGCCCCGCAGGCGCGCCCCCGCCGCACCGGCCTCCGGGATCCCGCTGCGGCTGGCCTTCCGCGGGCCCTGTCAGTCCGGCGCCGTCTTCGACCTGCTGGCCGCCGAGGCGGTCCCCGGTGTCGAGGAGGTGAGCGGTGCGCACGGGCGTCGTACGTACCGGCGCACGCTCCGGTTGCCGTACGGCCAAGCGATCGTCGCCGTCGACGAGCGGTCGCACGGTGGCTGGCTGGACGCGCGGATCCGTCTCGGCGATCCACGCGACCTCACCACCGCCGTACAGCGGCTGCGACGGCTGTTCGACCTCGACGCCGATCCGTACGCCGTCGACGAGCGGCTCGGCCGCGATCCCCGGCTCGCACCGCTGGTCGCCGCGCGCCCCGGACTGCGGTCACCCGGCGCCGCCGATCCGGAGGAACTGGCCGTGCGGGCCCTCGTCGGCGCGGCGGAGGCGGGGAGACTGGTGACGGCGTACGGGAAGGCACTGGACGCACCGTGCGGGACGCTCACCCACGTCTTCCCCGAGCCCGCCGCCCTCGCGGACGCGGAGGACGTCCCCCCGGCCGTGAGCGCGCTCGCCACCGCGCTCGCCGACGGCACGCTGCGGCTCGACGCGGGCGTCGACCGGGACGACGCCCAGGAGACACTGCTGGCGCTGCCGGGCATGGACCCCCGTACCGTCGCCCTGATCCGCGCCCGCGCCCTCGGCGACCCGGACGTCGCCCCGCCGGACGCCGACGTCCCCGACACCTGGCGCCCCTGGCGGTCGTACGCCCTGCGCCACCTCAGGACCGCGAGCCGGCCGGGGCCGGCAGGGCGAGCCGAGCAAGCGGAACCACTCGAGACCGGAGTCTGACATGTCCCAGCAC
>NZ_VJZE01000871.1 GCF_009377205.1 Streptomyces phyllanthi
CACTCGCCACAGCGACGGCAGCCACCGCCACGGCATGCACCTCCCGCTCCGCCGAAGCCACCCCGGGCACCCCCCGCCGCCCAGCCACCTCGACCACCCGGGCCGCCGCCGACTGGACCGCCCTCGCCCGCGACCTCGACGGCCCGCTCATCCGCCCCGGCGACACCTCCTGGTCCACGGCCCGCCAGCTCTACAACACCCGCTTCGACACCCTGAAGCCCGCAGCCGTCGCCTACGCCGCCCACACCGCGGACATCCGCACCCTCCTCGCCTACGCGAGGGCCCACCACACCCCCGTGTCCATCCGCAACGGCGGCCACTCCTACGCAGGCTGGTCCTCCGGCAACGGCCGCCTGATCATCGACGTCTCGAAGATCAGCCGCATCCGCGCCTCCGCCGACGAGGCGGTCATCGGCGCGGGCGCCAAACTGATCGACGTCTACCGCACCCTCACCGCCAAGGGCGTCACCATCCCCGCCGGCTCCTGCCCCACGGTCGGCGTCTCCGGCCTCACCCTCGGCGGCGGCCACGGCGTCGTCTCCCGCGCGTACGGCCTGACCTGCGACAGCCTCACCCAGGCCACCGTCGTCACCGCGGACGGCAAGGAAATCACCGCGAACGCCACGGACCACGAGGACCTCTTCTGGGCCCTCCGCGGCGCGGGCAACGGCAACTTCGGCGTCGTGACGGAACTCCGCTTCCGTACCCACCCCGCGCCCCAGGCCGTCTCCGCGTACCTGACGTGGCCGTGGGCGAAGGCCGCCGAGGTGGTGACCGCCTGGCAGGAGTGGGGACCGGACCAGCCGGACGAGATCTGGTCGGCCTGCAGCCTGTCGTGCGCGCCCGGCCGCACCCCGACGATCTCCGTGTCGGCCTTCTCGCTCGGCACGTACGGCGAGCTGCAGAACGCCGTCGACTTCCTGGCCGACCAAGTAGGCGCCCCGGCCCAGAGCGTGTCGCTGCAGCGCCGTTCGTACGAGGAGTCGATGGAGATGTACGCGGGCTGCTCGTCCTTCTCGACGGACGCCGAGTGCCACCTCCCCGGCCCCACCCCGGGCCGTACACCCGCGGGCGCCCTGGGTCGCGAGACGTACACGGCCCGCTCGGACTTCTTCGACCGCTCGATCTCGCCCGCGGGGATCCAGACCCTGCTCACCCAGATCTCATCGGTACGGGGCGGACCGGGCACCATCGCCCTCACGGCACTCGGCGGCGCGATCAACCGCGTGTCCCCCACGGCGACGGCCTTCGTCCACCGCCGCTCCCGGATGCTGGCCCAGTACATGACGTCCTGGCAGGCGGGCACCTCCGGCACGGCACCCCGGAACTGGCTCACCACGGCCCACCGAGCCATGTCCCGCCACGCCTCGGGCGCCGCCTACCAGAACTACACGGACCCGACCCTGACCAACTGGCGCAAGGCCTACTACGGCGAAGCGGCCCCCCGCCTGACGGCCCTGAAGAAGCGGTACGACCCGAACAGGTTCTTCACGTTCCCACAGGCGCTGTAGACCTGCTTCTCCACCCCGCCAGGCACTCAAGACCCCAGCCAGGCAGTCAAGAAGGCAACGGACGCGCTCCCTGCGCCAACCCCTACGCCGCCAAGTCCCGCTGCTCGGAGGAAGAGTCCACCCGGCCCCCCGAGAT
>NZ_VJZE01000872.1 GCF_009377205.1 Streptomyces phyllanthi
CCCCCTTGGCACCCGCACCCCCGGAGCTGACATGACCACTTCACAGAGACCCGACAGCCAGGACCAGCCGCAGTCGGCACCCCCTGGCACAGAACCGTTTCAGCGCCCGGCCTTCCGCCGCAGAGCCCTGTTGGCCGCCGCGGGCGGCGCGGTCCTCGGCGGCGCGCTGGGTACGGGCGTGGCCCGGGCCGACGCGACGATCGCGGTCAACCCCGGGACGACGTACGGCACCTGGGAGGGCTGGGGCACGTCCCTGGCCTGGTGGGCGAACGTCTTCGGCACCCGCACCGACTTCGCCGACATCTTCTTCACCACCAACAACGTGACGTACAACGGCACGACGCTCCCCGGCCTGGGCCTCAACATCGCCCGTTACAACCTCGGCGCGTGCAGCTGGAACAGCGTGAACGGCGAGACCATGGTCGAGTCGCCCAACATCCCCGCCTTCAAGCAGATCGAGGGCTTCTGGCAGGACTGGAACAACGAGGACGCCTCCTCCTCCGCCTGGAACTGGTCGGTGGACGCGGCACAGCGGTCCATGCTGACCAAGGCGGTGGCACGGGGCGCGACGACCGAGCTGTTCGCCAACTCCCCCATGTGGTGGATGTGCCTGAACCACAACCCGTCGGGCGCGTCCGGCGGCGGCAACAACCTCCAGTCCTGGAACTACCGCCAGCACGCCTCCCACCTGGCCGAGGTGGCCCTCCGCGCCAGGAACAACTGGGGCGTGAACTTCGCGACGGTCGACCCCTTCAACGAGCCGGCCTCCAGCTGGTGGACGGCCACGGGCACCCAGGAGGGCTGTCACATGGACCCGGCGGTCCAGGCCGCCGTACTCCCCTACATGCGCAGTGAGCTGGACAAGCGGGGCCTCACGGGCATCCGTATCGCGGCGTCCGACGAGACGAACTACGACACGGCCCGCTCGACCTGGAACTCCTTCAACTCCACCACGAAGGGTCTGGTCAGCCAGGTCAACGTGCACGGCTACCAGGGCGCGGGCGGCCGCCGCGACCTGCTCTACACGGACGTGGTGACGACGGCCGGCAAGAAGCTGTGGAACTCGGAGACGGGCGACAGCGACGGCACGGGCTACACCATGGCGTCGAACCTCTGCATGGACTTCCGCTGGCTGCACCCGACGGCGTGGGTCTACTGGCAGGTGATGGACCCGACGGCGGGCTGGGCCATGATCGCGTACGACCAGAACACCCTCCAGCCGACCACCGTCCAGACCAAGTACCACGTGATGGCCCAGTTCAGCCGTCACATCCGCCCGGGCATGACGATCCTGAACACGGGCGTCGACTACGCGGTGGCGGCGTACAGCGCGTCGGCTCGCCGCCTGGTGATCGTGGCGGTCAACAAGTCGACCTCCGCCCAGACCCTGACCTTCGACCTCTCCCGCTTCACCACGGTGACCGGCGGCTCCGGCGGCCTCGTCCCCCGCTGGAACACCCACACCTCCAGCGGCAGCGACCGCTACCGCTCGTACTCGAACACGTTCCTGAGCGGCAAGTCGGTGAGCGCGTCGTTCGCGGCGGGGGCGGTGCAGACGTTGCAGGTGGACGGCGTGGTGATTTAGGCGAGCGGGGAGGGGGCGGTGCGCGGCGTGCTTGGCCGGGCGCGCC
>NZ_VJZE01000873.1 GCF_009377205.1 Streptomyces phyllanthi
GTCAGATGGTCCGCCAGTCGTGCCAGACGGTCCCGCAGGCGTCGGCGCCCCCTCGGTTCCGGCAGCGCGTTCTCGCCCGCCGCCGCGCTCACCAGGTGCTGCACCGTGTCCAGGTCCAGGTCGGTGTCCTGCGGCACGACCAGCGACTCGTGCGCCATCGCCCCCAGTTCGCGGTCCCCGGCATCGAGGGCCAGCACCCGTGCCCCGGCCCGCCGCGCGTCGTGGACCCGCTCCAGCAGCGCGTCACCCGGAGCGGACGGGGACACCACGAGCACCGTCTCGCCCCGCCGCGCCGCCGACACGCGGCCCAGCCCCACCGCCAGGTGCGCCGGAGCGGACGGGGGTGCGCCGTGCCGTACGAGCGTGGGGGACAGTTCCGGCGTGCCCGACCACGCCGCCTCGTCCACGAGGTGCGCGGCCAGATGCCACGGTTCGTACTCCGCCGTGCCCACCAGCAGAAGCCCGCCGCCGTACGACACGACGGACCCCCTGAGCGCCCCCGCGAACCGGCGTGTGGCGCCCGGCCACTCGGTCCCGGCGAGCACTTCCCGCAGCAACGCGACCCGTACGGCATCCATGCGCACGCATCCTGGTGCGGTCGGTCACTCGTGACGCGCGGTTCACCACGGATTCGCCCGATCGTGGCGCCGTGACCCCGTGACCCGTGACCCGTGACCCCATGTCCCTATGTCCCCATGTCCCCTGTCTCCGTGACGGCGCTCACCCCATCGGCCGAGGGATTCCTCCCGGACGTACAGTCGGCCCATGACCTCTACCGACAGTGCACAAACAGCCTCCGAGGCGGCCCCCGCCAAGGCCCCGGCCAAGGACCCCTGGGACCTCCCCGACGTGTCCGGGCTCGTCGTCGGCGTGCTCGGCGGCACCGGTCCGCAGGGCAAGGGCCTCGCGTACCGGCTCGCCAGGGCCGGGCAGAAGGTGATCATCGGCTCGCGGGCCGCCGATCGCGCGCAGGCCGCCGCCGGGGAACTCGGGTACGGAGTCGAGGGCGCCGACAACGCCGAGACCGCGCGCCGCAGTGACATCGTGATCGTCGCGGTGCCGTGGGACGGCCACGGCAAGACGCTGGAATCGCTGCGCGAGGAACTCGCGGGCAAGCTCGTCGTCGACTGCGTCAACCCGCTCGGCTTCGACAAGAAGGGCGCGTACGCGCTCAAGCCGGAGGAGGGCAGCGCCGCCGAACAGGCCGCCGCGCTGCTGCCGGACTCCCGGGTCACCGCCGCCTTCCACCACCTCTCCGCAGTCCTCCTCGAGGATCCTGAGATCGAGGAGATCGACACGGACGTCATGGTCCTCGGTGAGGTGCGGGCCGATGTCGAGATCGTGCAGGCGCTGGCCAACCGGATCCCCGGTATGCGCGGGATCTTCGCCGGGCGGCTGCGCAACGCCCACCAGGTCGAGGCCCTCGTCGCCAACCTGATCTCGGTGAACCGGCGGTACAAGGCCCACGCGGGGCTCCGGCTGACCGACGTGTAGGGCGCGCGCGGGCATGGGGGACACTGGACGCCGTACGCACTCGCCGTGGAGCCGTGGAGCCGTGTTCACGGGAGAGCCGTGTGACACGAGCTCGCCGTACGACCCCGTCCGACCGCCCTGTCAGGAGC
>NZ_VJZE01000874.1 GCF_009377205.1 Streptomyces phyllanthi
GGCGAAGGTCGGTGCGGCGGAGTGCTTCGGTGTGCGTCGGTGTGCTCTGGCCTGCGGTTTGGGCCGGGGAACACCACATCCACCCCAGGGATCACCAACCCGTAACAGTTCATGTCATCGTCACTGCACGTGAACGCGTCATACGGTATGCGTGTTCGTCATGGAATCACATGCGTTCGCCGCCGCCCCCGCCGGCAGCCCCAGGATCGAGTCGCTGCCGGTGGAGCCGCTGCTGACCTCGGAGTTCGACGCGGATCCGGGCAGCGTGTACCAGCGGCTGCGGAGAACGCACGGTCCGGTGGCCCCGATCGGGCTGATGGGCGTGCCCGTGTGGCTCGTGCTGGACTATCGCGAGGTCCTGGAGGTGCTGCGCAGCGAGAGCGTGTGGCGGCGGGACGTACGGCACTGGAGGGCGCGCGCCGAGGGACGGCTGCCGAAGGACTGGCCGCTGCTCGCGGGGTACGAGGTGCGGCAGACGATGTTCTTCGACGACGACGAGCACCGTGCCGCGCGGCGGACGTACCACTCGGCGATGCGGCCCTTCCAGGACGGGCACACCCCGGAGGGGTGGGAGCTGAGGGCGGCCGTCGCACGGTACGCGGACGAGCTGATCGCCATGCTGGCCGCGGAGTCCGGGACCACGGGCTTCACGGATCTCATGGCGCAGTACACGCGGCCGCTGCTCCTCATGGTCACCACGAAGCTGTTCGGCTGCCCGGTCGAACTCGGCGACGAGATGGTCATGGACCTGTGGCGGATGCTGGACGGCGGGCCCGACGCGGGGGCGGCGACCGCGCGGGCGTCGGCGGCGATGACGCGGCTGGCGGCGCATCGGCGGGCGATGCCCGGGGACGACCTGACGTCGTACCTGCTTCTGTCCGACCCGACGCTCTCGGACGAGCAGCTGGGCCGTGAGCTGTTCATGAACGCCGTCTATCTCAACGACATCACCGGGAACATGGTGTGCAACACGTTGCTGGAGGTGCTCCGGGGGAACGCCACCGTGCGGCGCAGTCTGTCGGCGGGCATGATCGGCGAGACGGTGAACCGGGCGGCGCTGGTGAGCCCGCCCGTGGCGAACATGTGCTTCCGTTTCGCGGCGCGTGATGTCCGGCTGGGGAACTACTGGGTGCGCGCCGGGGACATCGTGTCCCCGTCGGTCGCCGCCGCGCACCAGGATCTGCTGGCGATCGGGACGTCCCACATCGTCGACTCCACGATCAGTACGCGGGCGCATCTCGCGTGGGGGGCCGGGCCGCACCAGTGCCCGAGTGCGGCCCGTGAGCTGGCCGGCATGATCGTGACCACGGCGGTGGGGCGTGTCTTCGAGCACTTCACGAAGGCGGAACTCACTTTGCCGCCGGACCAGTTGCCCTGGCGGTCCGGTCCGGTGGTGCGGGGGCTTCGGCTCCTCCCCGTCCGCTACGAACTGAGCGACCGCAGTCCTGTGCGTCGTCCGGTCCCGGTCCCACGCCGGGGCGACGTGGTGGCCCTGGCGCCTGCGCCCCATACGTCCGACCGCCAGGCACATGGCCTGCTGTCGGCGCTGCGGCGGCTGATGTTCGGGGCGCGCAGATCGCATTGAGGGCCCCTGGGTTTTCCTCGCCCCCGCCGCCCCTACC
>NZ_VJZE01000875.1 GCF_009377205.1 Streptomyces phyllanthi
CCCACGGGCAGATCGTGACGGTCTTCAACCCGGTCAGCTTCATGACGGTGTGCCCCACCACCGCCCCGGCCAGACTCTGCACGGCCCGAGGCGCCGAAATACCGGGCAACCGCGCCCGCTCCGCCGCGGGCAGCGCCGCCAGCCGCTCGACCGCCGCTCCCAGGTCCGTCCGGTGCAGCCGCCGTTCCACGAACGGCCCGTGCCGCCCGGGCGCGGCCCCGCACAGCCGTCCGAGCTGCTGAAACGTCCGTGAGGTAGCCACGGCGGTGCGCGGCCCCTCCCACCGGATCCGCGCGGCCACGTCCCGCAGCTGATGGCGGACCTTCCGCCGCAGCGCCTTCACGCTCTCGGCCGACGGCGGGTCCTCCCCCTGGAAGAACTCGTGCGTCAGCCGTGCGGCCCCCAGCGGCAGCGAGGCCGCGAACTCCGGCAGCCGCCCCCGCCCGAACGCCACTTCCAGCGAGCCCCCGCCGATGTCGAGCAGCGCCAGCGGGCCCGATCTCCAGCCCATCCACCGCCGCGCCCCGAGGAACGTGAGTTCCGCCTCCACCTCGCCCGGCAGTGTGCACAGCCGGATCCCGGTCTCGGCATGCACGGTCCGCAGCACCTCAGGGCGGTTCGGCGCGCTGCGCACCACGGCGGTGGCGAACGCGAACGGGCCCGCGGCGCCCCACCGTTCGGCCGTACGGCCCGCCGCCGCCACCGCCTCGGACAGCTGGTGCACGGCGGAGTCGGGGATACGGCCCCCGTGCGCCACGTGCTCGGACAGCCGTAACCGCCACTTCTTGGTGTGCACGGGCAGCGGGACGCCGCCAAGGGCGTCCGCCACCACGAGCCGGACGGTGTTCGATCCCACATCCACCACGCTGATCCGCATGGCCACGGAGTACCCCGAAGCAGTCACGGCACGCGTGCTCCACGTACGGATGTGCAGCGCAAGGGCGCGTACGAGCCACGCACCCGCGCTCGGGGGCGCGGGCCGTGCGCCCCGACCGCACGCCGACGGAAGGCGCACACCCCGATCATGAGGCGCAGGCTTTATTGCATATGATGTGCAGGTGCGTGAATTCAGCATCAGGAAAGCAGGCCCCGACGACCTCGACAGTGCCCGCACGGTGATGCTCGACACCGTCCACCGGGACTTCGGCACGGGCTACGTGCCCCGCTGGCACGGCGACATCATCGACCTCCACGGCGCGTACGTCGCTCCCGTCCGCCACACCCTGCTGGTCGCCGTCGACGAGCGGGACGGGGAGGTCGTGGCCACCGCCGCGCTCGACTCCCGGGGACCGGCGCACCCGCCCAACCCCCGTTGGCTGGCCGAACGTTACCCCTCGGGCAGTACCGCACAGCTGCGGCGGGTCTACGTACGTCCCGAGCACCGGCGACGCGGCCTGGCCCGTCGACTGGTCGCCGCGCTCCTGGACTTCGCGGCGGCGGACGGCGGTTACCGGTCCGTCTATCTGCACACCGACCCGGGCGTGCCCGGAGCCGAGGCCTTCTGGCGGTCGCTGGGCGAGGTCGTGTGCGACGAACGGGAGGAGACCGGGCAGCGGGTCGTGCACTTCGAGGTCCCAACGGTCCACCCCACCGCGCGGGTTCTCGCGGCATCCCCCCGAGG
>NZ_VJZE01000876.1 GCF_009377205.1 Streptomyces phyllanthi
CCCGGAGCCCCAGTCCTCGGACGCCGCGTACGCACCCGTCGGTACGACGACGGCGCGCAGATACGAGAACAGCGGCCGCAGCGCGTCAGCCGGGGCCCCGGAAAACCGCTGGTGAGGTTGTGGGCGATCTCCACAGCCAGATCGCGCAGTTCGACGACCTGGACCTCGGTCGCACCGGCGCCGGTGCGCTCCACGACCGAGGCGGCGAGCCGGTCCCCCAGCAGTCGCGTGGACGACGGAACGCTCAGCCCGGCCGACACGACGACGAGCCTCATGCGGTACGCACCTCCTCCGCGTCCTTCTCCCTGGTGGCGTCCTCGGCGGCCAGCAGCGACTGATGCGTCGGCGCGTCCGGCACATCGGCCGGCCGCCCCTTCGCGAACTCCGCGCGCAGCACCGGCACGACCTCCTCGCCGAGCATGTCGATCTGCTCCAGCACGGTCTTCAGCGGCAGCCCGGCGTGGTCGACCAGGAACAGCTGGCGCTGGTAGTCACCGGCGTAGTCCCGGAAGGCCAGCGTCTTCTCGATCACCTGCTCCGGCGTCCCGACCGTCAGCGGCGTCTGGTCCGTGAAGTCCTCGAGGGACGGCCCGTGCCCGTAGACGGGAGCGACATCGAAGTACGGGCGGAACTCCCGTACGGCGTCCTGCGAGTTCCTCCGCATGAACACCTGACCGCCGAGCCCGACGATCGCCTGCTCGGGCGTGCCGTGGCCGTAGTGCGCGTACCGCGTCCGGTACAGCTCGACCATCCGCTTGGTG
Organism: Streptomyces phyllanthi; assembly: GCF_009377205.1. Classification (GTDB taxonomy): domain Bacteria; phylum Actinomycetota; class Actinomycetes; order Streptomycetales; family Streptomycetaceae; genus Streptomyces; species Streptomyces phyllanthi. The sequence continues at coordinate 762 of NZ_VJZE01000876.1, forward strand.
TGGTCGGCCGGCCAGAAGATGTTGTTGTGGAAGAAGCCGTCACCGTAGTACGCGGCCTGCTCGGCGATCTCCGGCGACCGGATGGAGCCGTGCCAGACGAACGGGGGTATGCCGTCCATCGGCCGCGGCGTGGACGTGAAGCCCTGGAGCGGCGTACGGAACTTGCCCTCCCAGTTCACGACGTCCTCGCGCCACAGGCGGTGCAGCAGGGCGTAGTTCTCGACGGCGAGGTTGATGCCCTGCCGGATGTCCTGCCCGAACCACGGGTACACCGGCCCGGTGTTGCCGCGCCCCATCATCAGGTCCACCCGCCCGTCGGCGAGGTGCTGGAGCATCGCGTAGTCCTCGGCGATCTTCACCGGGTCGTTGGTGGTGATGAGAGTGGTGGCGGTGGAGAGGACCAGCCTCTCCGTGCGCGCGGCCACGTAGCCGAGCATCGTGGTCGGCGACGACGGCACGAACGGCGGGTTGTGGTGCTCCCCTGTCGCGAAGACGTCGAGCCCGGCCTCCTCTGCCTTCAGCGCGATCGCGACCATGGCCTTGATGCGCTCGCGCTCGGTCGGCGTACGGCCCGTGGTCGGGTCCGGGGTCACGTCGCCGACGCTGAAGATCCCGAACTGCATCATCGCTGCCACCCTCCAAGCTTGTTTACGATTCAACTATACCGGGAAACGAAGGCCCCCACCGGCCTATTCCCGGAGCCGCTGAACCGCGGGGCCGCTCAACCGCCCCCGCCCCACCACCCCACCTCCGCGGCTCGCCGCCGTCCTCGGCTACTTCGCGTGCGTCACCGCGTAGATCATCACGAACGCCACGACATGGATCCCGAACAGGAAGTACCCGAGGAACCACCACACGTG
>NZ_VJZE01000877.1 GCF_009377205.1 Streptomyces phyllanthi
CCCCCAACACGGCCGCCACCAGGTCGATCCCACGCGGCAGACACAGACCCACCACCGACTCCGGACCCGCACCCGCCGCACGCAACAAACCCGCGAACCGCCCAGCCCGCTCCCACAAACCCCCATACGTCACCAGACGCGACCCACACACCACCGCCACCGCATCCGGATGCTGCCGCACCCGCTCGGCGACCAGGTCATGAGCTCCGCCCACACCCGGCAGCGCGACCACCGCGCCGTCTCCATCGGCGATCAACTGCCGCCGCTCGGCGGCGGACAGGATCGGCAGCTCCGCCACGCGCCGGCCAGCGCCGGCCGCGACCGCCTCCAGGACGACCGCCAGGTGCCCGGCCATACGGTCGATCGTCGCCGCGTCGAACAACGCGGTGCTGTACTGGATCTCACCGATCAGGGCGCGGCCGGAATCGACCAGTGTCACCCCGAGATCGGTCTTCACTCGCAGCGGGCTCGGCCCGGCATCGGGCCCGGGCCCGGACCCGGTGTCCCAACCGGGGTGGGAGTCGGCCCGGTCGTCCGCAAGCCTGGTGTTCTCGTTGTCGTCCTCCGGGGCAGGAGGGTCGTAACTGAACAAGACCTGGAACAGAGGGGGACGGGAACGGTCTCGTTCGGTGACGAGGGCATCGACGAGCTGCTCGAACGGCAGGTCCTGGTGGGCGTAGCCGTCCAGGGTGGTCTCCCGGACCCGGCGCAGCAGCTCGGCGAATGACGGATCGCCCGACAGGTCGGCGCGCAGGACCAGCGTGTTGACGAAGAAGCCGATCAGATCCTCAGTCTCGGCGCGCGTCCGGCCCGCGACCGGTGTCCCCACCGTCACGTCGTCGGTGCCGCAGTACCGGGCCAGGACCACATCGAACGCCGCCAGCAGCGTCATGAACATCGTCGCGCCGTTCGCGCGGGCTATCCGGCGCACCGCGTCCGCGGTCTCGGCCGGAATCGTGAAGCCGGCCGCCGCGCCCTCGCTGGACCGCACCGGGGGACGCGGCCGGTCGGTGGGCAGGTCCAGCACCGGCGCACCGGCCAGCTTGTCCCGCCAGTAGGCGAGCTGGCCGTCCAGGACGTCTCCGGTCAACCAGGAGCGCTGCCAGACGGCGAAGTCGGCGTACTGCACCCCGAGCGGCGGCAGCGGATCCGGTTCACCGGCCCGCAACGCCCGGTAGAGCGCCGACAACTCGCGCCAGAAGATCCGCTCCGACCACTCGTCGGAGACCACGTGGTGCATCGACAGCACCAGCACACAGCGGTCCAGGCCCGCCCGCACGAGGCAGGCGCGGACCAGCGGTCCGGCCGCCAGGTCGAACGGCTCCGCCGCGTCGGCTTCGACCAGACAACTGGCCGCGGCCATCGGCTCGGCGACGCCGGACACGTCCACGACCGGCAGCGGCACCGGCCCCGGCGGGTCGATCACCTGGTACGCCACCCCGTCCGGACCAGCCACCAGCCGGGTCCGCAGCACCTCGTGCCGGGCCACCAGCGCACCCAGCGCCGCGCCCAGCGCGGCCACGTCCACCGGACCGTCGAACCACATCGGCGACGGCACGTTGTACTCGACCGAACCCGGCTCCAACCGGTCCATGAAC
>NZ_VJZE01000878.1 GCF_009377205.1 Streptomyces phyllanthi
GTCGGGGGTCGAGGATCGGGGGTCGGGGCGTCAGACGCGGATGACCTGTGGTCCCAGCAGTGAGTAGCGGTGGGCCTCGGCCGCGGGGAGCAGCGTGCTCGTCACGATCGCTTCCAGGGCGCCGATCTCGGCGAACCGGCAGAAGCTGACCGCTCCGAACTTGTTGTGCGCTCCTGTGAACACCGTGCGGCGCGCGGCCCGGATCGCCTGTGCCTTGACCTCGCTGACCGCCGGGTCGGGCGTGGTCAGACCGTGCTCGCGGGAGATGCCGTTGGCGCCGACGTACGCCAGGTCGATGACGAAACCGGCGAGCATCTTCGTCGTCCAGTGGTCGACGGTCGCCAGGGTGCCGGCCCGGACCCGGCCGCCCAGCAGCAGGACCGAGACGTTCTCGGCCTCGGCGAGGGCGCCCGCGATCGGCAGGGAGGCGGTGACCACGGTCAGCGGCCGGTCTCCGGGCAGGGCCTCGGCGATGAGCTGAGGGGTGAAGCCCTCGTCGACGAAGACCGTCTCGGCATCCCCGAGCAGCTCGGCCGCGGCGGCGGCGATCCGGCGCTTCTCGGGGACATGGCTGGTGGCCCGGAAGGCGAGCGTCGTCTCGAAGCCGGCGCTCTCCACCGGGTAGGCCCCGCCGTGGGTGCGGCGGAGCAGGCCGTGGTCCTCCAGGACCCGCAGGTCTCGCCGTACGGTCTCCTTGGCCACGCCCAGCTCGGCCGCGACCGCGGTGACGTCGACCGAACCGGTGGCGCGGGCGAGTCGCACGATCTCACGCCGACGCTCTTCGGTGGTACGCGCCGTCCTCGCCGTCGTCATCCTCGTCACCCGCTTCCGTGCTGTGCTCAGTGGCCCGTCCGCCTTCGAGCGGTGGGGCCGGATCTGCCCGTTCGGGCCCGGTGTGGCCCGTGGGGGAAGTTCTACAGCGGCATATGGGTGCTGAACAGGCTTGTTGCGGATTCGATGCTGCCCGTTCGTGCCCGTTTGGATCGGCGTCTGCCCGCCTCGGACCTGCGCGGGAGCACGCCGGAACGTGAGAGCGGGCAGCGCGGGTGCCCGAATGGGAGAGCGGGCGGGCCCGTTCGGTGCCCGCCCGCTCTCGCGAACGCTCGTTTTCCGCCTGCCCGGCCGGATCAGTACGGCCAGATGGGCGGCTCGCTCACGAAGTGGCCGCCGAGGTAGGCGTGCGCCACGTTCTCCGGGTCGAGGTCGCCGTGCTCCGCGATCAGCTTCTCGGCGAACGGCTCGGAGTCGTCCTGCGGCTCGTAGCCGAGCGCTCGTGCGGTCGTCAGGTCCCACCACAGGCGGGTGTTGGCGGAGGAGCCGTACACGACGGTGTGCCCGACGTCCTCGGCGGTGAGGGCCGCGTGGAAGAGGCGGGCGCCGTCCTCGGGGCTCATCCAGACGGACAGCATGCGCACGCTCCTGGGCTCCTTGAAGCAGGAGCCGATGCGCACGGAGACGGTCTCCATGCCGTACTTGTCCCAGTAGAACTGGGCGAGGTCCTCGCCGAAGGACTTGGACAGGCCGTAGAAGGTGTCGGGGCGGCGCGGGGTGCCGACCGGGATCAGGGGGTCGTCACCCCGGGGG
>NZ_VJZE01000879.1 GCF_009377205.1 Streptomyces phyllanthi
CCCCCCGCCGTCACACAGTCCCCGCCCGACCATTGCCGGGCCGTGCCCACTGTCGCTAGCCTGTGTTCGTTATTCCGATCGACTGTTGAAATCTCGAACGCAGTCACCTGAGACGCAAGGAGGAGGGCCGGCCGTGGGACGCCTCGTACCTGCTGTGACCAGGGCTCTCGACATACTGGAGCTCTTCCTCGACGGGGACGGCACGCTGTCCGCCCCCGACATCGTGCGCAGGTTGCAGCTGCCGCGCACCACCGTGCACGAGCTGGTCACCACGCTCGCCGCCCGGTCGTACATCGTCCCGGTACCGGGACAACCGGGACGTTACCGGCTCGGAGTGCGTCCGTACCAGCTCGGGAGCCGTTACGCCGAGCAGCTCGACCTCGCCGCCGAGGGCCAGCAGGTCGCCCGGACCGTCGCCGAGACCTGCGACGAGACCGTGCACGTGGCGATCCTGGAGGGCACGGACGTCATCTACATCGCCAAGGTCGACTCCACGCACGCCGTCCGCATGGTGTCCGCCGCCGGGCGCCGGCTGCCCGCGCACTGCACCTCGGTCGGCAAGATGCTCCTCGCCTCCCTCCCCGAGCACGAGCTCGCCTCCCGTATCCCCGAGGACGCCGATCTGATCCGGATGACGCCCAACAGCATCACCGACCCGGCTGCCCTGCGCGAGGCCCTCATCGAGATCCGCCGGCGCGGCGTCGCGGTGGAGAGCCGCGAGTCCAATCCCGACGTCTCCTGCGTCGCCGCACCCGTCCGCGACCGCACCGGCCGGGTGGTCGCCGCGCTCTCCATCTCCGTACCGATGATCCGCTGGAGCGACGAGCGCCGCTCCGAACTGGAGGAGCTCGTGGCCAAGGGCGCCGCCGAGCTGTCGGAGAACCTCGGACACCGGAGCGTGGCATGACGGCCTACGAGATCGCGGTACGGGAGCAGGCGGCCCTCGGCGAGGGCCCCACCTGGGACGCCGCCGCCGGGCGGCTGATCTGGATCGACATCCTCGGCTCCCGCGTCCACACGTACGACCCCGCCTCCGGCCGCCGTACGGTCACGGTCACCGAACAGCACGTCGGCGCCGCGAAGCCGCGTGCGGGCGGCGGGCTGGTGCTCAACCTCCGGGACGGCGTCGGACTGCGCGACGCCGACGGCGGCTTCCGGTGGCTGCACCACGAGCCGGTCCCGGGGCGCCGCGCCAACGACGCCGCCGTCGCGCCCGACGGTTCCCTCTGGGCGGGCACCATGCGCTACGACGAGGCCCCGGGCGGTGGCACCCTGTCCCACCTCACGCCCGACGGCACGGTCCGTACGGTCCTCGACGACGTCACCGTCAGCAACGGCATCGGCTGGAGCCCGGACGGCCGCCTGATGTACTACATCGACTCCCCGACCCGCCGCGTCGACGTCTTCGACGTGGACGACGACGGACAGCCGTCCAACCGGCGGCCGCTGGCCACCATCGAGGACGGCGCGGGCTTCCCCGACGGCCTCACGGTGGACGCCGACGGCTGCGTCTGGGTGGCCCTCTGGGACGGCGGAGCGGTCCGCCGCTACACCCCGAACGGCGACCTCGACCGCGTCATCCC
>NZ_VJZE01000087.1 GCF_009377205.1 Streptomyces phyllanthi
GCCCCCCGTCCACAAGACCCCGGCCCGCCCGGGTGACCAGCGCGGCGAAGGCGTCGTCCTGAACGTCTTCTCGCACGGCTTCCTCGCCGTGTGGGCGCTGCTGATCGTGCTCCCGCTGCTGTGGCTGGTGCTGAGCTCCTTCAAGACCGACGCGCAGATCGGCGGTTCGGCCTTCGGCTGGCCGCAGAACTGGTCCGTCGACGTTTTCTCCCGTGCCTGGGACAAGGGCATCGGCGACTACTTCGTCAACACCGTCATCGTGCTGGTGTTCTCGGTGCCGCTGACGATGCTGTTCGGTTCGATGGCGGCGTACGTGCTGGCCCGCTACGAGTTCTGGGGGAACCGCTTCCTCTACTACTTCTTCGTCGCGGGCGCGATGTTCCCCGTGTTCCTGGCCCTGGTCCCGCTGTTCTTCATGGTGAAGCGGCTGGACATGCTGAACACCTACCAGGGCCTGATCCTGGTGTACGTCGCCTACTCGATGCCGTTCACGGTGTTCTTCATGCACTCCTTCTTCCGGACGCTGCCCACGGCCGTCTTCGAGGCGGCGGTCCTCGACGGTGCCTCGCACACCCGGACCTTCTTCCAGGTGATGCTGCCCATGGCGAAACCGGGCCTGATCAGCGTCGGGATCTTCAACACGCTCGGCCAGTGGAACCAGTTCATCCTGCCCACGGTCCTGATGCAGCCCCAGAGCGGTGACGATCCCGAACGGTACGTCCTGACCCAGGGCCTCATCCAGCTCCAGCAGCAGCAGGGATACGCCTCCGACCTGCCCGTACTGTTCGCGGGTGTGACGATCGCGATGGTCCCGATGCTCGTCGTGTACCTGTCCTTCCAGCGCCAGGTACAGGCCGGACTCACCTCGGCGACGCTGAAGTAGCGCTCCGGCGGGCGCGCAGGATCGCCTCCCCTGCACCATCCTGCGCGCCCCCGGCCCTGCGAGCCCGGCCCCCGCGCCGCTCCCGGACACCGGGGGCGGCGCGTACGCATACCGGGGCGGCGCGCACGCCATTCGGGAAGCGCACACACAAGCCGGTACGGCGCACTCACGTGCCGGGGTGCGGACCACGCATGCCCTCCCCCCGCGCACCTCCCCGGATCCGGTTCAACCTCTTGACGGGAGGCGACCCGAACGGCTCAGCTTAGAGTTCACTTGTTGGACATGGACGGGGCCCCGCCGTAGCGGTCCCGCGCGCAGGAGGTCGTCGTGGAGACTCCGGGGTCGCAGTCGTCGCTGCACCGAGCCAACCTGGAGCGGGTCGTACGAGCCGTTCGGCTGGCCGGGTCCCTCACGCAGGCGGAGATCGCGCGGACGACGGGCCTGTCGGCGGCGACCGTCTCCAATATCGTGCGGGAGCTGAAGGAAGGCGGGACCGTCGAGGTCACGCCCACCTCGGCGGGCGGCCGCCGGGCCCGGGCCGTCTCCCTGAGCGGGGACGCCGGCATCGTCATCGGCGTGGACTTCGGCCACACGCATTTGCGCGTCGCGGTCGGAAATCTCGCGCACCAGGTGCTGGCCGAGGAGTCCGAGCCGCTCGACGTGGACGCCTCCGCCGCGCAGGGCTTCGACCGGGCCGAGCAGCTGGTGAACCGGCTGATCGAGGCCACCGGAGTGGACCGCGCCAAGATCGCGGGCGTGGGCCTCGGTGTGCCCGGCCCGATCGACGTGGAGTCCGGCACCCTCGGCTCCACCGCCATCCTGCCGGGCTGGACCGGCACCCGGCCCGCCGAGGAGCTGGGCGCCCGGCTCGGCGTACCCGTGCACGTGGACAACGACGCCAACCTGGGCGCCCTCGGGGAGCTGGTCTGGGGGAGCGGTCGCGGGGTGAAGGACCTCGCGTACATCAAGGTCGCCAGCGGTGTCGGCGCCGGTCTGGTGATCGCCGGCAGGATCTACCGGGGCCCGGGCGGCACGGCGGGAGAGATCGGCCACATCACGCTCGACGAGTCCGGCCCGGTCTGCCGTTGCGGCAACCGGGGCTGCCTGGAGACCTTCGCGGCCGCGCGCTACGTACTGCCGCTGCTGCAGCCCGCCCACGGCACCGGACTGACCATGGAAGGGGTGGTCAGGCTCGCGCGTGACGGGGACCCGGGCTGCCGCAGGGTGATCGCGGACGTAGGCCGCCACATCGGCAGCGGCGTAGCCAATCTCTGCAATCTGCTGAACCCGAGTCGGGTGGTCCTCGGGGGCGATCTCGCCGAGGCCGGTGAGCTGGTTCTCGGCCCCATAAGGGAGTCGGTCGGCCGGTACGCGATCCCCAGCGCCGCGCGTCAACTCTCCGTTCTGCCCGGGGCACTTGGCGGCCGGGCGGAGGTGCTCGGGGCCCTCGCGCTGGCCCTCAGTGAGATGGGTGATTCAACCCTTTTGGACGGAACGCTGCATGCCCCCGCTCCTGCCTTCACTTAGAGAACGCATGGCACCGTTGCCAACCCGTTAAGGATTTACTTCTTGACGTCGCACGTGTGGCCGAGTTGACTTCCCGTCACCTCGGCCGCATCGTCGCGGCCACGTCAGGGAGGTTTCTGAAGTGAACACGCGTATGCGTCGTGCCGTCGTCGCCGTTGCCACCGGGGCGATGGCCGTCTCTCTCGCTGCCTGCGGCAGCGCCGAGGAAGCGGGCGGCGACAGCGAGACCACCGCCGCGGCGAAGGGCGACGACATCAAGGTCGGCCTGCTCCTGCCGGAGAACAAGACCGCGCGGTACGAGAAGCTCGACCGCCCCTTGATCGAGGACAAGGTCAAGGAGCTCACGAACGGCAAGGCCGAAGTCCTCTACAGCAACGCCCGGCAGGACGCCAGCCTCCAGGCCCAGCAGGTCGACACGATGATCACCAGCAAGGTGGACGTGCTCATCCTGGACGCCGTGGACGCCAAGGCCATCCAGAACTCCGTCCAGAAGGCCAAGGACGCCGGTATCCCGGTCGTCGCCTACGACCGCCTGGCCGAGGGCCCCATCAGCGGCTACACCTCCTTCGACAACGAGGAGGTCGGCAAGGCCCAGGGCGACGCCCTGCTCAAGGCCCTGGGCGACAAGGCCGAGGACGGCGACATCGTCATGATGAACGGGGCGGTCACCGACCCGAACGCCGCCCAGTTCAAGAAGGGCGCCCACTCCGTCCTCGACGGCAAGGTCAACGTCGGCAAGGAGTACGACACCAAGGAGTGGTCGCCGGACAACGCCAACTCCAACATGGAGTCGGCGATCTCGGCGCTCGGCAAGAACAAGATCATCGGTGTCTACTCCGCCAACGACGGCATGGCGGGCGGCATCATCACCGCCCTGAAGGCCGCCGGCCTCGACGACGTCCCGGTCACCGGCCAGGACGCGGAGCTCGCCGCCGTGCAGCGCATCCTCACCGGCGAGCAGTACATGAGCGTCTACAAGCCGTACCCGCAGGAGGCGAACGTGGCCGCCGAGATGGCCGTCGCGCTCGCCAAGGGCGAGAAGCTGGACTCCGTCGCCAAGGACAAGGTCGACAGCGGCAGCGCCAAGGGCATCCCCGCGGCCATCATCCCGGTGGTCTCGCTGACCAAGGACAACGTCAACGACACCGTCATCAAGGACGGCATCTACACCGCCGCCGAGATCTGCACGGCCAAGTACAAGTCGGCCTGCGACGCGGCCGGCGTCAAGTAAGCGGCCGCACCTCGCCTTCCCCGTACGGCAGTTCACCCGCTGGCTCCCGTACGGGTCCGGCGTCGCGCGGGAACGGCCCATGACCCGGGCCGCGTTCCGCCCCACGGCTCCTCCGGCGCCCCGCGCACCGAAAGCCCCGCAAGCTCGTGCGGGGCGCCGGACGGATCAACCCCCCAACTTTTCTGTACAACCTTCCGCCGGGTCAGGCGGCGAAGGAGATGGTTCACGTGTCCGCTACGCCCGTGTTGGCGTTGCGCGGGGTCTCCAAGCGGTTCGGTGCCGTACAGGCGCTCACCGACGTAGAGCTCGAGGTCCATGCCGGTGAGGTGGTCGCCCTGGTCGGCGACAACGGCGCCGGAAAATCCACGCTGGTCAAGACGATCGCCGGCGTGCACCCCATCGATGAGGGCGTCATCGAGTGGGACGGCAGAGCCGTCCAGATCAACAGACCGCACGACGCCCAGGACCTGGGCATCGCGACCGTCTACCAGGACCTCGCGCTGTGCGACAACATCGACGTCGTCGGCAACCTCTTCCTGGGCCGCGAGCTGAGGAAGCGCGGCGTCCTCGACGAGGTGGAGATGGAGCGGCGAGCCCGCGACCTGCTCACCACGCTGTCGATCCGCATCCCCAGCGTCCGTATCCCGATCGCCTCGCTCTCCGGCGGCCAGCGCCAGACCGTGGCCATCGCCCGCTCCATGCTGGGCGAGCCGAAGCTCGTCATCCTCGACGAGCCCACCGCGGCCCTCGGCGTCGAGCAGACCGCCCAGGTCCTCGACCTGGTCGAGCGGCTGCGCGAACGCGACCACGCGGTCATCCTCATCAGCCACAACATGGCCGACGTGAAGGCCGTCGCCGACAAGGTGGCGGTGCTGCGCCTCGGCCGCAACAACGGTGTCTTCGAGGTCAAGTCGACCTCACAGGAGGAGATCATCTCCGCCATCACCGGCGCCACCGACAACGCCGTGACCCGCCGTGCGGCGCGTACGACCGGGGAGGTCTCCAAGTGAGCATCGACAAGACCTCCCCCACGCCGGGCCAGGACGAGCACGTCGTGGAGAACCCCGAGGCCGCGGCCGCCGCAGTGACCGTGGTCGACCCCCGGCTCCTCGTCCGCGAGCAGGGCCTCACGGGCTACGTCGGTGAGTTCAAGCGCAAGATGCGCGCCGGTGACCTGGGCTCCATCCCGGTCGTCATCGGCCTCATCGTCATCGGCGTCGTCTTCCAGAGCCTGAACTCGGCGTTCCTCTCCGCGGAGAACCTGAACAACATCACCATCACGATGGTCGGCACGGGCATGATCTCCGTCGGCATCGTCTTCGTGCTGCTGCTCGGTGAGATCGACCTGTCCGTCGGCTCGGTCAGCGGCGCGTCCAGCGCCATCGCGGCCGTGCTCGCGGTCAACCAGGGCTGGCCCGAGTGGGCCGCCGTGCTCTTCGCCGTCGCCGCGGGTGCCGCCATCGGCGCGGCGCACGGCTTCTTCTTCGCCGTGCTGGGCGCCCCCGCGTTCGCCGTCACCCTGGCCGGACTGCTCTTCTGGCTGGGCTTCATGCTCCAGACACTGGGCGCGAACGGCACCATCAACCTCGACAGCGACGGCCTGATCGGCTCGCTGACCACGTACTACTTCACGGACATCGCGGCCGCCTACGGTCTCGCCGCCGTCGTGACCGCGGTGTTCTTCATCACCTCGTTCCTCGGCAACCGCCGCCGCGAGGCCGCCGGGATCCCGTCCCGGCCGCTGAACGAGACGATCCTGCGTACGGCGCTGCTCGCCGTGATCTGCTTCGCCGCGGCCTTCATGTACAACCAGTACAAGGGCCTGCCGCTGGCCACGGTGATCTTCCTGGTGTTCCTGGTGGCCACCGACTTCGTACTGCGCCGCACCTCCTACGGCCGCAAGGTGTTCGCGCTCGGCGGCAGCGTGGAGGCGTCCCGGCGCGCGGGTATCAACGTGACCGCCGTACGGATCTCCGTCTTCGCCGTCTCGGGCGGCTTCGCGGCGATGGGCGGTCTGTTCCTGGCCTCCAAGATCGCTTCGGCGAACCAGAGCGCCGGCACGGGCGACCTGCTGATGAACGCGATCGCCGCGGCCGTCATCGGCGGTACGTCACTGTTCGGCGGGCGCGGGCGTACGTGGAACGCGCTGCTGGGTGTGATGGTCATCGTCTCGATCCAGTACGGGCTTCAGCTGGAGTCCATCGCCGAGCCGGTGAAGTACATGATCACGGCCGGGGTTCTGCTCACGACGGTGGTCATCGACTCGATCACACGTCGGACGCAGAAGACGGCGGGGCGTGCGTAGCGGATCGCGGATTGCGGGGGAGCGCCGTGGGGGCTTGTGCAGGTTTCCGGCTGCGGGTTCGTTGTGGCTTGTCGCGCCGTTCCCCGCGCCCCTGAGCGGCCGCTGCGCGGCCATCTCAGGGCAGGTGCCCGGTACCCATATCGGTACCGGGCACTCCCGTGTGCCCGGAGACGTTTCGTACCCGGACGGCTGCGCAGGATCGTCTACGTCGATCGCGTGACGGACGACGCGCCGCCCGGGCGCCGCCCGTATCGGCGGAACATTAGACTCGACGAACCCGGCAACGCTAGAACAGCAACTGCAAGGAGGCACGGGTGCCGCTGCTGACCCGCATCAGGGGACCGCGCGATCTGGACCGGCTCAGCCTGGAGCAGCTGGACCAGCTGGCAGAGGAGATCCGCACCTTCCTTGTCGAGGCGGTGTCGAAGACGGGCGGCCACCTCGGCCCCAACCTGGGTGTGGTCGAGCTCACCATCGCCCTGCACCGTGTCTTCGACTCCCCGAAGGACAAGGTGCTGTGGGACACGGGCCACCAGTCCTACGTGCACAAGCTGCTCACCGGCCGTCAGGACTTCTCGAAGCTGAAGATGAAGGGCGGGCTGTCGGGCTACCCCTCGCAGGCCGAGTCCGAGCACGACGTCATCGAGAACTCGCACGCGTCCACGGTCCTCGGCTGGGCCGACGGCCTCGCGAAGGCCAACCAGCTGCGGGAGCGCGACGACCACGTGGTCGCGGTCATCGGTGACGGCGCCCTCACCGGCGGTATGGCCTGGGAGGCGCTCAACAACATCGCGGACGCCAAGGACCGCCCGCTGGTCATCGTCGTCAACGACAACGAGCGGTCGTACGCACCGACGATCGGCGGCCTCGCCAACCACCTCGCCACGCTGCGCACGACGGACGGCTACGAGCGTTTCCTGGCCCGGACGAAGGAGGTGCTGGAGCGCACCCCGGTCCTCGGCAAGCCCCTCTTCGACACGCTGCACGGCGCGAAGAAGGGACTGAAGGACTTCATCGCCCCGCAGGGCATGTTCGAGGACCTCGGGCTCAAGTACGTCGGACCCATCGACGGTCACGACATCGAGGCCCTGGAGTCGGCGCTCGCACGGGCCAAGCGCTTCGGCGGCCCCGTCATCGTGCACTGCCTCACCGAGAAGGGCCGCGGCTACCAGCCCGCCCTCCAGGACGAGGCGGACCGCTTCCACGCCGTCGGCAAGATCCACCCCGACACGGGACTGCCGATCGCCTCCTCCGGCGCCGACTGGACCTCGGTGTTCGGCGAGGAGATGGTCGCGCTCGGCCGGGAGCGCGAGGACATCGTCGCCATCACCGCCGCCATGCTGCAGCCGGTCGGCCTGGAGAAGTTCGCCAGGACCTTCCCCGAGCGGGTGTTCGACGTCGGTATCGCGGAGCAGCACGGCGCGGTCTCGGCCGCGGGCCTCGCCACCGGCGGACTGCACCCCGTCTTCGCCGTGTACGCCACCTTCCTCAACCGCGCCTTCGACCAGGTCCTGATGGATGTGGCCCTGCACAAGTGCGGTGTCACCTTCGTGCTCGACCGGGCCGGTGTCACGGGCACCGACGGCGCGTCCCACAACGGCATGTGGGACATGTCGATCCTTCAGGTCGTGCCGGGCCTGCGGCTCGCCGCGCCGCGTGACGCCGACCAGGTGCGCGCCCAGCTGCGGGAGGCCGTGGAGGTCAAGGACGCCCCGACCGTGGTCCGCTTCTCCAAGGGCGCGGTCGGTCCCGCCGTACCCGCCGTGGGCCGTATCGGCGGTATGGACGTGCTGCGCGAGCCGGGCACCGACACCCCGGACGTGCTGCTGGTGTCGGTGGGCGCCCTCGCCCCGATGTGCCTGGAGATCGCCGGGCTGCTGGACCAGCAGGGCATCTCCACGACCGTGGTCGACCCGCGCTGGGTCAAGCCCGTGGACGAGGCCATGGCGCCGCTCGCCGAACAGCACCGGGTGGTCGTCACCGTCGAGGACAACTCCCGTGTGGGCGGCGTCGGTTCGGCGGTCGCACAGGCCCTGCGCGACGCCGGAGTGGACGTTCCGCTGCGTGACTTCGGTATCCCGCCGCGCTTCCTCGACCACGCCTCCCGCGCCGAGGTCCTGGCGGAGATCGGCCTCACCGCTCCGGACATCGCCCGCCAGGTCACCGGCCTGGTCTCCAAGCTGGACGGCAAGTTCGGGCAGACGGTGGGCTCGGTGGAGCCCGCCCGCGACTGACCCCCGCTCGGAGCGGCGCCGGCCGACCCTGTCCGAAAGGGCCGGTCTCACCACCTTCTTACGGTGGCGGGACCGGCCCTTTCGCGTGAACCAGCCGCGCCTGGGCATACGCAGGCCGGGGCATCCGCGGTACGCCCCTCTCGATCACCTTCGGGGACGGCACAGCGTGGGAGGTACGTCCATGGGCAGCGCACTCTTCAGAACGAAGAAGGTCGAGCAGTCGATCCTCGACACCGAGGAACCCGAGCACGCGCTCAAGAAGTCCCTGTCCGCACTCGATCTCACCGTCTTCGGAGTCGGTGTCATCATCGGCACCGGCATCTTCGTCCTCACCGGTACGGTCGCCAAGGACAACGCGGGACCCGCGGTCGCCCTGGCGTTCGTGGCGGCCGGAGTCGTCTGCGCGCTCGCCGCGCTCTGCTATGCCGAGTTCGCGTCCACGGTCCCGGTCGCCGGGTCCGCGTACACCTTCTCGTACGCCTCGCTCGGTGAACTGCCCGCCTGGATCATCGGCTGGGACCTTGTGCTGGAGTTCGCGCTCGGCACGGCGGTGGTCGCCGTCGGCTGGTCCGGCTACATCCGCTCACTGCTGGAGAACGCGGGCTGGCAGCTGCCCGAGGCGCTCTCCGGCCGGGACGGGGCCGAGGGGTTCGGCTTCGACATCCTGGCCGCGGGGCTGGTCCTCGTGCTCACCGCCGTCCTCGTCCTCGGGATGAAACTGTCGGCGCGCCTCACCTCGCTCGTGGTGGCCATCAAGGTGACCGTCGTCCTCGTCGTGATCGTCGCGGGCGCCTTCTTCATCAAGGGTGCCAACTACGACCCGTTCATCCCGAAGCCGCAGCCCGTGGAGGCGGGCGGTGACCTCCAGGCCCCGCTGATCCAGCTGCTGTTCGGCTGGGCGCCCGCCAACTTCGGTGTGATGGGCATCTTCACGGCCGCCTCCGTCGTCTTCTTCGCCTTCATCGGCTTCGACATCGTGGCCACCGCCGCCGAGGAGACCAGGAACCCGCAGCGGGACATGCCGCGCGGCATCCTTGGCTCGCTGTTCATCTGCACCGTGCTCTACGTGGCCGTGTCGATCGTCGTGACGGGCATGCAGCACTACACGCGGCTCTCGGTGGACGCCCCGCTGGCCGACGCGTTCAAGGCCACCGGGCATCCGGTGTTCGCGGGCATCATCAGCTTCGGCGCCGCCGTCGGTCTGACCACGGTCTGCATGATCCTGCTGCTCGGCCAGACCCGTGTGTTCTTCGCGATGAGCCGCGACGGACTGCTGCCCCGCTTCTTCTCCCATGTCCACCCGCGCTACAAGACCCCGCACCGCCCGACCATCCTGCTCGGGGTGGTCATCGCGGTCGTCGCGGGCTTCACGAGCCTGGGCGAGCTCGCCGAACTGGTCAACATCGGCACGCTGTTCGCGTTCGTCGTCGTGGCGGTCAGCGTGACCATCCTCCGCCGCACCCGGCCCGACCTGCACCGGGCCTTCCGTACCCCGCTGGTGCCGCTGATCCCGGTCCTGTCCGTCCTCGCCTCCCTCTGGCTGATGCTGAACCTGCCGGCCGAGACCTGGACCCGGTTCGCCGTCTGGATGATCCTCGGCTTCGCCGTCTACTTCCTGTACGGCCGCTCGCACAGCCGTCTGGGGCGCGGGGAGGAGACCACGGTGGGCGAGGTCGCGAGCCCGGCGGGACGCGACGCCCGGTGATCAGCCCCTTCGGCACACAGGCCCCGTATGTCCCGTTCAGGGCGGGACTACGGGGCCGGACCGTGTGCTCCCCATGCTCCCCGCGCTGCCCGAACCGCCATCGCCGGTGGACATCGTCGACGGCACGCACCCGCTGGTGCGCGACGCGGGCTACGCCTGCACCGGAGCGAACGTGGACAGCGCGCCCCGTACCGCCGTCGGAGCCGACGGCCGGGGACGTTCCCTGCTCGTGACGGTGACCGGAACCAGGGAGCGCGCGCTGCTCAGCCGTCCCCGCGTACCGTCCGAGGACCCACCACCTCGGCCCCCAACTCCCCGACCCGGGCTCGCAGTCCACGATCCGCCGTCACGACGAGGCAGGGACCGCCCGAGGCCTCGGCGACCAACTCCACGATGCGGTCGTCACCGCTGCCGGGTGCCTCGTCGACACGTACGCCGGGGACGGACTCCACCCCGCGGGCGGCTCCCTCGACGACGAGGACGATCTCCACGGGATCGTCGCGTCCCGGCACCCCGTCGCGAGCGAGGCGGTCCCGCAGTCGTTCCGCCGCGCCGCGCCGGTCGCGCCACCAGCCGTCGGGGACGGAGCCGACGACGTTGGCGGCGTCGATGATCACGAGTGTCGTCATGGTGCTGCCTCCCGGCTCCGTCCGCCTCGCCCGCGCGGTCCGCTCGTCGGTCGAGGCGCGGGATCCCCTGCCCACCGCGGGAGCCCACGGTCGTGGGCGCGGTGGGACCAGTGTCGGTGCCGGAGCGGAGGAGGAGCGAACTCGCCGTGCCGTCGTTCGTGGTCCGCTGTCGGTGAAGGGTCAGGAGGACGAGGAAGTCCCGCCGGTGGCCGGGGACTTCTTCGCGGACTCGGGGATCTCCGAGTCGTTGCGGATCGCCTTCCACAGCGTCTTGGCCTGCGGCTCGGCAGCCACCACCCGGTTGGGGTCCTTCTTGTCGTACTCCACCGGCAGCATGATCGTCTCCATGGTGGACGGGTCGACACCGTTCATGCTCTGCCCGAACTCGGCCAGTGAGGTGAGCGAGGCGAGGTCGGAGTCGGTCGTGAGCGACTCGGTCAGCTTGTCGGCGATCTTGTAGGACTTGGTGGGGCTGCCCAGCAGGTCCTGATTCTTGATCTCGGTGAGCAGGGCGATCATGAACTGCTGCTGGAGCCCGATGCGGCCGAGGTCGCTGCCGTCGCCGACGCCGTGCCGGGTCCGTACGAACGCGAGTGACTCGGTGCCGTCCAGTTTGTGTGTGCCGGCTTCCAGGTCGAGCCCGCTGGACTTGTCGTGGATGGGCTCGTCGACCGTGACCGTCACGCCGCCTATCGCGTCGACGAGTCCCTTGAAGCCGGCGAAGTCGATCTCCACGAAGTGGTCCATCCGGACCCCGGACATCTGCTCCACGGTCTTCACGACGCAGGCCGGACCGGCCAGTGCGTACACGGAGTTGAACATGACGCGCTTCGCGGACGCGAGGGTGGAGCCGTCGGACTTGGTGCACTCGGGGCGGGTGACGAGGGTGTCACGGGGGATGCTCACGGCGACGGCCTTCTTGCGGCCCTCGGGTATGTGCATCACGAGCGCGGTGTCGGAGCGGGCGCCGGAGACGTTGCCCGTACCGAGGGACGCGTTGTCCCCGGAGCGCGAGTCGGAGCCCAGGACCAGGATGTTCTGCCCGGACGTCGGCAGCTTCTCGGGGCGGTCGTCACCGAGGGCCTTGTTGATGTCGACCCCGTCGATATTGCCGTTGAGGTCGCTGTAGAGCCAGTAGCCGCCGCCCGCCGCGGCCAGGAGGAGGACCAGCAGGCCGATCAGGATCTTCCTGCCTGTGCGGCGCCCTCCCGCACGCTCCCGCTTGCGACCGCGTCCGCGGCTGCCGCGGCCACGGGACGGGGCGTCGGCGCTTCGGCGCTGGGGCGTCGAGACATGGCTCATCCTGCCTGAGTCCTCGCTTGTCGTGCCCTGGCGGGCGGTGATGGACGGCGTGGGACTCGGGTGGGGGGAGGCGCCGGTCCGTGTGTGCCGGGTTGATCCAGCACTATAGACAGGGATTCGGCGGTTCGTGCTCGGAACGTGACTTATTCGTGAACATGAGCGAAAGAATTAGTATGCGCACATGACATGGTTGATCACGGGTGGGGCGGGGTTCATCGGGGCGCACGTCGTCCGCGCGATGCTGGAGGCGGGCGAGCAGGTCGCAGTGTACGACGACCTGTCGACCGGCGACCCGGGCCGGATCCCCGAGGGAGTGCCCTTCGTGAAGGGATCCACGCTGGACGGCGAGTTGCTCCGGCGCACCCTCACCGACCTGCGCATCGAAGGCATCGTCCACCTGGCGGCCAAGAAGCAGGTCGCGGAGTCGGTGGAACGCCCGCTGTACTACTACCGCCAGAACGTCCACGGCCTGCAGACGCTCCTCGAAGCGGCCGCGGAGACCGGCGTGCGGTACTTCCTCTTCTCCTCCTCGGCCGCCGTGTACGGGATGCCCGATGTGGAGCTGGTGACGGAGATCACGCCCTGCGCCCCGATCAACCCCTACGGCGAGACCAAGCTCGCCGGAGAATGGCTTGTACGCGCCGTCGGGCGGGCACACGGCATGACGACCGCCTCCCTGCGCTACTTCAACGTCGCCGGCGCCGCCGCCGAACACCTCGCGGACGCCGGGGTGTTCAACCTGATCCCGATGGTGTTCGAGAAGCTCACCCAGGGGGCCGCTCCGGTGATCTTCGGTGACGACTACGACACCGAGGACGGCACCTGCGTACGGGACTTCATCCACGTCGAGGACATCGCCTCCGCCCATCTGGCCGCGGCGCGCGCCCTGGTCGCCCGGGAGCCGGGCAGTGATCTGACGGTCAACATCGGCCGCGGTGAGGGCGTCTCCGTGCGCGAGATGATCGAGCTGATCGGCGAGGTGACCGGTTACGGTCCCGACGCGGCACCGGTGTCCACGGCCCGCAGGCCCGGCGACCCGGCCCGGGTGGTCGCCGCGGCGGACCGCGTCCGCACGGAACTGGGCTGGTCGGCACGGCACGACGTACGCGCGATGGTGACGTCCGCGTGGGCGGGCTGGTGTGCGCGGCATCCGGAGGCCCGGCGCTGACGGCCGGGCCGCGAACCTACGATGCGGCGTTAGGGCCCCGGGCAACCCGGGCCGGCGCCCCGGGAAGGACGACGACAGACCATGCGGGCCACCTCCGCACGTGCGAACGGGCGACGGCAGGAGCCGGTCGGTGAGGAAGCGCGACGCTCCGCCGAGCGGCCGGCGGCCGTGCTCTCGGGGCCGTGGCTCCTGCTGGGACACGACGGCCGGCTCATCGTGTACGCCCACGTCGACCAGGCCATGCTCCGCTGGACCGAGAGCCGGAGCGGTGACCCGCGATGGGTTGGACCGGACGTCCTGCCGGCGAAGGGCCTGTCGCACCTCACGGTCGCTCAGGGCCGCAACCGGTACGCGCACCTGCTGGGCCGTCGGGTGCGGACCGCGAAGGACGGGGCGCTCACCGTCGACGTGGTCTACGCGATCCAGTACCAGGCGGGCCGGCCCCTGAGCGAGTGGCGGTCGATCGGCAACCCGCACGCCAGGCGCGAACGCACCGCGCTGATGGGAGCCCCGGCCGCCGCGGTGAACACCGACGGCACCCTGTACGTCTTCGTCCCCACGGCTGAGGGCCGGATCTCCCTGCGGCGCGAGGACACGCAGGGACGCTGGGAGCCCTGGCACGATCTCCAGGTGTCCGCCGCCGTGGACACCCCGGCGGCGGTCTCGACGTCCACCGGGCACGTGGAGCTCCTCGCACCGGCCCGGGCCGCTGCCCTGACCTGGCATCAGCCGGAGCCGGGTGCGGCCCTGCGGCGCGGACCCGACATCGGGACGATCCCGCTCCCCGGATCCGCGGCCGGGGTGGAGACCTCCCCCGGCCGCGTCACGTACTACATGACCGACGTGCGCGGTGGCATGGTGGCCGTGCGCGCGGGGGAGTGGCCCATTCCGCTCGGTGGGGACCCCGGTGACGGGCGCCACGCGGCCGTGAACACCGTCCTCGACGGGTACGCCTGCACCGTCCTCGCCCACCGCGGCGCCGAAGGACGCGTCATGCTCGGTGTCTGCGTCGCGGAGGACGAGAGGGGCGGCGTGTGGTGGACGGACACCGGCACGGACTGCCTCGGCGATCCCGTCCTCGCGCTCGACGGGCAGGGGCGGGTGGTCGTCCTGGCCGTCGCCGCGGACGGCTCGCTCACCCTGGCGCGTCAGGAGGACGGCCCGGGACTGACGCTCAGTACCTGGAACCGGATATGACCCGCGTGGTCGTGGCCCCTGTGAAGAGATGTGTGAGGCATGGCGCGCAAGGCTGACCGAAGGGCCGGCGGCTCCGTCGTGGATCCGCCGGAGAACAGTCCGCACGTGGTGGCCGTGGTCGTTCCCGAACCCGCGGACGCGGTACCGCTCGTCTCGTTGGAGGCACCCGGCACCGAGATCGCCGTCGTCTGTCTGCGGGCGGGCGGCAAGGAGGGCCGGGCCGCCCTCGACCGTGCTCTCGCCCAGGCGGCCGAGCGCGGCTGCCGGGTTCTCGGCGGTCCCGCCGTACTGCGTGCGGAGAGCGGGGACCCGGTCACGGCGCTGCTCGACGAGCTCCGGGGGATCAACCCCGAGCGGCTGCACACCCTGGACCCCGACCCCGCTCACGTCTCGTTCGACGAGGCGAGCGGAACACCGGGGTACGACGAGCCGGCCGGGCGGGCCGAGGCGGCGGCGGACGCGCTCGCCGCGGCGCGTGCGCTCCAGTTGGAGACCGGGGAGCCCGTCTACGTCGACTGCTACCGGGCGAAGGCGGACGTACGGCTCGGAGCCGCGTCCTGCCTGCGCCATCCCGCGCCCGTGAACTGGCTGGTGGCAGGCTTCGACGGTCGGCTGACCGCCTTCCTGCCGACGGCCGCCGGCGTCGTCCGCTGGTTCCAGGACGTTCCCGGGAGCGGAGCCTGGCGTGGTCCCGAGCTGATCGAGGGCCCCGGTCTGCTGCCGGGACTCACCGTCGTGCGTGACCCGCACGGCTTCCCCCACCTGTTCGGGCTGCGCAGGACCCCGCGCGGCGACGGAGGCGTCGACGTCGAGGTCGTCCACGCGGCGCAGTACCGCACCGGGCGCCCGCTGACGCCGTGGAACTCACTCGGCGGTCCGAACGCCGGAGACTGGCGCAAGGGGCGCGAAGCAGGGTTCCCGGCAGCCGCGTTCGACGCCGCCGGCAACCTCTTCGTCTTCGTACGGAACTTCGGGCACAGCATCAGCTACCGCTGCCAGTCGGTGGACGGGACCTGGAGTCCCTGGCAGCACCTGGGGGGCACGCGGGTCGCCGACGACCTCGTCGCGGTGACCGCTCCGCACGGAGGTGTCGAGGTCTGTGCCCGGGCCCGGGACACGGCCGCCGTGGTGCGCTGGTACCAGGACCGGGGCGGTGCCTGGACGGAGGACCGTACGCCGCCGTTCGCCGTTCGGCCCGGCACCATGGCCCCGGCGCCCGAGCCGGGCAGCATCCACTTCCGCGACCTGCGGACCAACGCCCCCTCCGCCTGGCGGCCCGGTGCCCAGAATCCCTGCCCCCTCGGGGACGTCGGGGGCTCCGGCCCGCTGGCCACCGCCCGAGGGGTCGAGATGGACGGCTGGACGTACTCGCTGCTGGTCGGTTCGGGTCCCGGCGCGGCCTGTGCTCTCGGGGCCTATCACGAGGGGCGGCCCGGCGCGGGAGTGTGGTGGCAGGACCTCGGGGCACCGTCGTACGGAGTTCCCGCCGCCGCCGTGAGCCGTACCGGACAGCTGACCGTGGCGACGAGGGCGCCGGGGCGCCGTCTGCTGGTGGCGCACCGCGGTGAGCAGGGGAGCGGCCTGACCCTCGGCGACTGGCGGTCCGCAGGGGGCTGACACGGCCCCGGGGCAAAAGGTGCGAAGGGACTCGTAGCGGCGCGAAAACCCTTGGATCGAAAATGGTTGTACGTGATCTCTTGTGATTAAGGTCGCGATCGAGTCGTGAGTTGAGCATGTCGATACTTGGTGGTCTGTTGTTAAAGTTCTGGCCTCTCATGTGATGTCCGTGTGAAACGTCGGGTTGATCTGAGGTGCCCCCTGGGTCGCGACGAGGCCACCGCAGGGCGTTCTGTCTGTCCTGTGTGGCTGAGGAGTTATGACCAAGCTGTCCCTGCGGGCTGTCCAGAAGCTGACCTGCAAGAAGCGGGACGCGTGGTGGACGGTCTTCCTCGTCGACCCCGTCGCCACCCGGATGCTGATCGTCCTGGCGCGCTTCCGCTTCATCACCCCCAACCGGGTCACCTGGGCTGCCCTGTTCATCGGCCTCGCGTCAGCCGGCTTCTTCCTGAAGGGCGACACCCGGTCCCTGCTCATCGGGGCGCTGCTGTACCACCTGAGCTTCATCCTCGACTGCATCGACGGCAAGCTGGCCCGGCTCAAGGGCAACGGAACGGTCTTCGGCGGCTGGCTGGACTACGTCTTCGACCGGATCCGCGTGCTGTTCTGCGCCCTCGCCCTGATGGGCGGTCAGTTCCTGCGCACCGACGACGAGCTCTACCTGCTCGCCGCCCTGGTCGTGGTCTTCCTCGACATGCTCCGTTACGTCGACGCCCTGCAGATCTACAAGATGCGCATGTCGATGCGCACGAAGATCGAGAAGGTGACCAAGGAGCGGGAGGAGGCCGAGCGCGCCGCCCAGGACGCCGCGGAGGAGGCCGGGCGCGAAGGGGTCGTCTTCATGGAGGACCTGCTGCGCGACAACCCCGGTGCGGCGGCGGAGGCACTCCGCGAGGAGGCCGGCGCGGCCAACGTGGTGGACCTGCACGAGCAGTTCCGTGGTCAGTTCCCCTGGTACACGCGCGTCCGCCGGGCGATGCTGCACACACGCATCAGGCCCCATCTGATCAGCGGCATCGAGTTCCAGATGTTCGTCTTCATCGTGGGACCGCTGATCGGGCAGATCCTGTGGACCACCGTGGTCTCCGCGGCCCTCCTGATGCTGTTCGAGCTTGTGATCATGTACAAGTTCTGGCTCTCCACGCGGGACTTCACCCGCGTCATGGAGGAGCTGAGCCCGGCCCCGCCCACCGTCGGGACCATCGCGCCGCACCTGCACCGGGGCCGCCACCGCCGTGACGCGGACGCGCTGCTCGCCGATGAGCGGTACCGGGCCCCCGAGCCCGATGAGGACCCCGGCTTCCAGCCGTACCCGCAGCCGAACGCCACCCCCCACGCACATGGCTTTCCGCAGCAGACCGGATTTCCCCATGGTCCCCGGCAGCACGTCGACACCGTGCCGTTCCCCCGTCTCCGAACGGCACGGCCGACCGAGCGGCACGGGGCCCCTGGGGTGGGGGAGAACAACAGATGAGACACGTGCAGGACGGCGAGAACTACTGGGTGTCGGTGGTGATCCCCTCCTACAACGCGGCGACCACCATCGGCAAGGCGCTGCAGTCCGCCGTGAACCAGACCTACGAGCTGGTCGAGGTGATCGTCGTCGACGACGCGTCGACCGACGGCACCATCGAGGTGGTGGGCAACTTCGCCGGCAGCAACCCCCGGGTACGGGTGCTCCGCCGGAAGCACAACAGCGGAGGCGTCGGCGCCCCGCGCAACTGGGGCATCGCCCAGGCGTCCGGGCGCTGGGTGATGTTCCTGGACGCGGACGACGAACTGCCGCCCCGTGCCTGCGAGATGCTGGTCGCGAGTGCCCTGGAGAGCGGCAGCGACATCACCGCGGGCAAGGCGCTGCGCGTCAACCGGGACACAGGCGAATCGGAGCCGTGGGCCCCCGAGGTCTACGCGATGAGCCGCACCGTGGCGGGCCTGGAGGAGTTCCCGCTGCTCCTGTCCGACCCCATCGCCGCGGCGAAGCTCTACAGCGTCGAGTTCCTGCGCTCGGCGGGGGCCTGGTTCCCCGAAGGGGTCTTCTACGAGGACACCTACTTCTCCACGGTCGCGGGCTGCCAGGCCAAGAGCATCACGATCATCACCGATCCGGTCTACCGCTGGATGTGGGAGACGGACGGCGCGTCCATCACCGGCCGCACCGGCGAGCTGCGCAGCATCAGGGACCGTATAGCGGTGCATCGCGCCACGGACCAGTTCCTGCTCGACCGGGGTATGTGGTCCCTCAAGGTCCGTAAGGACTCCAAGTTCCTGGCCCACGACCTGCGCCTGTACATGAGGGCCCTCGCGGAGGGCGACGCCGTCTTCCAGCAGGGCTTCGCCGAGATCGTCAGTGCCTATCTGTTCTCCATCAGCGACGAGGCGTTCGAACTGTGCGGTCCCGTCGACCGCGTGCGCGCGTACTTCCTGATGTACCAGGAGACCGAGGCCGCCCTGACGACGCTGGACTACGCGCAGCGCAAGAGCGTCTTCTCCTCCCACCTGGTGGAGGAGGACGGCCGGGTCTACTGGTCGGCGGACCATCTGCACCTGCCGGACGCCCGCCGCATGCTGGACGTCACCGAACTGGGCCTCGCCGCGGCCCCGGTGTCCCAGGTGCCGCTCTTCGCCCAGCTCACCGGCTGGGAGGTCGACGGCACGACGCTGACGTACGACGGTGAGCTCGTCAACCGCTTCGGGCGGATCAGCACCGAGGACTCGGTCAGCCTGTCGCTCGCGGTGCGCAACCGCCACACCAAGCGCGACGTGATCGTGCCCGTCCCCGAGGTGTCGGTGAACGACCGCTTCGTGGCGTTCACGGGCAGCGCCGACCTGGCCCGGGTGCTCGGTGACGACCTCTCCGAGAGCACCGTGTGGAACGTGTCGGTCATCGTCGAGTGGAACCGCAGCCGCTCCCGCTCCGCCCTGAACGTGCGCGACATCGAGCTGGACGGCCTGACCTTCACCCGGGACGACGAGGAGTTCGAGGGATACCGCACGGTCAGCGGCAACCTCGCCTTCCGGTCCGCCGCATCGAGCTGGCGCACCTTCGAGTCGGAGCAGAACGACCCCGACGCCCCGTGGATGTGGTGGCGCGACCACATCCACCCGCCCGTCCGCTCCCTGACCCACCGCTTCGAGCTGGCCGTCGTCGTGCCCTGCTACAACGTTGCCAAGTACCTCGACGACTGCCTCGGCTCCATCGCCGCGCAGCGGGGCTTCGCCGCCACCCAGGTCATCCTCGTGGACGACGGCGCCACCGACGAGACGCCTCGGATGCTGGACCACTTCGCCCGTTACTACGCCAACGTCACCGTCGTCCACCAGCGCAACGGTGGCCTGGGCAACGCCCGCAACAACGGCCTCGCCCACGTCACCGCCCCGTATGTCACGTTCCTCGACTCCGACGACATCCTGGGCCCGGACGCGCTGTACCTGATGCTCCAGGCCGCCCGCCGGGACAACACCGAGGTCGTGATCGGCGACCTCGTGAACTTCCCCGACCGTCCCTACGGTCCCTGGAAGAAGTACTTCGGCGACGGCGACCGCGTCATCGACGACTTCGCGGAGGCTCCCGACCTGATCTTCACCGGGTCGGCGTGCAACAAGCTGTTCCGCACCGACCTGCTGCGCCGGCTCGGCCTGCGGTTCGGTGAGGGCGTCCACTTCGAAGACGCATGGGTGACGTTGCCCGCGATGCTGCGAGCCCACGGCATCAGCCTGGTCGACGCCCCCGTCTACTACTACCGGGGCCGCCCCGACGGTTCGTCCATCATGGACTCGCTGTGGAGCAAACCCGCGAACTACCGGGACCACCTGCGTCTGAACCACTTCCTCCTGCACTACGCCGCTGAGGAACGGGACGAGATCCGGCACATGTTCCACCGGTACGCGGTCCGCACGTACAAGGGCTTCCTGTGCAACGCCCGCAGTGTCATGAACCGCTCCCAGCTGGCCGAGATGTTCCCCGACATCCACCGGCACTACGCGCAGGTTCCCGACGACGTGATCCTCGAGTACGCCACCAACGCCGCCCAGCAGCTCGACCACTACGCGGCCAAGAGCGGGAACTTCGAGCTGTTCTGCGATCCGGCGCCCGCCCTGGAGGCCGCGCCGCTCGCCGTGGAGATCGACGACGTCGGCTTCTACCGGACGTTCCCGGGGGGATCCGTCGAGACCAGGGCCGCCCGCGTCGCGGACCCCAACGTGGTGGTCGAGTCCGTGCGCAGCCGGGACGACACCCTCGTGGTCGAGGGCTGCATGTCCTTCCCGGGCATGGACATCAGCGGACCGCTGCTCAACCGCCTGGAGTTCGTCTACCAGAACCAGGACAACAAGGTCTCCGTCCCGCTGCGCCAGGTCTACCGCCGTGATCTGTGGAACGCCCGGAACAAGCGTGACCTCTACGCGGGCTGGTACGCGGAGATCCCGGCGGACGTCCTCGCCGAGGGCGGCTTCAGACCGGGCGACTTCCGGCTGCGCGTCCACCGCCTCGACGGCGGCCGGGAACGCAACGTCGTGATGAAGGCGCGCCTGCCCCTGCACCGCCTCAAGGGCCATGGCCGGGTCGGCGCCCACCGCTACCTGCTGACCATCGGCGCGCGGGACGCCCTCCACCTGCGCCTGGTGAACCGGGGGGTCGGCGCACGGCTGAAGTTCACGCTGTGGCGCACGGCGCGCGAGCTGCGCATCCTCAAGCAGCGCAACCCGGGTTGGCGGATGCGCCTCATGTACTGGCTCACCTACCTCTTCCTGAACCGACGCCAGATCTGGCTCATAGGCGAGCGCTCCGACACGGCGCAGGACAACTCGTACCACTTCTTCACGTGGGTGCGGAGAAACCGCAAGCGCCGCAAGATCTACTACGTCATCGACGGGGACTCCGCCGACTACGCGAAGGTCGCCCGCTACGGACAGGTGCTCAAACTCGGTTCGTTCAAGCACCGCATGTACCTGCTGCACGCGACCAAGCTGATCGGCTCGTACGACTCGGAGTCCTACCTGCTGCCGGAGGGATACCGGAAGGTGCTGTTCCTGCACCGCTTCGGTGAGCTCCTCAAGTACCAGCGGGTCTTCCTGCAGCACGGCGTCACCTACAACGATGTCACCGTCGGTGCCGACCAGCGGATCACCACCTACGACATGATCGCCACCGCCGGCCGTCAGGAGCGCGAATTCATGGCGCTGGAGGCCGGCTACGGCGACCGGGCGGTCCTGGCGGGCTTCCCCCGCTACGACGCACTGCACCGCGAACAGACCGAGCGTCCGCGCATCCTGCTGATGCCGACCTGGCGGCAGTGGATCGTCACCGCCTCGTACAAGAAGGCGGCGGGGCCCGCCAAGACGGCGTTCACGCAGTCCGAGTACTTCCGCTTCTACCGCGAGCTGCTGGCCGACCGCAGACTGACCGCCGCCCTTGAGCACTTCGGCGTGGATCTCGAGTTCTTCCCGCACTACGAGATCCGACCGTACCTGCACCACTTCCGCACCGACTCGCCGGCCATCCACGTGGCCGACCCGACGACCCGCAACGTGCAGCAGGCCATGAAGGAGTGCTCCCTCATGGTGACCGACTACTCGTCGGTCTTCTTCGACGTGGCCTATATGGGCATCCCGCTCGTCTACGTCCCCTTCGACGAGGAGGACTTCTACGGACGGCACTACAAGCGCGGATACTTCAACCTCGCCGAGCACGGCTTCGGACCGGTGTGCCGAAGGGTCGAGGACGCGGTGGACGAGATCATCCAGGCCGTTCGCCGTGGCTTCACGGTGGAGAGCCCCTACCGGGAGCGTGTCGACCAGTTCTTCGGACACCGCGACGACGAGAACTGTCTGCGCGTGTACGAGGCGATCGAGGCCCTCGGCAAGGCCCCCGCGGCGGAGCTGGGACCGGCCCGGCCCGTCGGCGCGCTCGAGCCGCGCGACACAGCGACCACGAGGTGGGTCGGCGCGGCCTGAGGGCGTCCCCCGCACAGGCCACCCAGAGCGACATCGTGAGTCGGCGAACCTTGGGGAGAGAGAGTGGGACCAGGTATGAGGATCCGAGTGTGGTCGGCGGTCCTGGCCGCGGTGGTGGCGGCGGCCGTTCCGTCGACCGCGAGGGCCGAGGACCCACCGCCCGTGGAGACGGGCCCGGTCTTCAACGACCCGACCGGTGACACCACCGCCGAGAACGCGATCCTCACGAAGATCGGCAGGCTGGTCCAAGGGGCCACCGCCGGTTCGGAGATCAGGCTGTCGATGTACGTCTTCCGCTCGGTGTGGCTGGCCGGAGAGCTGGAGAAGGCCGCGAACCGGGGTGTCTCGGTGCAGGTCATCGTCGACTCGGAGAGCCGGCTCACGAACCAGCAGTCAAATCCCGCCCACGACGCCTTGACGGCAGCCCTCGGGACCGACATCTCGGCCGGCTCCTGGCTGCTCACCTGCGAGGAGAACCAGGCCTGCCTGGCCCAGGACCCGAACCCCGACGACGCGTACACCACCGTCAACCACAACAAGTTCTTCCTCTTCAGCGAGACCACGGGCAGCGCGACCGGTGGCACCCCTGTACGGAACGTGGTCGTGCAGTCATCGTCCAACCTCACCGCGTGGGACCTGCAGACCGCCTGGAACGACGCCATGATCGTCGCGGGCAACACCACGCTGTACGGGGCCTACTCCGATTACTTCGACGACCTGTTGGCCGCGGGGACCGGACAGATCCCGCAGGTCCTCGACCACCCCGTCGACACCCAGGCCGGTGCGGCCAAGCTGTACCTCTTCCCCCGCGCCACGACCGACCCGGTCGTCAACATCCTCAACACGGTGGACAACCCCGTCGGGGACAACGCCGTCTGCCACGGCAATTCCTCCGGTTACGGCACCAGCGACGGCCGTACCGTGATCCGGCTCGCCATGCACCAGATCACCCGCGTCGAAGTGGCGAAGAAACTCTGGGAGCTGGACAACGCGGGCTGCTACGTCGACATCGTGTACCGGTATCTGGACGAGATGTCGTCAGGCGCTGTGGTGGAGCAGCTCAAGAGGCCGACCGCGTACGGCGGCATCGTGCTCCACGAACTGGACGACGACACCGACGCCACGGCCACCCACAGCAAGTACCTGCTGGTCGAGGGAACCTACAACGGGGCGGCCAACCAGAAGATCGTCTTCACGGGCAGCCACCCGTACACCGTCCGAGGTCTCCAGGGCAACGACGAGGCGCTGCTGAAGTACGCGGACGCCACCGTCCACGATGCCTACCGCCTCAACTTCTGGCACCAGCGCGCCGAGGCGGACCTGGTCCCCTGACACACACGGCAGAGGGCCCCCGCCGAGGCGGGGGCCCTCACGCGCGCACGAACGTCACGCCGGAACCGAAGCGACCCCGGGCTCCAGGAACGCCTTGCCGTTCACCCGCTCGCTGACGCCCTCGCGGTCCAGGTACGGCGTGATGCCGCCCAGGTGGAAGGGCCAGCCGGCGCCCGTGATCAGGCACAGGTCGATGTCCTGGGCCTCGGCGACGACGCCCTCGTCGAGCATGAGCCCGATCTCCCGCGCCACCGCGTCGAGCACCCGGGCTCGCACCTGCTCCTCGGTCAGGACGGAGTCGCCCTGCTTCAGCAGCGCGGCGACCTCGGGGTCCAGCTCGGGCTTGCCGCTGTCGTACACGTAGAAGCCGCGCTTGCCCGCCTCGACGACCGCCTTGAGGTTCGGGGAGACCTTGAAGCGGTCCGGGAAGGCGCCGTTGAGCGTCTCGGACACGTGCAGACCGATCGCGGGACCGACCAGCTCCAGCAGGACCAGCGGGGACATCGGCAGACCCAGCGGCTCGACCGCCTTCTCGGCGACCTCGACCGGCGTGCCCTCGTCGATCACGTTCTGGATCTCGCCCATGAAGCGGGTGAGGATGCGGTTCACGACGAACGCCGGGGCGTCCTTCACCAGAACCGCCGTCTTCTTCAGCTTCTTGGCGACGGCGAACGCCGTGGCCAGCGAGGCGTCGTCCGTCTTCTCACCGCGGACGATCTCCAGCAGCGGAAGGACCGCGACCGGGTTGAAGAAGTGGAAGCCCACGACCCGCTCGGGGTGCTGGAGCTTCGACGCCATCTCCGACACCGACAGCGAGGAGGTGTTGGTGGCGAGGACCGCGTGCGCCGGGGCGACCGCCTCGACCTCGGCGAACACCTGCTGCTTGACACCGATCTCCTCGAACACGGCCTCGATGATGAAGTCCGCGTCCGCGAAGCCCTCCGCCTTGTCCAGGACACCGGTCACCAGCGCCTTGAGACGGTTGGCCTTGTCCTGGTTGACCCGGCCCTTGAGCAGCAGCTTGTCGATCTCGGCGTGGACGTAGCCCACACCCTTGTCGACGCGCTCCTGGTCGATGTCGGTCAGCACGACCGGCACCTCCAGGCGGCGCAGGAACAGCAGAGCCAGCTGCGAGGCCATCAGACCGGCACCGACGACACCGACCTTGGTGACCGGACGCGCCAGGTTCTTGTCCGGGGCGCCCGCCGGGCGCTTGCCGCGCTTCTGCACCAGGTTGAACGCGTAGATCCCCGCGCGCAGCTCACCGCCCATGATCAGGTCGGCGAGGGCGACGTCCTCGGCGTCGTACCCCTGCTGGAGGTCGCCGTTCTTGGCGGCGGCGATGATGTCCAGCGCGCGGTACGCGGCCGGGGCGGCCCCGTGCACCTTGCTGTCGGCGATGAAGCGGCCCTTGGCGACGGCCTGGTCCCAGCCCTCACCGCGGTCGATGACCGGGCGGTCGACGACGATCTCGCCCTTGAGGACGGACGCCGTCCAGATCAGCGACTGCTCCAGGAAGTCGGCGCCCTCGAAGACGGCGTCGGCGATGCCCAGGTCGTAGACCTGCTGCCCCTTGAGCTGCTTGTTCTGGTTGAGGGAGTTCTCGATGATCACCGAGACGGCCTTGTCCGCGCCGATCAGGTTCGGCAGCAGGGCGCACCCGCCCCAGCCCGGGACCAGACCCAGGAAGACCTCGGGGAGCGAGAAGGCCGGGATCGCCCGGGAGACGGTCCGGTACGAGCAGTGCAGACCGACCTCGACACCGCCGCCCATCGCGGCGCCGTTGTAGTACGCGAAGGTCGGCACGGCGAGCCCGGCGAGGCGCTTGAAGACCTCGTGGCCGCCCTTGCCGATGGCGAGCGCGTGCTCGTGCTCCTTCAGCAGCTCGACACCCTTGAGGTCGGCGCCGACGGCGAAGATGAACGGCTTGCCGGTGATACCGGCACCGACGATCTCGCCTGCCGCGGCCTCCTTCTCGACCTGGTCGATCGCGGTGTTCAGGTTCGCGAGCGAGGCCGGGCCGAAGGTGGTCGGCTTGGTGTGGTCCAGGCCGTTGTCCAGCGTGATCAGGGCGAAACGCCCCGCGCCGGCCGGCAGGTCCAGGTGGCGTACGTGCGCCTGGGTGACGACCTCGTCCGGGAACAGCTCGGCCGCACCCTTCAGCAGCTCAGCGGTGGTGCTCACTTGCCCTCCCAGTTCGGGTTCTCCCAGATGACCGTCGCGCCCATGCCGAAGCCGACGCACATGGTGGTCAGGCCGTAGCGGACCTGCGGCTGCTCCTCGAACTGGCGGGCCAGCTGCGTCATCAGCCGGACGCCGGAGGAGGCCAGCGGGTGACCGAAGGCGATCGCGCCGCCGTACTGGTTGACGCGCTCGTCGTCGTCCGCGATGCCGTAGTGGTCCAGGAAGGCCAGGACCTGCACGGCGAAGGCCTCGTTGATCTCGAACAGGTTGATGTCCTCGATCGACAGACCGGCCTTGGCGAGGGCCTTCTCGGTCGCCGGGATCGGGCCGTACCCCATGACCTCGGGCTCGACGCCCGCGAAGGCGTACGAGACGAGGCGCATCTTCACCGGCAGGTCGTTCTCGCGGGCGAAGTCCTCGGACGCGATGATCGAGGCGGTGGCGCCGTCGTTCAGACCCGCCGAGTTACCGGCGGTGACCCGCCCGTGCACACGGAACGGCGTCTTGAGGTTCGCCAGGTTCTCCAGGGTGGTGCCCGGACGCATCGGCTCGTCGGCGGTGACCAGACCCCAGCCGGTCTCGCCGACCTCGGGGTTCGTACGACGGGCCGAGATCGGCACCAGGTCGGCCTGGATCCTGCCGTTGGCGTACGCCTTGGCGGCCTTCTCCTGCGAGCGCACGGCGTACTCGTCGGCGCGCAGCTTCGTGAGGTGCGGGTAGCGGTCGTGCAGGTTCTCGGCGGTCATGCCCATGAACAGCGCCGACTCGTCGACCAGCTTCTCGCTGACGAACCGCGGGTTCGGGTCCACGGCCTCACCCATCGGGTGGCGGCCCATGTGCTCGACACCGCCCGCGATGACGGCGTCGTAGGCGCCGAAGGCGATGGAGCCGGCCGTGGTGGTGACGGCGGTCAGCGCGCCGGCGCACATGCGGTCGATGGAGTAGCCGGGGACCGACTGGGGGAGACCGGCGAGGATTCCGGCGGTGCGGCCGATGGTCAGGCCCTGGTCGCCGATCTGCGTGGTCGCGGCGATGGCGACCTCGTCGATCTTCTTCGGGTCGAGACCGGGGTTGCGGCGCAGCAGCTCCCGGATCGCCTTCACGACGAGGTCGTCGGCGCGGGTCTCGTGGTAGACGCCCTTCGGGCCCGCCTTGCCGAACGGGGTACGGACGCCGTCGACGAAGACGACGTCCCTGACGGTACGAGGCACGATGGCTCTCCTCCAGGGTGCGGGATAGCACTGCTGCGTCGCGCACGGCTGAGCGCGCGCTCAGGACCCATGCTACTTGTGGGTAACCATGCTGCCCAGTCCAGCGGCCGGGAGCGGCGAAGGTCACACGGAAATATTCATACGCCAGGGTGCCCGCACCCGCCTGAAGGGGCGCGGGGCCGCGTCGACAGCGGCTCGGCCGCGATGGGGTCCTGTTCGGGCGAGGCCGGGAACCTGGGGGAGCGACCAGCCACGACGAACCCGCACGCACGATACGGCGCTCACCGGGACGGCGGCGCCGTGGACCCCCGAGGCGTGAGCACAGGAGTAGGCACAGGATGCGATCCCGGCCCCTCACCCGTGATCACCCCGAACAACGTCCGAGCCACCTCCGCCCCGAACCCGTGCACGTCATGACTCATGGCGGACAGGGTCGGATGAGTCAGCCGGCACAACTGGGAGTCGTCCCAGGCCAGCAGCGAGACGTCACCGGGCACGCTCAAACCCATCTCCGCGGCCACCGAAAGCCCGGCCACCGCCAT
Source organism: Streptomyces phyllanthi (assembly GCF_009377205.1). Taxonomy (GTDB): domain Bacteria; phylum Actinomycetota; class Actinomycetes; order Streptomycetales; family Streptomycetaceae; genus Streptomyces; species Streptomyces phyllanthi. Next base: position 27,020 of record NZ_VJZE01000087.1, read on the forward strand.
GATGTCGTTGTCGTACACGATGGCCGTCGGCCGGTCCCCGGAGGCGCTGAGCAGCGACCGCGTGGCC
>NZ_VJZE01000880.1 GCF_009377205.1 Streptomyces phyllanthi
GGAGCTGACGCCCTTCAAGCTGTTGATCAGCTTCGACAAGGCCACCTTGGGCGGGTAGTGCACGAGCAGGTGCACGTGATCGCGCTCGCCGTTGAACTCCTTCAGCTCCGTCTCAAAACTGCCGCACACCTCCCGCATGATCTCCTCGCACCGCTTCAGCATGTCGTCATCGAAGATTTCTTTGCGGTACTTGGTGACGAACACCAAGTGTGCGTGCAGGTTGTAGGCGACGTGGCGACCAGTGCGGATATCGGGGTTTGGTTCCCAGCGCGGTGACATACGCCAAGGGTATTATGATCAAGCAGACCGACTTGGAAGGGGGTGGGCCGGATGATCCGTGCGTACAAGTTCCTCATGCGGCCCACCGTGGGCCAGGCGGCGGCGCTCGGCGAGATGCTGCGCGATCACTGCTCGCTCTACAACGGAGCGTTGCAGGAGCGCCGCGACGCCTACCGGCACGCCTCGAAGACGAGCGTCAAGTACGGGCAGCAGTCCGCGCAGCTCAAGGAGATCCGCTCTTTCGATCCGGAGCGTCAGGGCCGGTGGTCGTTCTCCTCGCAGCAGGCCACGCTTCGCCGTCTCGACAAGGCGTTCGCCGCGTTCTTCCGCCGGGTCGAGTCCGGCGAGACGCCCGGCTATCCCCGGTTTAGGGGCGTGAACTGGTTCGACACCGTGGACTTCCCCAAGGACGGGGATGGATGCCGCTGGGATTCGACCCCGCACGACCCGGTCACCCGCGTCCGCCTGCAAGGCGTCGGGCATATCAAGGTCAACCAGCACCGGCCGGTGGTCGGCAAGGTCAAGACCGTCAGCGTCAAGCGTGAGGGCAAGCGCTGGTACGTCATCCTGACCGCCGACCAGGCCGAGCCCGACCCCCTTCCCAAGACCGGTTCCGTGGTCGGTATCGACCTGGGCATAGCCAACTTCCTCGCCGACTCAGGCGGCGAGTTCGTACCCAACCCGCGCCACGGGAGCAAGGCCACCGCCAAGCTGGAAGCCGCACAGCAGGCCCTCGCCCGTTTCCCCCGCGTGCGCCGCGACGAGCGCACCGCCAACCACCAGCGGGCCGTTCAGCGCGTTGCCGACCTGCACCGCAGGGTCCGACGCCAGCGCCTGGACCACGCCCACAAGACCGCCCTTGACCTCGTGCGTGAACACGACGTCATCGCGCACGAAGACCTCAAGATCCGCAACATGGTCAAGGCCCCCAAGCCGAAGCCCGACCCCGACCAGCCGGGCAGCTTCCTGCCCAACGGGGCCGCAGCGAAGGCCGGACTCAACCACTCGATCTCGGATGCCGGATGGGGGGTGTTCCTGACGATCCTGCACGCCAAGGCTGAAAGCGCCGGACGGGAAGTGATCGCCGTGGACCCCCGCAACACCTCCCGGACCTGCCCCGAATGCGGGCACGTCTCAGCGGAGAACCGGCCCACCCAGGAGAAGTTCCACTGCCAGTCCTGCGGCCACCAGGCGCACGCGGACACAGTGGGCGCCCTGAACGTGCTACGGGCCGGGCTGGTCCATCGCGACGCCAACCCGGCATAGCGAGAAGCCCCCTCGTTCACGAGGGGGAGGAGTCACG
>NZ_VJZE01000881.1 GCF_009377205.1 Streptomyces phyllanthi
ACCGGGTCCGCCAGGACCACCGGGTCCGCCAGGACCGCCAGGGCTTCCAGGACCGCCTGGCCCACTAGGGCCACCCGGCCCACTAGCGCCACCCGCCGACCGCACCGCGGCCCGAGCCGCCGCGGGGCCTCCACCCGGCGGGACCACGGGCTGAGGGGCAGCAGCAGCCTGACCAGCACCTCCGGCACCGGCTCCGACACCGGCCGCCCCGCCATACCCATGCGCGTCAGGCCCGGGCACGTACCCCATGGCGGGCCCGGCCCCACCCCCGGAGAAGTTCACGCCGCGCTCGATCCGGTCCAGACGGGCCATCACGGAACGCTCGTCGCCGTACGCCGCCGGAAGCAGCACGCGTGCGCAGATCAGCTCGAGCTGGAGGCGCGGTGAATTGGCCCCCCGCATCTCCGTCAACCCCTCATTGACGAGATCGGCGGCCCGGCTCAACTCGGCGGCGCCGAAGACCCCGGCCTGGGCCTGCATCCGCTCCAGGACGTCTGTGGGCGCGTCGATGAGCCCCTTCTCGGCCGCGTCGGGGACGGCGGCCAGGATCACCAGGTCCCGCAGCCGCTCCAGCAGATCCGCGACGAACCGCCTCGGGTCGTTGCCCCCCTCGATGACCCGGTCCACGACCTCGAACGCGGCTGCCCCGTCCCCCGCCGCGAACGCCTCGACGACCGAGTCGAGCAAGGACCCTTCCGTATAACCCAGCAGCGACGTGGCCATGGCGTACGTCACACCGTCGTCGGCCGCCCCCGCCAGGAGCTGGTCCATCACGGACATCGAGTCACGCACGGACCCGGCCCCGGCCCGTACGACGAGCGGAAGCACCGCGTCCTCGACGGGGATCTCCTCCCTCGCGCACACATCGGCGAGGTAGTCCCGCAACGTCCCCGGGGGCACGAGCCGGAACGGATAGTGGTGCGTACGCGACCGGATGGTGCCGATGACCTTCTCGGGCTCGGTCGTCGCGAAGATGAACTTGAGGTGCTCCGGCGGCTCCTCGACCACCTTGAGCAGCGCGTTGAACCCGGCCGACGTGACCATGTGGGCCTCGTCGATGATGTAGATCTTGTACCGGCTGCCGGCCGGGCCGAAGAACGCCTTCTCCCGCAGCTCACGGGCGTCGTCGACACCACCGTGCGAGGCGGCGTCGATCTCGATCACATCGATCGACCCCGGACCGTTCCGCGCCAGGTCCTGGCACGACTGGCACTCACCGCAGGGCGTGGGCGTGGGCCCCTGCTCGCAGTTCAGGCACCGAGCCAGGATTCGCGCGCTGGTCGTCTTCCCGCACCCGCGCGGACCGCTGAACAGGTACGCGTGGTTGACCCGGTTGTTCCGCAGCGCCTGCTGCAGCGGGTCGGTGACATGCTCCTGCCCGATAACCTCGGCGAACGTCTCCGGGCGATAGCGGCGGTACAGCGCGAGAGAGGACACGCATACGAGGTTATAGCCGCCCACTGACAACCCGGCCCGCCCCGGCTCGGCCCCGTACCCGGCTCCGGTCACGCGCCTCAGACGCCCCAGGTCAGCCACCACCGGACCGCCACTGGACGCAGAAGA
>NZ_VJZE01000882.1 GCF_009377205.1 Streptomyces phyllanthi
GGGTGGGTGAGTGCGGCGTGCCGCCCGTGGCGGGCGCGCGGGAGACACCGTCGCCGACGAGCACACGGGACGTTTCGTCGATGGTGGACGGCTGTTCGGTGAGGATGTCGTGGAGGACGCGGCGTACCGCCAGGCGTATCGCCGCGACCGCAGGATGGGGACCCATGGCCGGTGCCCTTCAAGAAGTTGTCGGGGGGTGAACCCGAGATTCGGTCACGCAGAGTATGTAGATGGTGACAGAAACGGGCCGTGCCCCGAGCATTGCACGCCTGCGCATGGCTCACGCTCCCTCAGACGAGTGATTACGGGGGCGTTTGCCTGCCGTCTGCCGGATTCGTTTCACGCCTTCCCCACGCGCCTCAGGTTTTCCGCAGGCGGCTCATGTCTCGGACTTCCGGTGCACCCGCGCGACCCAGTCCGCCGGTTTGGCGATCTCCGCCTTGGTCGGCAGGGTGTTCGGTGAGGTCCACACGCGGTTGAAGCCGTTCATGCCGACCTGGTCGACGACGGCTCGTACGAACCGCTCACCGTCCTTGTACTGCCTGAGTTTGGCGTCCAGGCCCAGCAGCTTGCGCAGGGCGAGGTCCAGGCGGGAGGCCCCGCGCTGGCGCCGTTGCTGGAACTTCTCGCGGATCTCGCCCACGGACGGCACGACCGACGGGCCGACACCGTCCATCACGAAGTCCGCGTGGCCCTCCAGGAGGGACATGACCGCGGTGAGGCGGCCGAGGATCTCGCGTTGGGCGGGCGTCTGTACGAGCTCCACGAGGGACCGGGAGTCGTCGCCCTCCTCGCCCTCGGGGCGGCCGCCGGCGAGCGACTGGGCGGCCTCCCGGATGCGCTCCAGGACGGTCATGGGGTCGACCTCGGTCTCCCCCAGGAAGGACTGGATCTCCCCCTCCAGGTGGTCGCGCAGCCAGGGCACCGCGGTGAACTGCGTGCGGTGCGTCTCCTCGTGGAGGCAGACCCAGAGGCGGAAGTCGTGGGGTTCCACGTCGAGTTCGCGCTCCACGTGGACGATGTTCGGCGCGACGAGGAGCAGGCGGCCGCCGCCGTCCTCGCCGGCCGGGAGTTCGCGGGTCGCGGGGGCGAAGGTCTCGTACTGCCCGAGGACACGGGAGGCGAGGAAGGACAGCAGCATGCCGAGCTCCACGCCGGTGACCTTGCCGCCGACGGCTCCGAGCACCGCGCCGCCGGGGGTGCCGCCGCGACGTTCCTGCATCTTGTCCAGCAGGGGTTTGAGGATCTCGCGGAACCCGGCGACGTTCGCCCGGATCCAGCCGGGGCGGTCCACGACGAGTACGGGGGTGTCGTGGGCCTCGTCGGTGCCCAAACGGGTGAAGCCCCGGACGTGCTCCTCCGAGGACTTGGCATGTCGGCGCAGCTCGGCGACGACGGCCCTGGCCTCGTCGCGGCTCACCTCGGGGCCCGGCCGCACGAGCCGGGTCGCGGTCGCCACCGCAAGATTCCAGTCGACCATCTCGGCACCACCGATGCGCGTCATGAATCAACCGTACGGGAGCGCTGCCGCTGGGGGCAGGGCGTGGGTGGTGGGGGGTG
>NZ_VJZE01000883.1 GCF_009377205.1 Streptomyces phyllanthi
GGTCATGGGGGTGTCTACCTCGGTGAAGGGGGAGCGGTCGGGAGAGCCGGGTGCCGGTGGCCGGCGGCGGTCACCTGCCGTAGGCCAGCATCAACTTCTCCTTCGCCTCGTCGTTGCCCGTCAGCAGGGTCGTGGAGATGTAGAAGCGCCCGTCCACGTAGTCGATCGCCTTCGAGAAGAAGGTGTTCTCCATGTCCGCGGTGCCCTGCGGCATCTGGAGCAGCTTCGTGGTCTTGTGGCTCGACCCGGTCGTGGGGATCGAGACCACCTGTCCGCCCGCGTCGTACGACGGCCCCACGTACGCGACGAGCTTCGTGCCGTCCCGCCTGATCGGCTGCATGGTCTCGGCGACCGGGGACTTGACCCGCCACTTCTCCTTGCCGGTCGAGAGGTTGACCGCGACGATCTCGTTGGCGCCGCTCTTGGCCTCGGTCGGCAGGTAGAGGGTGTTCGCGTCGGCCGCCACCCCCGCGCAGCCCTGGAGGTCGCGGTCCAGGATCCCGCCGTCGCACTCCGGGGCGAAGCCCTCGTCGATGTCGAGCTGCGAGCGGGTCGAGCCGTCGCCGTTGAACGCGGAGACGTTCCACTTGTTCTTGTCGCGGTTGGTGGAATAGAGCACGAGCGGCTGCACGGAGTACGTCTTCTCGACCCGCCAGCCCTCGGGTATCTTCCGGGTCCACCTGGCCTTGCCGGTCTTCGGGTCGAGCTCCTGCACCTCGTCGTGCTCGGTGTCGGTGCCCGCGCCACAGGAGGAGACCGCGATCAGCTTCTCCCCGCCCGCGAACCCGGCGGGGAAGCAGGACGCGCCGTACTTCTTCTTGTCCCACAGCTTCTTGCCGGTCTCGACGTCGAACGCTGTACCGGACTGCGAACGGCCCGCCATCAGTGTGTCACCGGTGATGGTCAGCCCCACGGAGATCGTGCTGTCGAACAGCTCGCCCTCGTCCAGCTCCTTGCTCCAGCCCTTCTTCCCGGTGTTCAGGTCGAGTTGCTGGAGCATGTTGCAGCGGGCCTTGCTGTCGGAGCCGCTCTGGTAGGCGATGACGACCCTGTCGTCGGCGGTCTTCTGCGGGGTGACCTCGCAGACCTTGCCGGGGAACGTGATCGGGTCCCAGGCGGGCGTGCCGTCCTGGACGTCGTATCCGAAGACCTGCTTGTACGCCGCCTTCACGGCGACCTCGTCCGTGACCCACAGGCCGGGTGCGGCGGCACCGGAGCCGGGGGCGTCGGGGGCCTCCTTGTACCAGAGCACCTTCGCCTCGCCGGCCTTGCGGCCCTCGTTGAGGTCCTCGGTCTTCTCGTCGCCGTCGCCGTCGCCGCTGCCGTCGCCCTGGTCGACGGGCGCGGAGGCCGTGCCGGACGGCTTGCCGTCCTGGGTCTTCTGCGCGGTGGGCTTCTTGTCGTCGTCCCCGCCGGCACCGACGGCGACGACGACACCGCCGGCCACGAGCAGCGCGGCCACCGCGGCCGCGACGACCATCGCGGGCCTGCCCTTGAAGGGGTTCTTCGAGCCACCGGAGGGCGGAGGGGTGGGGGCGCCCGGGTACCTGTCTCTCATA
>NZ_VJZE01000884.1 GCF_009377205.1 Streptomyces phyllanthi
GCGTGTGAACGGGTGACCCGGGGGAGTGGTGGGAGCGGCTTCCGGGGACGGCTTGACCTCAAGAAAGGTTGAGGTACGAGGGTGAGGGCCGTGAAGGACACAGCACCCACCGCGGAGGTTCACCCATGGACATGCACACGGAGACTCCCGTCCGAGTCGCCCTGGTCATCGGCAGCAACCGCGAGGGCCGTTTCGGCTCGGTGGTGGCCGACTGGCTGCTGGACCGGATCCGGACGAGGGGCGACTTCGAGGCGGAGGTGGTGGACGTGGCCGAGGTGCCCCTGCCCACGACGCTCTCACGCTCGCCCGAGACGACCGAGGCGCTGGCCGGGGTGACCCCTAAGCTGTCGGCCGCCGACGCGTTCGTCGTCCTGACCCCGGAGTACAACCACTCCTACTCCGCGGGCCTCAAGAACCTGATTGACTGGCACTTCCACGAGTGGCGCGCCAAGCCGGTGGCCCTCGTCTCCTACGGCGGCATCTCGGGCGGCCTCCGCGCCGTCGAGCACCTCCGCCAGGTCTTCGCCGAACTCCACGCGGTCACGGTCCGCGACACGGTGTCCTTCCACAACGCGCATGGCTCCTTCGACGACACCGGTCGCTTGAGGGACCCGTCCGCCCCGGACGCGGCGGCGAAGGTGATGCTGGACCAGCTGGCGTGGTGGGGGAGGGCCTTGCGGGAGGCGAAGGAGGTACGGCCGTACGGGGACTGACCCGGCGGGAACACAACCGGAGCGCGGAGGCATTGACGTACTGAGGTATGGACGCACTGAGTCCATGGCGTACCGACGTACTGACGCACTGCCGGAGGAGGCCCCGTGCCGCTGCCCTCACAACCGCTGCGGAAGCTGGGCTTCCTGACCATCGGGCTCTTCGACGGTGCCGACCCGCGCCGGGGCCACGAGTCGACGCTGGAGATCATCGAGCTCGGCGAGCGGCTCGGCTTCGACAGCGCGTGGGTGCGGCACCGTCACCTCCAGTACGGCATATCGTCCCCAGTGGCCGTCCTGGCGGCGGCCTCGCAACGCACGCACCGCATCGAGCTGGGTACCGCGGTCACCCCGCTCGGCTGGGAGAACCCGTTGCGCCTCGCCGAGGACCTGGCGACGGTGGACATCCTCTCCGGAGGCCGCCTGAACCCGGGCGTGAGCGTGGGCCCGCCGATGCACTACGACCAGGTGAAGCAGGCCCTCTACCCCGACACTTCGGATTCCGAGGACTTCGGCTACGACCGGGTGGCCCGCCTCCTGGACTTGGTACGCGGCAAGCCGGCCACGGACTTCAGCGGGGTGGAGGGCTTCGAGGTCTTCTCGGACCGCGTGCAGCCGCACTCACCAGGCCTGGGCCGCCGCATGTGGTACGGCGGCGGCAGCCTGAACTCGGCGCGGTGGGCCGGTGAGCACGGCATGAACCTGCTGACGAGCAGCGTGGTCAAGGCGGAGGGGGAGGAGGAGCGGGAGGGAGATGCCGGAGCCCCGCGGGACTTCGCCGGGATCCAGCTCTCGCACGTCCGGGAGTTCCGCGCCCACCACCCCGAC
>NZ_VJZE01000885.1 GCF_009377205.1 Streptomyces phyllanthi
AGACCCCCGCTTCGGCCCTGAACGGGCCTCGTCCTCAAACGCCGGACGGGCTGGATACGCCTGGCCTCGGCGGAAAGCCCAACCCCCGGCCGACGAACAACCCGTAGCTCCGACTCATCCGCAGAGGGAGAAAGTGCATGTACGACTACGACCTCCTGGTCGTGGGATCGGCCAACGCCGACCTCGTGATCGGTGTCGAGCGGCGGCCGGGGGCCGGGGAGACGGTGCTCGGCTCCGATCTGGCCGTCCACCCGGGCGGCAAGGGCGCCAACCAGGCGGTGGCCGCCGCCCGGCTCGGAGCCCGTACGGCCCTGCTGGCCCGGGTCGGCGACGACGCGCACGGAAGACTGCTGCTCGACTCGCAGCGGGAAGCGGGGGTCGACACCGTGGGCGTCCTGGTCGGCGGGGCGCCCACCGGGGTCGCGCTGATCACGGTGGACCCGTCCGGGGACAACAGCATCGTCGTGTCCCCGGGGGCGAACGGGCGGCTCGCGCCCGAGGACGTACGGGCGGCGGTGAGCCTGCTGCACGCCTCCCGGGTGATCTCGGCACAGCTGGAGATCCCGCTGGAGACGGTCGTGGAGGTCGTACGGAACCTGCCGGACGGCACCCGCTTCGTCCTCAACCCCTCACCGCCCCGGCCGCTGCCCGAGGAGGTGCTCGCCGTCTGCGACCCGCTGGTCGTGAACGAGCACGAGGCGCGGGTCATCACCGGCGGCGACCTGGAGGGCTCGCCGGAGGACTGGGCGCGGGCCCTGCTGGCGCTCGGGCCGCGGTCGGTGGTCGTCACCCTGGGCGCGGAGGGCGCGCTGGTGGCGTCCGCGGAGGGCACGGCGCGCGTGCCGTCCGTGGCGGTTCAGGCCGTGGACACGACGGGCGCGGGGGACGCGTTCACGGCCGCGCTCGCGTGGCGGCTGGGGCTTTCCGAGACGCCGGCCGAGGCCGCCGCGTACGCCGCCCGCGTGGGTGCCGCCGCCGTCACCAAGCCCGGCGCCCAGGTGTCCTTCCCGACCGCCGAGGAGGTCGCCTCCCTGTGAAGAAGGCCGGGATACTCAACCGCCACCTCTCGGGTGCCCTCGCCGAACTCGGCCACGGACACGGCGTGCTGGTCTGCGACGCGGGCATGCCCGTCCCCGTCGGCCCGCGTGTGGTGGACCTCGCCTTCCGGGCCGGGGTGCCGTCCTTCGAGGAGGTACTGGACGGGCTGCTCGACGAGCTCGTCGTCGAGGGGGCGACAGCGGCGTACGAGGTCCGCGACGCCAACCCGGAGGCCACGGCGCTGCTGGAGGCCCGCCTCCCCGACCTGGAGCTGGTCGCGCACGAGAAGCTGAAGGAGCTGTCGGAGGGCGCGCGGCTGGTCGTACGCACCGGGGAGGCGCGGCCGTACGCGAACGTGCTGTTGAGGTGCGGGGTCTTCTTCTGAGAAAAAAATCTCCGGAGACCGTGCAACCCTTCCCCCACCTGGCAGGTCGTACTTGGCGTCGGAACCACCCGGAGGGGGATCTGGGGGGATCGCGGGGGTTCTGAC
>NZ_VJZE01000886.1 GCF_009377205.1 Streptomyces phyllanthi
CCCCTACCCTCCCCCAAGTTCCTCGGCTTCGCTCGGACAGGGGGGACCCCCATCATCCCTTCCCTGGGGCTGCCGCCCCCAGGCCCCCCGCTTCGGCCCTGAACGGGCGTTGTCCTCAAACGCCGGACGGGCTGGAGGGGGCTGGACTGGGGCAGCTCGCCCCCGTTCCGGTTAACCGTCCCCGTAGCCCGTAGCCCGTAGCCCGTAGCCCGTAGCCCGTAGCCCGTAGCCCGTAGCCCGTAGCCCGTAGCCCGTGTCGTTACGCCATGTGTGCGGTCTTCTGTCGTTCTCGCGGTGTTCTTTCGTTCAATGCGTCACTATCAGGGCCGTGTTGAGCACCGGAGCGCTGCGGAAGCATCTGTTGGCTGCTCGGCTTGCGGGGGTGGTGGGCACCACGCGGGAGGAGAGCCTGCGTAGTTATCGGCTGTTCGCGGCTCGGGACCCTCGGGTGTTGATCGGGCTGGATCCCGAGGGAAGCTGGGGGCAGTCGGAGCTGATCGCGTTGATGGCGGAGAAGTGTGGGGTCTCCGGAGATCCGGGGGTTACCTCTGGGCCCGATCGCATTGATCCGGAACGGACTTTGGCGGCCCTGGACGCCTTTGCAGAACGTCTCGAGGAGGTCGCGCGGCGTCGGGCGCCGGTGCTTCTCGGTACCGGGCATCCGCACCGGCTGCTCGGCTTCTACGGTGCTCTGGCAGACGCCTTGTCGGCGGCGGGGTGTGAGATCCTCACCCCCGCGACGGGTAGACGTGTCGACATAACGACCCGGTTCGGTCTACGTACGCACAACCTCGACTACGTACGAGGAGTCGCGCTGGTACGCGAACCCGGCGCTCGGGGCTCCGGTTGTGAGACCGGCGCGCACACGCATTCGCCGCTCCCGGTTCGTACTGTTCTGGCAGCCGCCGCGGAGGGTGGCGGGCCGCTCCCGGAGCTTGTCATCGGGGACCACGGCTGGGTCTGCGGGGCAGGTCAGCTGGGGTTCGAGACGATGGGGCTCGCCGATACGGACGATCCCGCTCTCTTCGTCGGACAGGCAGAGGGGCTGGTGTCCGTCGTCGTTCCACTTGATGACGCTGTGCGGTCTGATTACTACCGACCGCTTACCCGCTACGTACTCAATCGAGCGTGTCTGTCACAGTAAGGCGCCGATGGCATCCCCTCTTCCCCACTCGCATCACCCGCCCCTACATTGGGGAGTGAGCACGCAGCGACGAAGAGTCACCGGAAGGGGAAGCCGGTGGCCGTCGAGTGCGGAAGGTTCAGGTGTGTCATGGCTGCAGCTGGCGAGAGGCCTCTGAACGAGGTTCAGTTCCTGACCGTGGCGGAAGTCGCCTCGGTGATGCGAGTGTCGAAGATGACCGTGTACCGGTTGGTGCACAGCGGTCATCTGCCGGCGATCCGGGTGGGGAGGTCCTTCCGGGTGCCGGAGCAAGCGGTCCACGAGTACCTCCGCGAGAGTTACGTGGGGGTGGAGACAGCCTGATGGCGTCCAGGGGTTGAGGGGTCGTCGGA
>NZ_VJZE01000887.1 GCF_009377205.1 Streptomyces phyllanthi
GCCCCAGCCGCAGCGGTACGCGCCCGCCCCGCAGCAGCCCCAGCAGCCCGCGCCGCGTCCGCCGCGCGAGCCCCGGCAGCCGCGGCAGCGCAGCGCCAACCAGATGAAGATCCCCGGTCTCGGCTGCCTCAAGGGCTGCCTCTTCATGATCGCCCTCGTGTTCGTGGGCGGTTGGCTGATCTGGGAGTTCAGCCCGCTCCAGGGGTGGATCGGCACGGGCAAGGGCTACTGGGACCAGCTGACGACCTGGGTCGGTGACATCGCCGGGTGGATCGAGGGCCTGGGCAGCTCCACCGGGCAGTAGCGCGACTGCTGGAGGCGGGGGCGGCGGCGCCTGTAGGCGCGCTTCGTCGCCGTACGTCGTTTTCGTGTGCCTCGGATGCGTCGGCGGCCCTGGTGATTTGTCGACATCTGACGGGTGATTTCCGTCTCCGCGGTGAAGGTTGGCTCCTTGGACGCGTAGTTTTAGCGACAACACGCGTCCGTAGGAGCAGTTTTGGCACGGAAGATCGGGAGCCGGTACACCGCGCACCAGATTCTGGGGCGGGGGAGCGCCGGAACGGTGTGGCTGGGCGAGGGGCCGGAGGGCCCCGTCGCGATCAAGCTGCTGCGCGAGGACCTCGCGTCCGACCAGGAACTCGTGGGGCGCTTCGTCCAGGAGCGGACGGCTCTGCTCGGGCTCGACCACCCGAACGTCGTGTCCGTACGGGACCTCGTGGTGGACGGCAACGACCTGGCGCTGGTCATGGATCTGGTCCGGGGCACGGATCTGCGTACCCGTCTGGACCGGGAGCGGCGGCTGGCGCCCGAGGCGGCGGTGGCGATCGTGGCGGACGTCGCCGACGGGCTGGCGGCGGCGCACGCGGCCGGGGTCGTGCACCGGGACGTGAAGCCGGAGAACGTGCTGCTGGACATGCAGGGGCCCCTGGGCCCGGGGGGCGCGCACCCCGCCCTGCTGACGGACTTCGGTGTCGCGAAGCTGATCGACTCCCCGCGGCGTACGCGGGCGACGAAGATCATCGGTACGCCGGACTATCTGGCGCCGGAGATCGTGGAGGGGCTGCCGCCCAGGGCCGCGGTCGACATCTACGCGCTGGCGACGGTGCTGTACGAGCTGCTGGCGGGCTTCACGCCGTTCGGTGGCGGGCACCCCGGGGCGGTGCTGCGCCGCCACGTCACGGAGACGGTCGTCCCGCTCCCCGGTATCCCCGAGGAGCTGTGGCAGCTGATCGTGCAGTGCCTGGCCAAGGCGCCGGCCTCGCGGCTGCGGGCCTCGGAGCTGGGGGCGCGGTTGCGGGAGCAGCTGCCGTCACTGGCCGGGATTCCGCCGCTGGACGTCGACGAGCCGGACACGGAGCCGGAGGAGACGCCGTACGGGGAGGAGGCGGCGTCCCAGGAGCCGCGGGAGCGGGTACGGCGGGGGGCGGTGCCCTTGGTGCCGGGGGCGCGGCCGGACTCCAACCGTGACACGCACACGTCCATGCGGGTGCCCGGGCCGGACGAGCTGGCGG
>NZ_VJZE01000888.1 GCF_009377205.1 Streptomyces phyllanthi
GAGGGGTACTGATGTCACTGCCACTTGAGGGCCGGTCCGCGATCGTCACGGGCGCGGGCCGTGGGCTGGGCCGGGCCGAGGCGCTGGAACTCGCCCGGCTCGGAGCGGCCGTCGTCGTCAACGACTACGGGCAGCCGGGCCGGGAGGGGGTGGGCGAGGCGTCGGCCGGCCCGGCGGAGCAGGTCGTGGCGGAGATCCGGGCCGCGGGAGGCACGGCTGTCGCCCACACGGGGGACGTCGCCGACCACGAACAGTCCCGGGAACTGGTCGAGTTGGCGATCGCGGAGTTCGGGCAGCTGGACATCCTGGTCAACAACGCGGGGATCCTGCGGGACCGGATGGTCTTCTCGATGTCGGAGGAGGAGTGGGACGCGGTCATCCGCGTCCACCTGAAGGGCCACTTCAACACGACGCACTTCGCTGCCGCGCACTGGCGGCGGAGGAGCAAGGCGGCGGACGGCCGGGTGTACGGACGGATCGTGAACACATCCTCGGAGGCGTTCCTCGCGGGGTCCGCCGGACAGCCCAACTACGCGGCGGCGAAGGGCGGGATCGTCGGCCTCACCACCTCCACGGCGGCGGCTCTCGCCAAGTACGGCGTGACGGCGAACGTCATCTGCCCGCGGGCCCGGACCCGGATGACGGCGGACGTGTTCGCGGGCCTGGAGCAACGGGAGGGGGAGCTGGACCCGCTCGCTCCCGAGCATGTGGCCCCACTCGTCGGCTACTTGTCCTCACCCGCGGCCGCGCAGCTGAACGGGCAGCTGCTCGTCGTGCACGGCGGCATGGTCGCGGTGGTCGAACGGCCTCGGGTGGCGGCGAAGTTCGACACCAAGCAGGACGCGTTCACGTATGACGAGTTGGACTCGCTGCTCAGTCCGTACTACGCGGAACGGCCGAGTGGGGAGACGTTCGCGGCGACGGAGGTACTGAGCCTCAGGCGGGGAGACCACTGAGAGAGGCCCCGGAGCCCCGGAGCCCCGGAGCATCTGCGCCTCTGATACTCGGCGCCTCGGATCTTGGATACTCGGTTCCTCGCACGGAACGGCCCCGCCCGTGGTGCGGATGCTGTTGGCGGGCGGGGCCGTGTGCGGTGTGCGGTGCGTGCGGTGGTGCGGTGCGTGCGCTCTGACTCGACGCCGCGTCAGGTGCCGGTTCGCGGTGGCTCAGGCAGCCGATTCGGTCTGCTCGGCCGGTTTGCGGTGCCGGCCCCGAGGGGTCGTCTCGGCGTCGTTCGCGGAGACCGGACCGCGGTGCCGACCGTGGCCCGAAGTCTCTTCGGCGGCGTCGATGGTGGGCGCTTCCATGGTGTGTGTGTCGCTCATGTGGACGTGTTTCACCCCGTCATGCAAGATCTTCGTACAGGCTGGTGAGTCTAACGGGGCGGTGTGACAAGAGTGACGGCGCCCACGCCGGTCACTGGCGGGTTGCCTCGCCCCCCGCCGCCCCTACCAGTCCCTACCCGTCCCTCCTCCGCCGTTGCCGAAGTCTTTGACC
>NZ_VJZE01000889.1 GCF_009377205.1 Streptomyces phyllanthi
GCGATGGATTCCCGAGCAACGGCGGCCACGTTCTCGGGAGTGAAGCCGTACTCGCGGAAGAGGACCTTGCCGTCGGCCGAGGCACCGAAGTGCTCCAGCGAGACGATGCGGCCCGCGTCCCCGACGTACTTGTGCCAGGTCAGTCCGATACCGGCCTCGACCGCGACCCGCGCCTTGACGGCCGGCGGCAGAACGCTGTCCCGGTACCCCTGGTCCTGCTCCTCGAACCACTCCACGGACGGCATGGACACCACCCGCGTGGGCACCCCCTGCGCCTGGAGCTGCTCGCGCGCCTCCACCGCGATATGCACCTCCGAGCCCGTCGCGATCAGGATGGCCTGAGGCTCGCCGCCTTCGGCCTCGAAGAGCACGTAACCGCCCTTGGCCGCATCCTCGTTGGGCTCATACGTCGGCACGCCCTGACGGGTCAGCGCCAGACCGTGCGGGGCGCCCTTGCCGAACTCCTTCGTGTACCGCTTGAGGATCTCGCGCCAGGCGATGGCGGTCTCGTTGGCATCCGCCGGGCGCACGATGTTCAGGCCCGGGATGGCGCGCAGCGAGGCGAGGTGCTCGATGGGCTGGTGGGTGGGGCCGTCCTCGCCCAGGCCGATGGAGTCGTGGGTCCACACGTACGTCACCGGCAGGTGCATCAGGGCCGAGAGGCGTACGGCGTTGCGCATGTAGTCGGAGAAGACCAGGAACGTGCCGCCGTAGATACGGGTGTTGCCGTGCAGGGCGATGCCGTTCATCTCCGCGGCCATGGAGTGCTCGCGGATACCGAAGTGGATCGTGCGCCCGTAGGGGTTCGCCTCCGGCAGCGGGTTGTCCGCCGGCAGGAACGAACTGGTCTTGTCGATGGTGGTGTTGTTCGAGCCCGCCAGGTCGGCGGAGCCGCCCCACAGCTCGGGGACCACCGCACCCAGCGCCTGGAGCACCTTCCCCGACGCGGCCCGCGTCGCCACACCCTTGCCGGCCTCGAACACCGGCAGGTGCGACTCCCAGCCCTCGGGCAGCTCACCCGCCGCGATGCGGTCGAACTCCGCGGCGCGCCCGGGGTTGTTGGAGCGCCACTCCTGCAGCTGCTTCTCCCACTGGGCGCGGGCCTCACGGCCGCGCTCGCCCAGCTCACGGGCGTGGGCCAGGACCTCCTCGGCGACCTCGAAGTGCCGCTCCGGGTCGAAGCCGAGGACGCGCTTGGTGGCCGCGACCTCCTCCTCGCCCAGCGCGGAACCGTGCGCGGCCTCGGTGTTCTGCGCGTTCGGGGCGGGCCAGGCGATGATCGAACGCATCGCGATGAACGACGGCCTGTCGGTGACCGCCTTGGCCTTCTCGATCGCCGCGTACAGCGCGGCCGGGTCGAGGTCACCGTTCTCCTGCGGCTCCACCCGCTGTACGTGCCAGCCGTATGCCTCGTACCGGCCCACCACGTCCTCGGAGACCGCGGTCTCGGTGTCGCCCTCGATCGAGATGTGGTTGTCGTCCCACAGCAGGA
>NZ_VJZE01000088.1 GCF_009377205.1 Streptomyces phyllanthi
GTCCGGCGCCCGTGGACGCCGGACCGGCCCTCCCGTGCGTGCGTGGGAACTGCCGTAACCAACAAGGCGGATCGGCAGACGGGCTGTCAACGCCCCCACGGGACGTCCCGGTTGCCCAGCCGCCCACTGACGGTCCGGGAGGCTCAGCCGAAGCCGACAGATCGGCCGGCAGGCTTACCGGTAATTCACGAACTGCAGGGCGAAGTCGAAGTCCTTGCCCTTGAGGAGTGAGATCACGGCCTGGAGGTCGTCGCGGCTCTTGGAGCTGACGCGGAGTTCGTCACCCTGCACCTGGGCCTTCACGCCCTTGGGGCCCTCATCACGGATGATCTTCGCCACCTTCTTGGCGTTCTCCTGGGAGATGCCCTCCTCGATCGACGCGAAGATCTTGTACTCCTTGCCGGACGGCTGCGGTTCGCCCGCGTCCAGCGCCTTGAGGGAGACCCCGCGCTTGATCAGCTTGGACTGGAAGACGTCGAGGATCGCCTTCACCCGCTCCTCGGAGTTCGCCTCCATGAGGATCTTGTCGCCGGACCACGAGATGGAGGCACCCACGCCCTTGAAGTCGTAGCGCTGCGAGATCTCTTTGGCGGCCTGGTTGAGGGCGTTGTCGACCTCCTGCCGCTCGACCTTCGAGACGATGTCGAAACTGGAGTCGGCCATGTCCTGTGGCTCCTTGTATCGGGATGCGAATCGGGTGCGTATCGGCGTACGTGGGGCGGCCGCCGAGCCCGGTGTAGGTCCCGGGCCGCGCCCGCACAAGCCTAGCCATCCCCTCCCCTCGGAGTGCCGATCAATCAGGTGGCGAAGCACCCCCGCGCATCAGGTATCGTTTACGTCGTTGCCACGGAGCACCACCGCGAGGCGGTCTGCGGGCAGCAACCCAGGCGGTGTGCCCGAGCGGCCAAAGGGAGCAGACTGTAAATCTGCCGGCTCAGCCTTCCCAGGTTCGAATCCTGGCGCCGCCACACTGGGGAAGACCCCCTCTACTCTATGGAAACGCAGAGTAGAGGGGGTCTTTTCGCTTCTTGTACCGCTGTGGACGAAGCGCCGAGACGGCGACGCCGCTCGGTGATGGGACGACGGCCCGGCCCGGCTGGGAGTTGTGCTGGGTGTACGACGGTCCGGCAAGAGCTCCGCGCCTACCACTTCTGGCGGGACCGCTGGGCCGAGCACATGGTGCCTCGAAGGGCCGTTCGGCGCCGTCCCCGGTTTCGCGGCAACAAGCCCTGGACGAGGTCATGGCCAAGGCCCGCGAGCGCTGGGGCGGCCCCTGCGGTGCCGCGCGCTGCGCGCGCTGATGCCGGGGACTCCCAGCCGCCTCGCTCGCCCTGCACCTGAGGGTTCCCCGTGCCCGCGGGGCACACTGAGAGCATGTCGTCGCGTCGCAGAATGTGTCCCGAGTGCCGTCGCGAGATCGCTGTGGTCGCCGGGCGGTTCGCGCGCCACGATCCGCCGGGCACGAACGGCGGACTGGTGTCGTGCGCCGGATCGCGCAGACTCGCACAGCTGGGAGCGGCCCAGCCGGCGCTGGACGGGTACACGGTCCCCGAGTTCCCCGGCCAGCTCCCGTTGTTCTGAGACCAGCTGCCGTTGTCCTGAGACCAACTGTCTTTGTTCTGGGACTTCCAGGGCGTTCTCCCGCCCCGGGCGCCGACGGTGTTCGTCAAGCGACGACAGCCGTCCGGGCCCCGTCAGTTGCCCGCGATCGACTTCACCGCCACCGACACCGGTGCCGAGCCGCTGATCAGTTCCAGGGTCAGGCCGGCTGTGGCCGGGGTGTCCACCAGTTCCACGAGGACGGTGGCCACGTCGTCGCGCGGGATCTGGCCGCGGCCGGTGGAGGCTTCCAGGCGTACGAGGCCGGTGCCCGGGTCGTTCGTCAGCGACCCCGGGCGCAGAATCGTCCAGTCCAGGGCGTTCAGGCTCCTGACGTACGCGTCGGCCGCGCCCTTGGCACGCAGATACACGTCGAAGACCTCGTCGCCCTGGTGGTTCGGGTCGGCGCCCATCGACGACACGATGATGAAGCGGCGCACGTTCGTCCGTACCGCGGCGTCCGCGAAGAGCGCCGCCGCGCCGCGATCCACCGTGTCCTTGCGGGCGGCCCCGCTGCCCGGCCCCGCGCCCGCCGCGAAGACGGCCGCGTCCGCGCCCTGCAGATGCGCGGCGACCTCCTCGACCGTGGCCGACTCCAGGTCGCACAGCACCGGTTCGGCATCGACCGCCCGCAGATCGTCGCCCTGCTCGGGGCGGCGGATGATCCCCGCGACCTCGTCACCGCGCGCGGCGAGCAGCTGCTCCAGCCGCAGCGCGATCTGACCATGTCCCCCAGCGATGACAATGCGCATGTCTTCGACCGTACGCCCGGCGGGGCACATTTGCCGCATAGCCTCTCCGCCGACCCACCGACCCACCGACCCACCGACCCACCGACCCGCCGACCCAGGGCCGCACTTGCCCTGACAGGGGTTCTCCCGCGAGCTCCCTTACGGCCCGCTTCGGGGAGTCCTACGACGGCTCCCCGCGCCCCTGCCGGGGCAGGTCCAGCGCCACCGCCGCCGAGTCGCAGTACTCCCGTACCGCGCTCGTGCGTGCCACCACGCGCCCCCTGTGCACCACGATCCGGCTGTACGCCAGGGAGAGCGCCCCCGCGAGCCGGTTGCCCCGTACGGCGAGGAGTTCGGCGGGGAATCCCGCCTCCACACGCACTTCCGGCAGGCCGAGGGCCGTCCGCGCCGAGGTGCTCACCGTGTCATACGCGTCCTCGGAGCGCAGTCCGTGGCGCGAGGCCAGTAGATACGCCGACTCGAGCGGGTCGCCGCGGCCGACGGGGTTCGACATGTCACGCAGGGCCCCGCTCCCCGCCGCGACCCTGACCCCGGCCGCGCGCAGCAGCCGTACGGGAGCGGTGCCGCGGTCGTCCGCGCCCCCACAGCCGCCCTGCGGGAGGCACACCACCGTGATCCCGGCCGCCGCGAGCTGGTCCGCCGCGCGTGCGGCAGCCTCGGCGGGCAGGCGCTCGAGCCCGCCGCACGGACCGAGTGTCACCCCTGGGCGCAGCCCGCCGGCCATCGCCGCGAGCCGACTCAGCCGCGCCGGATCGGATCCGTCGACGTGCAGGTCGACCGGGCAGCCGTGCTCGGAGGCGATGTCCAGGACCGCCTCCACATAGCCCGTGGGATCGGGGTCCAGATCCGGACGGCCGCCCACCACGGAGGCGCCCATCTTCACCGCGTCCCGCAGCATCGCGAGCCCGTCGGCCCCGGCCACGCCGGTCAGCAGCCGCGGCATGGCCACCGCCGTCAGGTCGGCCAGCCCGCGCAGCGACTGCTGCGCCTGGAGCACCGCCGTCAGCGCGCTCAGCCCCTGTACATCACCCACGTGGACATGCGAGCGCAGCGCCGTGGTTCCGTGCCCGAGCTGCAGCAGAGCCGCCTCGGTGGCCCGGCGCTGGACGTTCCCGGTGTCGTACGGCACGGGCCCGTCGGCGTCCGCAGACAGCGCCGTGTCGCCATGGACGTGCGGGTCGGCCGGGGCCGGCAGCAGCAGGTAGCCGCCGAGATCCACGCGCGCGGCGTGCGCGCTCGGTCCTCCGGCGCCCCCAGCGCCTCCGGTCGCCAGGCTCCCCGCCGTGCCCACCGCCTCGATGCGCCCGCCGCACAGCCGTACGTCCACGGTCCGGCCGTCGGTGAGCCGCGCTCCGCACAGCAGCAGGGCGGATCCCCCGGGCTGCCCCGACAGGGAGCCCGGCATGGAGCGCGACGGGGAGTGGGCGGGCTGCGGCTGGCTGTCGGGCATCGCACTCCTGGGGGTAGGCCGCTGTGTACGAGGACACGCATGATCACGCAGAGTGAGTCGAGCCTAGGACGGCGGACCGTCCGCTTCAGGGAGGAGCGCAATAGTCGTACCGGTGTGGTCCGCAGTCGTACCGGTGTGGTCCGCATTGGTCCCATCTCTGAGACGTCCTGTGTATCTGCGAGTCGTCGGACGCGCCGGAGGGCATCGGCCGTGGTGGAGGCGCCGGCTGAGGCGTCACGGTCTCTCCCGGCCAGGTCGGCGTGGCCGTGACGTCTGGGAGGGGAGAGGGGGACGAAGCGGCCGGGAACGGGACGGGGCGGGTGCCGTGAAACGGATTTGGGCGATCGGCGGTGGGGCGTGTAATGTCTTCATCGCTCGCCCCAATAGCTCAGTCGGCAGAGCGTCTCCATGGTAAGGAGAAGGTCTACGGTTCGATTCCGTATTGGGGCTCTGATGCGAGAGGTCCCCGCCGCGAGGCGGGGTCGGTCGCATCGCAGCGGTGTAGCTCAGTCGGTAGAGCAAGCGGCTCATAATCGCTGTGTCACCGGTTCAAGTCCGGTCACCGCTACTGACAGTAGCCGATTGCGGGGTCGGTCCTTCGATCGGCTACTCTTCTTGCGTTAAATCAATTCCATCCGTTCGTCAAGGAGCACTCACGTGGCTGCCACCGACGTCCGCCCGAAGATCACGCTGGCCTGCGTGGAGTGCAAGGAGCGGAACTACATCACCAAGAAGAACCGGCGTAACAACCCGGACCGTCTTGAGATGAAGAAGCACTGCCCGCGTTGCAACGCGCACACCGCGCACCGCGAGACGCGATAAATCAGGCTCGTACGCGAGGCCGCCCCCGTAGTCCGGGGGCGGCCTCGCGTCGTTTCGGTGACTGCGGTGAACGTCCGTCATCAGGCAGAGTGCTCCTCATCCGGTACCGCGCTCGTTCTCCGGTCCCCGAAGGAGAATCGGGCCCTCGGAGGGATTCGGGTCCCCGAAGAGCATCGGGCCCCTGAAGAGAGCCGTCGTTCACCGTTCAACCACAGTAGACACCAGGAGGTGCCGAGCCCATGGCGCTCGACCAGTCCTTCGTGGGGCGGTCCTATCCGCCCACCGACCCCTACGAGGTCGGCCGGGAGAAGATTCGCGAGTTCGCGGAAGCCGTGGGGGACACCAACCCGGCATACACGGACCCGGAGGCCGCCAAGGCGCTCGGGTACGCCGATGTGATCGCTCCGCCGACGTTCGTGTTCGCGATCACCTTCAAGGCCGCGGGACAGGTCGTCCAGGACCCCCAACTGGGCCTCGACTACGGCCGTGTCGTGCACGGCGACCAGAGGTTCGCGCACCGGCGTCCCGTCCGTGCGGGCGACCGGCTCACGGTCACCTCGACCATCGAGACGATCAAGTCGCTGGCCGGCAACGACGTCCTGGAGATCCGCGGTGATGTCCACGACGAGGCGGGGGAGCACGTGGTGACCGCGTGGACCAAGCTGGTGGCCCGCGCGGCGGACGAGAACACGGCGGAAGGGGAGGCGTGACCGCGATGACGGCACAGATCCAGTACGCGGACGTCGAGGTCGGCACCGAACTGCCCGCTCAGACCTTCCCCGTCACCCGCGCCACGCTCGTCCAGTACGCGGGCGCCTCAGGGGACTTCAACCCGATCCACTGGAACGAGAAGTTCGCCAAGGAGGTCGGGCTGCCGGACGTCATCGCGCACGGCATGTTCACCATGGCCGAGGCGGTCCGCGTGATCACGGACTGGGTGGGCGACCCCGGCGCGATCGTCGAGTACGGCTGCCGCTTCACCAGGCCCGTCGTCGTCCCGAACGACGACCAGGGCGCGACCATCGAGGTCAGCGGCAAGGTCGCGGCCAAGCTCGACGACAACACCGTCCGCGTCGACCTGACGGCCATGAGCGCCGGCCAGAAGGTGCTGGGCATGTCACGAGCGGTCGTACGACTCGCCTGAGCGCCGCGCTGGTAAGGGGCGTCATACAAGAGAGGGCGCCCCTTACGCGTTGCCTGGCCGCCGCCTCACGGCCCCCACACGCGCGCGGGGGCGGCCCGATGCCGTCTCGTACCCTTGTGCCCGTGCAGGAACTCCACGACGCCCCGCTCGCCCCGCTGACCACGTTCCGGCTGGGCGGTCCCGCGGACCGGCTGATCACCGCGACGACCGACGCCGAAGTGATCGCAGCCGTCCGCGAGGCCGACGAATCCGGTACCCCACTGCTGCTCATCGGCGGCGGATCGAACCTGGTCATCGGTGACAAGGGCTTTGCCGGGACCGCGCTCGTCATCGCGACGAAGGGCTTCGCGCTCGACGGCACCCGGCTGGAGCTGGCCGCCGGCGAGGTGTGGACCGACGCCGTCGCCCGCACCGTCGAGGCCGGGCTCGCAGGCATCGAGTGCCTCGCCGGAATCCCCGGCTCCGCGGGTGCGACGCCCATTCAGAACGTCGGCGCGTACGGCCAGGAGGTCTCCTCCACCATCACCGAGGTGGTCGCCTACGACCGTGCCACCCGCGAGACGGTCACCATCCCTAACGCCGACTGCGCCTTCACGTACCGGCACAGCCGCTTCAAGGCCGACCCCGAGCGCTACGTCGTACTGCGCGTCCGCTTCGATCTCGAGGACGCGGACGGGCTGTCGGCGCCGGTCAGGTACACGGAGACGGCCCGTTCCCTCGGCGTCGGCGTCGGCGACCGCGTGCCCCTCGACACCGCCCGCGAGGCCGTGCTGAAGCTGCGCTCGGGCAAGGGCATGGTGCTCGACCCGGAGGACCACGACACCTGGTCGGCCGGGTCGTTCTTCACCAACCCGATCCTCACGGACGAGGCGTTCGCCGCGTTCCGCGCGCGCGTGGCGGAGCGTCTGGGCGAGGACGTCATGCCGCCCGCCTACCCCGCGGGCGACGGGCACACCAAGACCTCCGCCGCCTGGCTGATCGACAAGGCGGGCTTCACCAAGGGGTACGGCAGCGGGCCCGCCCGTATCTCCACCAAGCACACGCTGGCCCTCACCAACCGGGGCGACGCCACCACCGAGGACCTGCTCGTCCTCGCCCGCGAGGTCGTCGCCGGCGTCCGGGACGCCTTCGGGATCACCCTCGTCAACGAGCCCGTGACGGTGGGCGTCAGCCTCTGAGGACGGCCCTGGCCAGTGGGCCACTCCGACCAGCAGGTCACTGCCCTGACCAGCAGTCACGGTTCTGCCCAGAAGGCCACAGTCCTGCCTAGTAGGCCACTCCCACCGGCTGCTTCACCGTCGCCGGGTCCGCGGTCGCCGTCAGCATCGCGTGGGCCACGTCCGCGCGCGCGAGGGTCCTGCCCCTGAGCGGGTTGCCACCGACGACCGTGCGATAGGTGCCGGTCAGTGGACCGTTCGTCAGACGGGGCGGGCGCATCACGGTCCAGTCCGTGGCACTGCGGGCGAGCTCGCCCTCCATCTCCCTCAGGTCCTCGTAGATGTCCCGCAGGACCGTCCAGAGCACCGAGCGCGCGGCTCGGTCGAGGAGCGGAGCGCCTGGCGCGGGCTCGGCGAGCGGGGACGCGCTCACCACCACGACCCGGCGTACGCCCTCGGCGCCCATGGCGTGCAGTACCGCGCGGGTCAGCCGGGACGCCACCCCGGCCTCCTTGCGCGACCGCGCGCCCAGACCGGACAGCACCGCGTCCCGCCCCGCCACCGCGGACCGTAACGCCTCTGGAGCCGTCAGGTCCGCGCGGACCACCTCCAGTCCGGAGCCCGTCACGGTGAGCCGGGCCGGATCCCGTACGACCGCCGTGACCCGGTGCCCCGCGGCCAGCGCCTGGCGGACCACCTCCTGACCGACGCCGCCCGTAGCGCCGAAGACCGTGAGCCTCATGGTGCCCTCCCAGGTGGGTGAGTATTCACTCACCTAGGGTGGGTAAGTATTCACTCACCGTCAAGCCTCCGCCCGCAGGGAGCGCCGTGCAGCACAAACCCGCCCGGACCCGCATCCTCGACGCCGCCCACGAGCTGATGCTCACCGTGGGCCTCGCCCGGGCCACCACCAAGGAGATCGCCAGGGCGGCGGGCTGCTCGGAGGCCGCGCTCTACAAGTACTTCCCGAGCAAGGAGGAGCTCTTCATCCGCGTCCTCCAGGAACGGCTGCCCAAGCTGGGACCCCTGCTGGACAGGCTCGCCGCCGATCCGGGCCGGCGGACCGTCGAGGAGAATCTCACGGAGATCGCCCGCCAGGCGGCCCTGTTCTACGAGCAGAGCTTCCCGATCGCGGCCTCGCTGTACGCCGAGACCGAGCTCAAGCGCCGGCACGACGAGTCGCTGCGCGAGCTGGGCATGGGGCCGCACGTCCCCATCCAGGGCCTGGACGCGTATCTGCGCACCGAACAGCGAGCGGGCCGCGTCCACCCGGACGCCGACACCTTCGCGGCCGCCTCACTCCTCCTCGGCGCCTGCGCCCAGCGCGCGTTCGCCTACGAGGCCACGGAACGGGGCGCGCCCCCGCCCCTCGACACCTTCGCGCCCGCCCTGGCGCGGACTCTCGTGAGCGGCCTCTCCGCCGCCCCGGGGGCCCGCTGACCGCGGCCGCGCCCACTCAGGCGGTCAGCCAGTCGTCGACGCCCGACAGCAGCTTCTCCTTCACGTCCTCCGGGGCCGCGGAGCCCCGTACCGACTGCCGGGCCAGTTCGGCCAGCTCGGCGTCCGTGAAGGCGTGGTGGTGGCGCGCGATCTCGTACTGGGCCGCGAGGCGCGAGCCGAACAGCAGGGGATCGTCCGCCCCGAGCGCCATCGGGACCCCTGCCTCGAACAGAGTCCTCAGGGGTACGTCCTCGGGCTTCTCGTAGACGCCCAGGGCCACGTTGGAGGCCGGGCACACCTCACAGGTGACGCCCCTCTCCGCGAGCCGCCGCAGCAGCCGCGGATCCTCCGCCGCCCGCACCCCGTGCCCGATGCGCGACGCGTGCAGGTCGTCCATACAGTCGCGGACCGAGGAGGGGCCGTTCAGCTCGCCACCGTGCGGCGCGGACAGCAGCCCGCCCTCCCGCGCGATGTGGAAGGCCCGGTCGAAGTCACGCGCCAGGCCCCGCCGCTCGTCGTTGGAGAGCCCGAAGCCGACGATGCCGCGGTCCCTGAAGCGCACGGCCAGCCGGGCCAGCGTGCGCGCGTCGAGGGGGTGCTTCATACGGTTCGCGGCGATCAGGACACGCATGCCGAGGCCGGTCTCGCGCGAGGCCGTGTCCACCGCGTCCAGGATGATCTCAAGAGCAGGGATGAGCCCGCCCAGCCTGGGCGCGTACGACGTGGGGTCGACCTGGATCTCCAGCCACCCGGAGCCGTCCCTGACGTCCTCCTCGGCGGCCTCGCGCACCAGCCGCTGGATGTCCTCGGGCTCTCGCAGGCAGGACCGCGCCGCGTCGTACAGCCGCTGGAAGCGGAACCAGCCCCGCTCGTCCGTCGCCCGCAGTCTCGGTGGCTCCCCACTGGTCAGGGCCTCTGTCAGCGCCTCGGGGAGCCGGACGCCGTACTTGTCGGCCAGTTCCAGGACGGTCGTGGGCCGCATGGACCCGGTGAAGTGCAGGTGCAGATGGGCCTTGGGCAGTTGAGAGACATCACGTACGTGCTCCATTCCAGGATCCTGCCGCACCCGCAAGCCGTACCGGTACCGCTTTCCCCGATCGTGGTCTTGCTCGCACTGGGAGACGAAAAAACGGGCCCGTTTCCTCCCGGGACGGGGAGGAAACGGGCCCGTGGGAAGACGTCAGTCCCGAGCCTCGGCCAGCAGCTTCTGGATCCGGCTCACGCCCTCGACGAGATCCTCGTCACCCAGCGCGTACGACAGCCGCAGATAGCCCGGCGTACCGAACGCCTCGCCCGGGACGACCGCGACCTCGACCTCCTCCAGGATGAGCGCGGCCAGCTCGACCGTGTTCTGCGGGCGCTTGCCGCGGATCTCCTTGCCGATGAGGTCCTTGACCGAGGGGTACGCGTAGAAGGCGCCCTCGGGCTCCGGGCAGAGCACGCCGTCGATCTCGTTGAGCATCCGGACGATGGTCCTGCGACGGCGGTCGAAGGCCTCGCGCATCTTCGCGACGGCGTCCAGGTCACCGGAGACGGCGGCGATCGCGGCGGCCTGCGCCACGTTCGAGACGTTGGACGTGGCGTGCGACTGCAGGTTCGTCGCGGCCTTGACGACGTCCTTCGGGCCGATGATCCAGCCCACGCGCCAGCCGGTCATGGCGTACGTCTTGGCCACGCCGTTGACCACGATGCACTTGTCGCGCAGCTCGGGCAGGAGCGCGGGCAGCGAGGTGAACGTGGCGTCCCCGTAGACCAGGTGCTCGTAGATCTCGTCCGTCAGCACCCACAGGCCGTGCTCGACGGCCCAGCGGCCGATCGCCTCGGCCTCCTCGGCGCCGTAGACCGCGCCTGTGGGGTTGGAGGGGGAGACGAAGAGGACGACCTTCGTCTTCTCGGTGCGGGCCGCCTCCAGCTGCTCGACGGAGACCCGGTAGCCCGTGGTCTCGTCCGCGACGACCTCCACCGGGACGCCGCCGGCGAGGCGGATCGACTCCGGGTACGTCGTCCAGTACGGCGCCGGGACGATGACCTCGTCGCCCGGGTCGAGGATCGCGGCGAAGGCCTCGTAGATGGCCTGCTTGCCGCCGTTGGTGACCAGGATCTGGGCGGGGTCGACCTCGTAGCCGGAGTCCCGCAGCGTCTTCGCGGCGATGGCCGCCTTCAGCTCGGGCAGGCCGCCCGCCGGCGTGTAGCGGTGGTACTTCGGGTTCTTGCAGGCCTCGACGGCCGCCTCGACGATGTAGTCCGGCGTCGGGAAGTCGGGCTCACCGGCGCCGAAGCCGATCACCGGGCGCCCGGCGGCCTTGAGGGCCTTGGCCTTGGCGTCCACGGCGAGGGTGGCGGACTCGGAGATCGCGCCGACTCGGGCGGAGACCCGGCGCTCGGTGGGAGGGGTTGCAGCGCTCATGGCACCCATCGTTTCAGACACGAAACGCCCGCGGCACGCGGGTTTCACAGACTGGTCACCCGGATGAACAGGTGCCCGGGAAGTCCGGTGCGCGAGCGGTCCGGGCGGCGCCGTCCGGCGGCGTACGGACCGGGCGGCAGGCTCCGCAGGAGCGGCGCACCGGCCGGGCGAGCGGCCGAAAATCTGTGCCCGCACGGGCCGTGTACCGGCAGAAGCGGGAGCGGCAACGCCCCTGGCGACGCTTTCTGTTCGACGACCGGCCGCGGACCACGTACACTCTCACCTCGTTGGCCTCCACAGGCCGCGCTCACCCGGTGCACACCGAGCATCCGGGCGGATGCGGTACGTTGGGGGAACCAAAGGGTCGTAGCTCAATTGGTAGAGCACTGGTCTCCAAAACCAGCGGTTGGGGGTTCAAGTCCCTCCGGCCCTGCTACACACTCCTTACGCCAGGATGTGTGCGCATGTACGTACAGCAATGCACCGCCGTGCGGCTCAGACCGGGCGCGGCACGGCCATGACCCGGAATCAGGTGAGGACGAGTGACGGACGCCGTGGGCTCCATCGACATGCCTGATGCCCAGGATGAGGCGCCGGAGTCCAAGAAGACCCGCAAGGGCGGCAAGCGCGCCAAGAAGGGCCCGTTCAAGCGCCTGGCGCTGTTCTACCGCCAGGTCGTCGCGGAGCTCCGCAAGGTTGTCTGGCCGACCCGCTCACAGCTGACGACGTACACGACCGTGGTGATTGTCTTCGTCGTCATCATGATCGGTCTGGTGACTGTGATTGACTTCGGACTCGACAAGGCCGCCAAGTACGTCTTCGGCTGAGCCGAAAGCGAAGGGCGCCGTACCAGGCGCCCCTTTCGCGTGTTCCACCCCTAAGTATCGAGGAAGAAGCAGCCACCGTGTCTGACCCGAACGTGAACGACGCCATCGAGCCTCGCGGTGAAGGTGTCGAGTCCGTGGATGACGAGCTCGACATCGTCGAGGGAGCGGACGAGGTCGACGAGTTCGAGGCTGCCGAAGCCGAGGCGGGGGAGCCGGCCGAGGAAGCCGCCGTGCAGGTGGAGGAAGAGGACGAGGAAGAGGCCGCCGAGGAGGAGGCCGAGCCCGTCGACCCCATCGCCGCCCTGCGCGAGGAGCTGCGGACGCTGCCCGGCGAGTGGTACGTCATCCACACGTACGCCGGGTACGAGAAGCGCGTGAAGGCCAACCTGGAGCAGCGCGCCGTCTCGCTGAACGTCGAGGACTTCATCTACCAGGCGGAGGTCCCCGAGGAGGAGATCGTCCAGATCAAGAACGGCGAGCGCAAGACCGTCCGGCAGAACAAGCTGCCCGGTTACGTGCTCGTCCGTATGGATCTGACGAACGAGTCCTGGGGCGTCGTCCGCAACACCCCGGGCGTCACCGGCTTCGTGGGCAACGCCTACGACCCGTACCCGCTGTCCCTCGACGAGATCGTCAAGATGCTCGCCCCGGAGGCCGAGGAGAAGGCCGCCCGCGAGGCCGCCGAGGCCGAGGGCAAGCCGGCTCCGGCCCGCAAGGTCGAGGTCCAGGTGCTGGACTTCGAGGTCGGCGACTCGGTCACCGTCACCGACGGCCCGTTCGCCACGCTCCAGGCGACCATCAACGAGATCAACGCCGACTCGAAGAAGGTCAAGGGCCTGGTCGAGATCTTCGGCCGCGAGACGCCGGTCGAGCTGAGCTTCGACCAGATCCAGAAGAACTAGCTCCTTCTGGGGAACTTCTGGACGAACCGCTTCCGCGCAGGTCAGGCGGGCTTTCACAGCCGGTCTGACCTGCGCGGTTTTTAGCCGCGCATCTATACCCGTTATCGTTGTGCGGTATGCCTTCATCCGGGACGCGACCCGCGAAGGCGCACTCGAATCGAAAGGACCCGGAGAGCTATGCCTCCCAAGAAGAAGAAGGTCACGGGGCTCATCAAGCTCCAGATCCAGGCCGGCGCCGCCAACCCGGCTCCGCCGGTCGGCCCGGCGCTGGGTCAGCACGGCGTCAACATCATGGAGTTCTGCAAGGCCTACAACGCCGCGACCGAGTCGCAGCGCGGTTGGGTCATCCCGGTGGAGATCACGGTCTACGAGGACCGCTCCTTCACCTTCATCACCAAGACGCCGCCGGCCGCCAAGATGATCCTCAAGGCCGCGGGCGTGGAGAAGGGCTCCGGCGAGCCGCACAAGACCAAGGTCGCCAAGATCACCGAGGCGCAGGTCCGCGAGATCGCCCAGACCAAGATGCCCGACCTCAACGCCAACGACCTGGACGCCGCCGCGAAGATCATCGCCGGTACCGCGCGTTCCATGGGCGTCACGGTCGAGGGCTGAACCCCACCTTCGTAGAACCCTGCGGCTGATGGCCGCACGTGGCAGGGCCTGCTCGGCCCGTACCACGACTCCTTTCAGAACACACAGGAGCAGTTGTGAGCAAGCGCAGCAAGGCTCTCCGCGCTGCGGACGCCAAGGTCGACCGGGAGAAGCTGTACGCCCCGCTCGAGGCCGTCCGTCTCGCCAAGGAGACCTCCACGACCAAGTTCGACGGCACCGTCGAGGTCGCCTTCCGTCTGGGTGTCGACCCGCGCAAGGCCGACCAGATGGTCCGTGGCACCGTGAACCTCCCGCACGGCACCGGTAAGACCGCCCGGGTCCTGGTCTTCGCGACCGGTGACCGTGCCGAGGCCGCTCGTGCCGCGGGCGCCGACATCGTCGGCGCCGACGAGCTGATCGACGAGGTGTCGAAGGGCCGTCTGGACTTCGACGCCGTCGTCGCCACCCCGGACCTCATGGGCAAGGTCGGCCGCCTCGGCCGCGTGCTCGGTCCCCGTGGTCTCATGCCGAACCCCAAGACCGGCACCGTCACCCCTGATGTCACCAAGGCTGTCAACGACATCAAGGGCGGCAAGATCGAGTTCCGCGTCGACAAGCACTCGAACCTGCACTTCATCATCGGCAAGACGTCGTTCGACGACACCAAGCTGGTGGAGAACTACGGCGCGGCCCTGGAGGAGATCCTCCGTCTGAAGCCGTCCGCCGCCAAGGGGCGCTACATCAAGAAGGCCGCCATCAGCACCACGATGGGCCCCGGCATTCCGGTCGACTCGAACCGCACCCGCAACCTCCTCGTCGAGGAGGACCCGGCCGCCGTCTGAGCCCCGCGCTCATCCCGGTAGCCGCGTCGCGTACGCGTGGCAGGACGGGCCCCGCACCTTTCGAGGTGCGGGGCCCGTCCCTTTTTCCGGCATACGGTTTTCCTCTTCCCGCATACGGCTTTCCCCGCATA
This sequence comes from Streptomyces phyllanthi, assembly GCF_009377205.1. GTDB lineage: Bacteria > Actinomycetota > Actinomycetes > Streptomycetales > Streptomycetaceae > Streptomyces > Streptomyces phyllanthi. Next base: position 14,065 of record NZ_VJZE01000088.1, read on the forward strand.
CGTCCGTCCGATTTTCGGCATACGAGTGTCAGTGCGCTGCATTAGCGTGCGGAGCACGGAAACTGACGGGGTGGGGGAGAGACGGATGACCAACTCGACCGTACGCCGGACGGCCCTGTCGATCGCGGCCGCGACCGCGCTCCTCGGGGCGGCCGCATGTACTTCCTCGGACTCCTCCGGGAGTTCCGGCGAGGACGACAAGGCGGGCCGCGAGGGCGGTCCGTCCGTCCACGCCATAGCGGCTCTGCGCCTGGCGGAGAAGTACACGCGCCGTGCCGACTCCGCGCGCGTGGAGTCCACGACCGTCATGGGCACGATGATGTCCATGGAGGCGGAGGGCGCCCTCGACTGGTCCGACGGCTACACCGGCACCATGACCGTGCAGTACACCGGCGGAGCGATGGCCGACCAGATGCGCCGGATGGGCAGCACCACGATGGAGGCCCGCTATCTGCCCGACGCCTACTACGCGCAGGTGGGCGACGAGTTCGCCGATCAGGCGGCACACGGAAAGCACTGGATCAGGTACGACTACGACGACCTGGCGGAGGCGGCCGGCGGCTCGGGGGCGTACATGAAGGACCAGATGCGCAACACCACGCCGAACCAGTCGGTGAAGCTCCTGCTCGCCTCCGGTGATGTGAAGAAGGTCGGCGAGGAGACCGTGCGCGGTGAGAAGACCACCCACTACGCGGGCACGGTCGAAGTCGCGGACCTCGCGGAGCAGAACTCCCACCTGACCAGGAGCCAGCTGGCCGACCTGAGGAAGCAGCTGGAGCAGGCCGGGATCACCACCGAGACCATCGACATCTGGGTCAACGACGACGACCTGCTGGTCAAGAAGGTGGAGAAGGGCGAGATGACCTCGGGGACGATGTCCCAGACGGCGTACTACAGCGACTACGGCGTGGAGGTCTCGGCGGATGAGCCCCCGGAGGGCGACACGGTGGACTTCGTGGAGCTGATGCAGAGCCCGCCGGCTGCCTAGCTTTTCGCGTCGCAGTGCCGTGCCGCATCGGCCGGGTCGGTGCCGTGGAGCCCGCCACTTCGGCCCGGCCGGGGACGTGACTCAATGCCACATGGGACTCATCAAAACTCGGGGGATCCCGGAGTCCCTCTGGGCTAGGCTCACCCATCGCGGCGAATCCGCCGCTTGTTCCTTTGGGGGGAATCATGAAGTTATCCGCGCGTGGATCCATACGGCACAGGGTGACGGGCGCGACCCTGGCCGCCGTACTGCTCGGTGGGGGAGCGGTTGCCTGCGGGAGTGAGCAGTCGCCGAGTATGACGCCCGCGGCGGCCGTGGCGAAGGCCGCGAAGAACGCGGAGGAGATCACCTCCCTGCGCTACCGGATGACCGGCCGGGTCCCGGAGGAGGGCCGTATCAAGGCCGAGGCCCGGATGCGTATGAAGCCCACGATCGCCATGAGCATGGAGATGACGGCGCTCGACCAGCCCACGGACAACAAGGTCGAGATCCGGTTCGTCGACAAGGCCATGTACGTCGACGGGGGCGAGGCCGCCGCTCAGGAGACGGGTGGCAAGAGCTGGGTCAAGTTCGACCTGGCCGCGCTCGGAGAGGACACCGACGCCCTGGGCAGCGAGTCGCTGGGGGCCGGGCAGGCCGAGAAGAACCCGGCCGACGAGTCCGCCCTGCTCACCGGCTCCAAGGACGTGAAGAAGGTCGGAGCCGAGACCGTCGACGGGGTGGAGACCACCCACTACAAGGGCACGGTCACCCTCGACGACTTCAGCGAGTCCCTCAAGGACGAGGACAAGGCCACCCGCGAGCGGCGCGAGAAGTCCATCGAGCAGTACGAGAAGATGGGCATCGACAGCCTCACGATGCACATGTGGATCGACGGCGAGGACCGCACCAAGCAGTTCCGCGTGCAGGGCGACGCCGACGCCGGCCCGCTCGACATGACCATCACGTTCCTCGACTACAACAAGCCGGTGACGGTCGAGGCCCCGCCCGCCGCGGAGACCACGGACCTCGCCGAGATGCTGGCGGAGGCCACCCGGGAGAGCTGACGGGCGCCCGCGGCCGTGCCCCGCACGGCAGGTGCGGCCCTGCGGATTTGCTCGACGACAGCCCGCTCACGTACTCTTCCACAGAAGCCAAAGACCGCTGGTCGTTGCCGTGCGCTCGCAAGAGGGCCCGGTGGCCGAAGGATCCGCTGAACTGCGGACGACCCGCGCAGGTGACTGTGGAAGTGCTCCTGGACTGGTTCCGTATGCAGACGGAAGCCGTCCGGTCGAGTTCGCCCCGTGCGCCTGCGCCGGGGCGTTTCGTTTCTTCCAGCCCCTTCCGAGCGGTCCTCATCACCCGGAAGGAGGCCGAGGCTCATGGCGACGTCCGACAAGGTCGCAGCCGTGGCGGAGATCACGGAGAAGCTCCGTGACTCCAACGCCGCTGTTGTGACGTCCTACACCGGACTGAGCGTTGCGCAGCTCAAGCAGCTCCGCCGTTCTCTCGGCGAGAACGCTCAGTACCGAGTGGTGAAGAACACGCTGACCAAGATCGCGGCCCAGGAGGCCGGGATCTCCGTGCTGGACGAGCACCTCAGTGGCTCGACGGCTGTCGCCTTCGTGACCGGTGACCCGGTCGAGGCGGCGAAGGGTCTGCGTGACTTCGCCAAGGAAAACCCCGCTCTCGTCATCAAGGGCGGTGTCCTTGACGGCAAGGCGCTGTCCGCCGACGAGATCAAGAAGCTTGCGGACCTCGAGTCCCGCGAGGTTCTGCTCGCCAAGCTGGCGGGTGCCTTCAAGGGCAAGCAGACTCAGGCTGCTCAGGTCTTCCAGGCGCTCCCGTCGAAGCTCGTCCGCACCGTGGACGCGCTGCGCGCCAAGCAGGCCGAGCAGAGCGGTGCCGAGTAACTCGGCTCGCGAAATGACCGCCGCCTGAGGCAGCCCGCCTGAGGCAGGGGTCGTAGCGGGCCGAACGTCTACGCAGTAACGCCGCAAGGCGCACGCCCGCCAGACATGTACATCCGGCACCAGCCGATTTAGTGGAAGGATCGCCCGTCATGGCGAAGCTCAGCCAGGAAGACCTGCTCGCGCAGTTCGAGGAGATGACCCTCATCGAGCTCTCCGAGTTCGTGAAGGCGTTCGAGGAGAAGTTCGACGTCACCGCCGCCGCCGCGGTCGCCGTTGCCGGTCCCGCCGGCCCGGGCGCCCCGGTCGAGCAGGAGGAGGAGAAGGACGAGTTCGACGTCATCCTCACCGGCGCCGGCGACAAGAAGATCCAGGTCATCAAGGTCGTGCGTGAGCTGACCTCCCTGGGTCTGAAGGAGGCCAAGGACCTCGTGGACGGCGCCCCGAAGCCCGTTCTCGAGAAGGTCGCCAAGGACGCCGCCGAGAAGGCCGCCGAGTCCCTCAAGGGCGCTGGCGCCTCCGTCGAGGTCAAGTAAGACCTCCACGGGTCCGCAGGGATCCCGGGGCCCATGGACCGCCCGCAGCGGTCCGCGAGGGCTCTCGCACGCCGCGCAGTTCTTTCCGTAGGGCTGTAACGCAAACGCACTGAAGAGCGATCATCCAAGTGGGTGGTCGCTCTTCGGCGTTCCTGGACGCTGCGGAACGGCTGCCTTGCACTGTCGGTCGCGACGAGTAGGGTGATCTTCGTCGTGCCTCAGAGCACCCCTGGGGACCCGCTGCGAGTGACGATCGCAGCACCTGGTTCGGGGCATGGGGGGCCTTGACGAACCGCACGCAGCGCGCAATTCTCAGGACGCGTCGTCACAACGATCCGCATCCGAGGCATGGATCGGCGACGAAGAGGGCAGTATCGATGTGCATCGAGGGCGTGGCTTGCCGCAGGTGTTGAGGAACAAACAGGGTTTCCGAGGATCCGCAAACCCGCACTGGACATCAGTGGGCCAAGTGGCTACACTGACCCTTTGCGCTGCCTGTTAGCTGCTTCCTGCCCGTCACCAGGAACATGCCCTCGCTCGAGCACCGACGATAGAACTGTCTCTGACCTGGGACTTCCATCTCTGTGCCTATGCGAGGGGCCGGTACGCGCGTAGTGAGTCCGAGCCCTCGGAAGGACCCCCTCTTGGCCGCCTCGCGCAACGCCTCGACCGCGAATACGAACAACGGCGCCAGCACCGCCCCGCTGCGCATTTCCTTTGCAAAGATCAAGGAGCCTCTCGAGGTTCCGAACCTGCTCGCGCTGCAGACCGAGAGCTTCGACTGGCTGCTCGGCAACACCGCCTGGCAGAGTCGGGTCGAGGAGGCTCTGGACAACGGTCAGGACGTCCCCACCAAGTCCGGGCTCGAGGAGATCTTCGAGGAGATCTCCCCGATCGAGGACTTCTCCGGGTCGATGTCGCTGACCTTCCGCGACCACCGTTTCGAGCCGCCGAAGAACAGCATCGACGAGTGCAAGGAGCGCGACTTCACCTACGCCGCGCCCCTGTTCGTCACGGCCGAGTTCACCAACAACGAGACCGGCGAGATCAAGTCGCAGACGGTCTTCATGGGTGACTTCCCGCTGATGACGAACAAGGGCACCTTCGTCATCAACGGCACCGAGCGTGTCGTGGTGTCGCAGCTGGTGCGTTCGCCGGGTGTCTACTTCGACTCCTCCATCGACAAGACGTCCGACAAGGACATCTTCTCCGCGAAGATCATCCCGTCCCGGGGTGCCTGGCTGGAGATGGAGATCGACAAGCGCGACATGGTCGGTGTCCGCATCGACCGCAAGCGCAAGCAGTCCGTGACCGTACTCCTGAAGGCGCTCGGCTGGACCACCGAGCAGATCCTCGAGGAGTTCGGCGACTACGAGTCCATGCGCGCCACCCTGGAGAAGGACCACACCCAGGGCCAGGACGACGCGCTGCTCGACATCTACCGCAAGCTCCGTCCGGGCGAGCCCCCCACGCGTGAGGCCGCGCAGACGCTGCTGGAGAACCTGTACTTCAACCCCAAGCGCTACGACCTCGCCAAGGTCGGCCGCTACAAGGTCAACAAGAAGCTGGGTGCGGACGCTCCGCTCGACGCGGGCATCCTGACCGTCGAGGACATCATCTCGACGATCAAGTACCTGGTGAAGCTGCACGCGGGCGAGACCGAGACGGTCGGCGACAACGGCACGCAGATCGTCGTCGAGACCGACGACATCGACCACTTCGGCAACCGTCGTCTGCGTAACGTCGGCGAGCTCATCCAGAACCAGGTCCGTACGGGTCTGGCGCGTATGGAGCGCGTCGTGCGCGAGCGCATGACGACCCAGGACGTCGAGGCGATCACGCCGCAGACGCTGATCAACATCCGGCCGGTCGTCGCCTCCATCAAGGAGTTCTTCGGGACCAGCCAGCTGTCGCAGTTCATGGACCAGAACAACCCGCTGTCGGGTCTCACCCACAAGCGCCGTCTGTCGGCCCTTGGCCCGGGTGGTCTGTCCCGTGAGCGGGCCGGCTTCGAGGTCCGTGACGTGCACCCGTCGCACTACGGCCGTATGTGCCCGATCGAGACCCCTGAGGGTCCGAACATCGGTCTGATCGGCTCGCTGGCCTCGTACGGCCGGGTCAACGCATTCGGTTTCGTCGAGACCCCGTACCGCAAGGTCAACGACGGCCAGGTCACCGACGAGGTCGACTACCTCACGGCCGACGAAGAGGACCGGTTCGTCATCGCGCAGGCCAACGCGACCCTGGGGGACGACCTCCGCTTCGCCGAGGCCCGCGTCCTGGTGCGCCGCCGTGGCGGTGAGGTCGACTACGTCAGCCCCGAAGACGTGGACTACATGGACGTCTCGCCGCGCCAGATGGTGTCGGTCGCGACCGCCATGATCCCGTTCCTCGAGCACGACGACGCCAACCGTGCCCTCATGGGCGCGAACATGATGCGCCAGGCCGTTCCGCTGATCCAGGCGGAGTCCCCGCTCGTCGGCACCGGCATGGAGTACCGCTCCGCCGTCGACGCCGGCGACGTCGTCAAGGCCGAGAAGGCCGGTGTGGTCCAGGAGGTCTCCGCGGACTACATCACCACGGCCAACGACGACGGCACGTACATCACGTACCGCCTGGCCAAGTTCGCCCGCTCCAACCAGGGCACCTCGGTCAACCAGAAGGTCATCGTCAACGAGGGCGACCGGATCATCGAGGGCCAGGTCCTCGCCGACGGTCCGGCCACCGAGAACGGCGAGATGGCTCTCGGCAAGAACCTGCTCGTGGCGTTCATGCCGTGGGAGGGTCACAACTACGAGGACGCGATCATCCTGTCGCAGCGCCTCGTGCAGGACGACGTCCTCTCCTCGATCCACATCGAGGAGCACGAGGTCGACGCCCGTGACACCAAGCTCGGCCCCGAGGAGATCACCCGGGACATCCCGAACGTCTCGGAGGAGGTCCTCGCCGACCTCGACGAGCGCGGCATCATCCGTATCGGTGCCGAGGTCATCGCCGGTGACATCCTCGTCGGCAAGGTGACCCCCAAGGGTGAGACCGAGCTGACGCCCGAGGAGCGCCTGCTGCGCGCGATCTTCGGTGAGAAGGCCCGTGAGGTCCGTGACACCTCGCTGAAGGTGCCGCACGGTGAGACCGGCAAGGTCATCGGCGTGCGCGTCTTCGACCGCGAGGAGGGCGACGAGCTGCCGCCCGGCGTCAACCAGCTGGTCCGTGTGTATGTTGCGCAGAAGCGCAAGATCACCGACGGTGACAAGCTCGCCGGCCGTCACGGCAACAAGGGTGTTATCTCGAAGATCCTTCCCATCGAGGACATGCCGTTCCTCGAGGACGGAACTCCGGTCGACATCATCCTCAACCCGCTCGGTGTGCCGTCCCGAATGAACCCGGGACAGGTCCTGGAGATCCACCTCGGCTGGCTCGCCAGCCGCGGCTGGGACGTCTCCGGTCTCGCCGACGAGTGGGCGCAGCGTCTGCAGGCCATCGGTGCCGACAGCGTCGCCCCCGGCACCAACGTCGCGACCCCGGTCTTCGACGGTGCGCGTGAGGACGAGCTCGCGGGTCTGCTCGAGCACACGATTCCGAACCGTGACGGCGAGCGCATGGTGCTCCCGACCGGTAAGGCGCCGCTGTTCGACGGCCGCTCGGGTGAGCCGTTCCCGGAGCCGATCTCGGTCGGCTACATGTACATCCTGAAGCTGCACCACCTGGTCGACGACAAGCTGCACGCCCGCTCGACCGGCCCGTACTCGATGATCACCCAGCAGCCGCTGGGTGGTAAGGCCCAGTTCGGTGGCCAGCGGTTCGGTGAGATGGAGGTGTGGGCCCTCGAGGCCTACGGCGCCGCGTACGCCCTCCAGGAGCTGCTGACCATCAAGTCCGACGACGTCACCGGCCGTGTGAAGGTCTACGAGGCCATCGTCAAGGGCGAGAACATCCCCGAGCCCGGCATCCCCGAGTCCTTCAAGGTGCTCATCAAGGAGATGCAGTCGCTCTGCCTGAATGTGGAGGTGCTGTCCAGCGACGGTATGTCCATCGAGATGCGTGACACCGACGAGGACGTCTTCCGCGCTGCGGAGGAGCTCGGCATCGACCTGTCCCGGCGCGAGCCGAGCAGCGTCGAAGAGGTCTGACGGGAATTCGGCGGACCTTGACCGATCAAGGTCCGCCGGCCCCGGGACCCCCGTTTCAGACCCCAAGACTTACAACCCTGAGAGGGATTGACGCATAGTGCTCGACGTCAACTTCTTCGACGAGCTCCGTATCGGCCTGGCCACCGCTGACGACATCCGTCAGTGGAGCCACGGCGAGGTCAAGAAGCCCGAGACCATCAACTACCGCACCCTCAAGCCCGAAAAGGACGGACTCTTCTGCGAGAAGATCTTCGGTCCGACCCGGGACTGGGAGTGCTACTGCGGCAAGTACAAGCGCGTCCGCTTCAAGGGCATCATCTGTGAGCGCTGTGGCGTCGAGGTCACGCGCGCCAAGGTGCGCCGTGAGCGGATGGGCCACATCGAGCTGGCCGCGCCCGTCACGCACATCTGGTACTTCAAGGGCGTTCCGTCGCGCCTCGGCTACCTGCTCGACCTCGCTCCGAAGGACCTGGAGAAGGTCATCTACTTCGCGGCGTACATGATCACGTACGTCGACGAGGAGCGCCGCACGCGCGACCTGCCCTCCCTGGAGGCGCATGTCTCCGTCGAGCGTCAGCAGATCGAGAACCGCCGGGACGCCGACCTGGAGGCCCGCGCCAAGAAGCTCGAGACCGACCTGGCCGAGCTGGAGGCCGAGGGCGCCAAGGCCGATGTGCGCCGCAAGGTGCGCGAGGGCGCCGAGCGCGAGATGAAGCAGCTGCGTGACCGTGCGCAGCGCGAGATCGACCGGCTCGACGAGGTGTGGACCCGGTTCAAGAACCTCAAGGTCCAGGACCTGGAGGGCGACGAGCTCCTCTACCGCGAGCTGCGTGACCGCTTCGGCACGTACTTCGACGGTTCGATGGGTGCCGCGGCGCTGCAGAAGCGCCTGGAGTCCTTCGACCTGGACGAGGAGGCCGAGCGCCTCCGCGAGATCATCCGTACCGGCAAGGGCCAGAAGAAGACCCGTGCGCTCAAGCGCCTGAAGGTCGTCTCCGCGTTCCTGCAGACCAGCAACAGCCCCAAGGGCATGGTGCTCGACTGCGTGCCGGTCATCCCGCCGGACCTGCGTCCGATGGTGCAGCTGGACGGTGGCCGCTTCGCGACCTCCGACCTGAACGACCTGTACCGCCGTGTGATCAACCGGAACAACCGTCTGAAGAGGCTTCTGGACCTCGGCGCGCCCGAGATCATCGTCAACAACGAGAAGCGCATGCTTCAGGAGGCTGTTGACGCCCTCTTCGACAACGGCCGTCGCGGCCGTCCGGTGACCGGTCCCGGTAACCGCCCGCTGAAGTCCCTCAGCGACATGCTGAAGGGTAAGCAGGGTCGCTTCCGTCAGAACCTGCTCGGTAAGCGAGTCGACTACTCGGCGCGTTCCGTGATCGTCGTCGGTCCGCAGCTGAAGCTGCACCAGTGCGGTCTGCCCAAGGCGATGGCGCTGGAGCTCTTCAAGCCGTTCGTGATGAAGCGCCTGGTCGACCTGAACCACGCGCAGAACATCAAGAGCGCCAAGCGCATGGTCGAGCGCGGCCGCACGGTCGTGTACGACGTCCTGGAAGAGGTCATCGCGGAGCACCCGGTTCTGCTGAACCGTGCGCCCACGCTGCACCGCCTCGGCATCCAGGCCTTCGAGCCGCAGCTGGTCGAGGGCAAGGCCATCCAGATCCACCCGCTCGTCTGCACCGCATTCAACGCGGACTTCGACGGTGACCAGATGGCCGTGCACCTGCCGCTGTCCGCGGAGGCGCAGGCCGAGGCCCGCATCCTGATGCTGTCCTCGAACAACATCCTCAAGCCCGCCGACGGCCGTCCGGTGACGATGCCGACCCAGGACATGGTCCTCGGTCTGTTCTTCCTCACCACCGACGGCGAGATGCGCGAGGTGAAGGGCGAGGAGCGTTCGTTCTCGTCCGTCGCCGAGGCGATCATGTCGTTCGACGCCGGCGAGCTCTCGCTGCAGTCGCGCGTGGACATCCGCTTCCCGGTGGGCACCATCCCGCCGCGCGGCTGGACCCCGCCGGTGCAGGAGGAGGGCGAGCCCGAGTGGCAGCAGGGTGACAGCTTCCGGCTGACCACCACGCTGGGCCGCGCGCTCTTCAACGAGCTGCTGCCCGAGGACTACCCGTTCGTCGACTACGAGGTCGGCAAGAAGCAGCTCTCCGAGATCGTCAACGACCTCGCCGAGCGCTACCCGAAGGTCATCGTGGCGGCGACGCTCGACAACCTGAAGGCGTCCGGCTTCTACTGGGCGACCCGCTCCGGTGTCACCGTGGCCATCTCCGACGTCGTCGTCCCCGAGGCGAAGAAGGAGATCGTCGCCAAGTGGGAGGCCGCGGACGAGAAGATCCAGAAGCAGTACGAGCGCGGTCTGATCACCAAGGACGAGCGGACCCAGGAGCTCATCAAGGTCTGGACCACGGCGACCAACGAAGTCGCCGCGGCCATGAACGACAACTTCCCGAAGACCAACCCCATCTTCATGATGGTGAACTCGGGTGCCCGAGGAAACATGATGCAGATGCGCCAGATCGCCGGTATGCGCGGTCTGGTGTCGAACGCCAAGAACGAGACCATCCCGCGGCCCATCAAGGCCTCGTTCCGTGAGGGTCTGTCCGTGCTGGAGTACTTCATCTCCACGCACGGTGCCCGTAAGGGTCTGGCGGACACCGCTCTGCGTACCGCCGACTCGGGTTACCTCACCCGTCGTCTCGTGGACGTCTCCCAGGACGTCATCATCCGCGAGGAGGACTGCGGCACCGAGCGCGGTCTGAAGCTGCGGATCGCCTCGAAGGACGCCAACGGCGTGCTCGTCAAGGCCGAGGACGTCGAGACCAGCGTCTACGCCCGCATGCTCGCCGAGGACGTCGTCATCGACGGCAAGGTGATCGCGCCGGCCAACGTGGACCTCGGCGACGTGCTCATCGACCAGCTGGTGTTCCACGGTGTCGAGCAGGTCAAGACCCGCTCGATCCTGACCTGTGAGTCCCAGGTCGGCACCTGCGCCATGTGCTACGGCCGCTCGCTGGCCACCGGCAAGCTGGTCGACATCGGTGAGGCGGTCGGCATCATCGCGGCCCAGTCCATCGGTGAGCCCGGTACCCAGCTGACGATGCGTACCTTCCACACCGGTGGTGTGGCCGGTGACGACATCACCCAGGGTCTGCCGCGTGTCGTCGAGCTCTTCGAGGCCCGTACCCCGAAGGGTGTCGCCCCGATCTCCGAGGCCTCCGGCCGTGTGCGGATCGAGGAGACCGAGAAGACCAAGAAGATCGTCGTCACCCCGGACGACGGCAGCGACGAGACGGCGTACCCGATCTCGAAGCGTGCCAAGGTCCTGGTCCGCGAGGGCGACCACGTCGAGGTGGGCCAGCAGCTCACCGTGGGTGCCACCAACCCGCACGACGTGCTGCGCATCCTGGGTCAGCGTGCCGTCCAGGTCCACCTGGTCGGCGAGGTCCAGAAGGTCTACAACTCGCAGGGTGTGTCGATCCACGACAAGCACATCGAGATCATCATCCGGCAGATGCTGCGCCGTGTGACGATCATCGAGTCCGGCGACGCCGAGCTGCTGCCCGGTGAGCTCGTGGAGCGCTCGAAGTTCGAGACCGAGAACCGTCGTGTGGTCCAGGAAGGCGGCCACCCGGCCTCCGGCCGTCCGCAGCTGATGGGTATCACCAAGGCCTCGCTGGCGACCGAGTCGTGGCTGTCGGCGGCGTCCTTCCAGGAGACGACCAGGGTCCTCACGGACGCGGCGATCAACGCCAAGTCCGACTCCCTGATCGGCCTCAAGGAGAACGTCATCATCGGTAAGCTCATCCCGGCCGGTACGGGTCTGTCCCGCTACCGCAACATCCGGGTCGAGCCGACCGAGGAGGCCAAGGCCGCGATGTACTCGGCCGTGGGCTACGACGACATCGACTACTCGCCGTTCGGCACGGGCTCCGGCCAGGCCGTGCCGCTGGAGGACTACGACTACGGTCCGTACAACCAGTAAGCGAGCAGCTTGAGCCGAAGGGCGGCCACTCCGTTTCGTACGGGGTGGCCGCCCTTCGGCGTGTCCGGGTGTCCGCGGTGCGGGTTTGTCAGCGCTGGGGCTGGAGGTACGGCTGCAGGTGGTGCAGTCGGGTGTGGTAGTCCGGGTGCGAGGCGAGCAGCTTGGTGAGGGGGCTCTCCGTGACGGGGGCGCCGCCGTTGCGGGCGGTGTGTTCGGCCTGCTGCCGCTGCTCCTGCTGGTGCAGCTTGTCGAGCACGGCGGCCAGCATCGGGGCGAAGCCGAGCGCGGCCGCGTGCTCGTCGGCCCGCAGTTCGGAACGGCGGCCGACGGCGGCGAGCGCGTACGGTACGGCCAGGATCAGCAGCGGAAGCCCGTACAGGGTGCTGACGGTCGCCAGGGCGATGCTGCCGACGACCAGCCCGAAGAAGAGGACGCCGAAGCAGGAGAAGGCGCGCGACACCGTGAACAGGAAGCCGGTGATCCCGCGCAGGAGGCGCCAGGCGACCCGGCCGGGCAGCGCGTACCAGTAGCCGAGGAGCGAGGACCAGGCGTGGCCGCCGACGTGGTGGCCCAGCTCGTGCGCCATGACCGCGGCCAGTTCGCCGTTGGGGAGTTCGTTCAGGGCGAAGCGGGTGACGCCGACGATATGGCCGGCCGCGGCGACCGCGTTCAGGCTGTCGCTGTCCTCGACCCACAGTTCGTAGTTACGGCCTTCGACGCCGGCGCGGGCCGTGACCTCGCGCCAGACCGGTTCAAGTCTGGCTCGTTCTTGTGGAGTGGGGTAGCGCAAACGGAGCAGACGGCGCGCGAGGGCGCTTTCCGCGGGGCGGTAGAACACGAATGCGCCGCTCGCGAGCCAGGCCAGGATCACCAGGAAGCCGAAGTCGCGGAAGAACGTGGAGATCAGGCCGACCACGAAGAGGCTGCACAGGAAGTGCGGCAGGTAGAGCAGCAGGTTGCCCACGGCGGTGGCATCGGTGCGGCGCTGCTGGCCGGAGACGTGCACGCGGCCGCGGTCGGTGCTGATGTGGTGCGGGTGGGCGG
>NZ_VJZE01000890.1 GCF_009377205.1 Streptomyces phyllanthi
TCCCTTCCCCAGGGGCGCTGCCCCTTCGACCCCGACAGCCCCCAGGGGGCTACGCCCCCTGGCCCCGCTCGGGGCTCCGCCCCGGACCCCCCGTTCCTCCAACGCCGGAGGGGCTGGTTTCAGCCCCTCCGGCGTGCGAGGACGAGGCCGTTCAGGCCGACTAGCGGGGGTCCAAGGGCAACAGCCCCAGGGAAAGGACGAGCAAACCCCACGTGCACCCCACGCTCAGCCCGCCACCGACACCGACGGCTCGCCCGAGGTGACGCCCTCCGCCTCCATCTGTTCGGCGATCTTCATCGCCTCCTCGATCAGCGTCTCCACGATCTTCGACTCGGGGACCGTCTTGATGACCTCGCCCTTCACGAAGATCTGGCCCTTGCCGTTGCCGGAGGCGACGCCGAGGTCGGCCTCGCGGGCCTCGCCGGGGCCGTTCACGACGCAGCCCATGACCGCGACCCGCAGCGGGACCTCCATGCCGGTCAGACCGGCCGTGACCTCCTCGGCCAGCTTGTAGACGTCGACCTGGGCACGCCCGCAGGACGGGCAGGAGACGATCTCCAGGCCACGCTGGCGGAGGTTGAGTGATTCGAGGATCTGGGTGCCTACCTTGACCTCCTCCACCGGAGGAGCCGACAGGGACACGCGGATCGTGTCGCCGATGCCCTCGGAGAGCAGCGCGCCGAACGCCACCGCCGACTTGATCGTGCCCTGGAAGGCGGGGCCCGCCTCCGTCACGCCCAGGTGGAGCGGGTAGTCGCACTGGGCCGCGAGCTGGCGGTAGGCGTTGACCATGACCACGGGGTCGTTGTGCTTGACGGAGATCTTGATGTCCCGGAAGCCGTGCTCCTCGAAGAGCGAGGCCTCCCAGAGAGCCGATTCGACCAGGGCCTCCGGGGTCGCCCTGCCGTACTTCTGGAGCAGGCGCCTGTCCAGGGAGCCTGCGTTGACGCCGATGCGGATCGGGGTGCCGTGGTCCTTCGCGGCCCGCGCGATCTCCTTGACCTTGTCGTCGAACTGCTTGATGTTGCCGGGGTTGACGCGGACCGCCGCGCAGCCCGCCTCGATCGCCGCGAACACGTACTTCGGCTGGAAGTGGATGTCCGCGATCACCGGGATCTGCGACTTACGGGCGATCGTGGCGAGCGCGTCCGCGTCGTCCTGCGTGGGACAGGCCACGCGCACGATCTGGCAGCCCGACGCCGTCAGTTCCGCGATCTGCTGCAGCGTCGCCCCGATGTCCGACGTACGGGTCGTGGTCATCGACTGGACCGACACCGGCGCGTCTCCGCCGACCGCCACGGACCCGACCATGATCTGCCGGCTCTTCCGGCGCTCGGCGAGCTTGGTCGGTACGGACGGCATGCCGAGAGAAATCGCAGTCATCTGCTGTGCAACCCCAAGTTGTGGATCAGGATCCGGTCCCGGAACAGCGGGCTCCAGGCTTCGAGATTACGGCACGCCCTCAGGCCCGAGCACATCCC
>NZ_VJZE01000891.1 GCF_009377205.1 Streptomyces phyllanthi
GGCCGGGCGAAGGCCGAGGGGAGGCCGGGCGGCGGGCCGTCAGGAGTGGAACTGGTCGAAGTCGGCCTGGAGGGCCGCGAGGAACTTCTCGACGCCGACCTTGCCGCCGGCGAGCAGCTGGAGCTGTGTGGTGAGGGTGTCGGGCATCGTCGGGGTGGAGGCGTTCTGGATGAAGGGCTGGAGCCCGGAGTCCTTGACGATCCCCTGCCAGCCGGCCCGTACGTCCCCGAGCAGACCGGTCTGCTGGGGCATCGCGGCGGCGTCGGGCGCCATGAAGCCCGCCTTCGCGGTGACGGCGGAGGCCTGCCGGGTCGCGCAGAAGTCGAGGAAGGCGGCCGCGGCCGCGGGGTTCTTCGACTTGCTGGACACGCAGTAGTAGACGCCCGCGCCGGTGGTGCGCAGGGGCCCGCCCTCGGTGCCCGGCGGCATGTTGATGAGTCCGGCGTTCTCGCCGAGGCCCTTGGCGACGGCCGCGGCGGCCCAGTTGCCGCTGATCCGGAACACGCCCTCGCCCTTGGCGAACGCGGCGGTGGCGTCGTTGTCGCTGGTGCCGTTGACCTTGGGTGTGACATAGCCCTTGTCGACCCAGCGCCTGAGGGTCGTGGCGGCGGCCACGGCCTCCGGGCCGGTGATCTTGGCGTCCTTGTGCCCGAACGCCCACGCCTCGCGGTCCTCCGGCTTCAGGAAGACCGACAGCAGCACGTTGAACGCGTGGTTGAGGCCGCCGTCGAGGTTGCCCGCGACGAGGGCGGTCTCCCCGCCCGCCTTGGCCTTGGCGAACAGGTCCTCCAGCTCGGCGACGGTGGCCGGGGCCGGGGGCGCGGTGAGACCCAGCTGCTTCACCTTGGCCTTGTTGTAGTAGACGCCCTCGAAGGAGAGGCCGCCGGGCACGCCGTACAGCGCTCCGGTGCCGGCCGTCCTGCCGTCGGCGGTGAAGGTGACCTGGTCGAGGCCGGGGAACTTGCCCGCCCAGCCGTACGCCTTCCCGTACGCGCTGACGTCGAGCAGCAGACGCCCCTTGATCAGGTTGTTCATTCCCGAGACGAACTGGGCGATGTCGGGCGCGGAGTCGGCCGACATCGTCGTGTTGATGCTCTTCAGGTAGTCGTCCCAGCCGGTGTACTGCCGCTTGAAGGTGATGTTCGGGTACTTCTCGCGGAACGCGTCGAGCAGCCCCGGGGTCATGGTGGTGTCGTCCGCGTCGGCGACCACGAGGGTGATCTTGCCGGTCGGTACGGCGGTGGAGGCCGGGGAGGCGCTGCCCTCGGCGGAGGACTTGGCGCCGGGAGTGAGGCTGCCGCCGCACGCGACGAGCAGCGAGGAACCGGCTGCGGCCGCGCCGGTGGCGGCGAGGAACGCTCGTCTGGACAGCGGAGCGGGAGTGGGAGCGGGGGTGTGGCTCATGACGGTCTCCTGGAACGGCGGAGGGGAGGCGGCTGCGGAGGCGGGGCTGCGGGG
>NZ_VJZE01000892.1 GCF_009377205.1 Streptomyces phyllanthi
GGCCAGGGGGGCCGCCGACACAGCTGACCCGGCACCGCGCGTCGCGTGCCGGGTCAGCTGAAAGGGTATGGTCGCTTCGCGCGTCAGCCGACGACCTTCTTGAGGGCGTCGCCGAGCGCGTCGGCCTCGTCAGGGGTCAGCTCGACGACGAGCCGACCGCCGCCTTCGAGCGGAACGCGCATGACGATGCCCCGCCCCTCCTTGGTCACCTCGAGCGGGCCATCGCCCGTCCGCGGCTTCATGGCCGCCATGCTCGTTCCCCTTCCTGAAACCAGCTCACCGTCAGCCGACGGCCCTTGAAGGGCACGCGCGTTCACTTCTCGGACACGCGACACCGGCATCGAACACATTGCTTCCAGGCCATTATCCCGCATCTCAGGACCCGATGACCAACATCAGTCGGCATCGCTTGGGCAACGCGCGCGAGCAAAACCACTCAATTCGGCGATGTGGCTGCGATACTGCGCCGCCACAGCGAGCCCGGCCGCACTTCCACCCGCAGGAATTCTTTGACGCAGGTCACACGTCGGGTCCGGGCCATCGCCGTTGATCTCCGCCATGCTGTGCGAGGACGCAGGTCGTACCGACGGGTACGCCCAAGCCGCGACACGGAGGGGAACGCCATGGCCGACACCGTGCTCTACGAGGTGAGCGACGGACTCGCGACGATCACGCTGAACCGCCCCGAGGCGATGAACGCGCTGAACGTGGAGACCAAGGTCGCCCTGCGGGAGGCGGCGCGGTCCGCCGCCGGCGACGACGCCGTACGCGCCGTACTGCTGACGGCCGCCGGGGAGCGCGCGTTCTGCGTGGGGCAGGACCTCAAGGAACACATCGGGCAGCTGGTCGCGGACCAGAAGGCCGGCACCGGGCAGACCATGAGGACCGTACGCGAGCACTACAACCCGATCGTGCGGGCGCTGACCGGGATGGCGAAGCCCGTGGTGGCCGGGGTGAACGGCGTCGCGGCCGGGGCCGGCTTCGGTTTCGCGCTCGCCGCGGACTACCGGGTGGTCGCGGACACGGCGTCCTTCAACACCTCGTTCGCCGGCGTCGCGCTGACCGCCGACTCCGGTGTCTCGTGGACCTTGCCGCGCATCGTCGGCCCGGGCCGCGCCGCCGACCTGCTGCTCTTCCCGCGGAGCATCAAGGCACAGGAGGCGTACGAGCTGGGGATCGCCAACAGGATCGTTCCGGCCGCGGAGCTGCGGGCCGAGGCGGAGAAGGTGGCGCGGGCGCTGGCCGAGGGGCCGACCCTTGCGTACGCGGCACTCAAGGAGTCCCTCGCGTACGGGCTGTCCCACTCGCTGGAGGAGACGCTGGAGAAGGAGGACGAACTGCAGACGCGGGCGGGATCCTCCGAGGACCACGGGATCGCGGTGCAGGCGTTCGTGAACAAGGAGCGGCCGAAGTATCTGGGGCGGTAGACACGAGGGCCGGGGGCGGTGGGCGAG
>NZ_VJZE01000893.1 GCF_009377205.1 Streptomyces phyllanthi
GAGGCCCCCGGGACGCCCCCGGGAGGTGCCCCTCCACAGCCGAGAAGCCCCCGGCGGTTCGCGACCGCCGGGGGCTTCGTCGTGATCACACGTTCCGTATGCCCGTACATCGCGTACATCTGCATATTCCGCGCGTTCCCACCCCGCCTGTGCCTGCTATACGTACCGGTAGATCCGGCTGTGGTCTTCCAGTTGGTCCGGTGTCACGTCCCACGGCGGCAGCTTCTCGTGCCGTGCGACGATCCGCCTGTGCTGGGCGTCGCCCTGCGCGGGCGGCTTCGCGGGGAGGTAACGGGCGCGGACGCCCCAGTGCCGTAGCTGCCAGCGGGACCAGAGCAGGTCGACGAAGGCGTGGTGCATCCAGAAGACGGGGTCGTTGACGGAGGCACCGCCCACCATGTGGCCGCCGACCCAGCGGTGGACCCGGTTGTGGGTGCGCCACGAAGCGGGGCCCCGTCCCGGACCCCACCCCTCCAGCTTGTTGCGGAACCCCTTGGTCGACGTGGAGTCCCAGGGGGCCGCGTCATAGACCGGATCCGCCAGGGCCCACTCCAGATCGTCGGCCGTGGGCAGTTCGATCGGCTCCCCGGAGCGGGTCAGGTCGCGCGTGAGGTACTCGGTGTCGGTGACCCCCACCCTGATGGTCCACTTGCCGTGGCGGTAGGCGAAGGGGCCGGTCATGACCTGCCGGTCGGAACTCCGCCCGGTGCCGCCGAGCAGGTCCTCGGTCCACGGCACGGCCGTCGCGCTTCGGTGGCGGGTCCAGTCCCAGTACGGCATCGTCACCGACTCGTCCACGCGGCGCAGGGCACTCTCCAGGTCCAGCAGGAACCTGCGGTGCCAGGGCAGGAACGAGGGCGTCATATGGGCGGCGCGCAGCCCTCCTTCGCCGTCGGACGTGTAGTACGTGATGTGCGTGCGCACGAACTCGTCGTACTCGCCGCGGTGTTTGAGTTCGAGCAGCGCGGCGACGAGTCGGCGCCGCTCGGAGCGGGTGAGCCTGCTGACGTCCTTACGGGTGTACACCACGGCGCTGATCCCTCTCGGCTCCCTTGCTGCCGCTCGGCGTACCGCTGCCGTCCCTGCGCCCGTCGCCACCGCCGTTCAGGCGCCCGCCACCACCGTCCCGGAGCCCGCCGCCGCCGTCCCTGCGGCTGATGCTGCCGCGCCCATGACCCCCGTGGTCGTCCGGCGTGCGCAGGCGTGCGGTGGGGCCGAGCTCGTCGACCGCTCCGCGCGCGGCGGCGAGCGGTGTCGAGTACGACGCGTAGTGGTCGACCATGGTCATCCAGCTGCCGTCCGCCCGGCGCATCAGATGCAGCGGTCGCCCGTCCACGGTGACGTGCCAGGTTCCGGAGCCGTCGCCACGGGACCGCCCGGCGTCGTACCTGGCACCGACGATCCGGTGTCCGCGATACGTCTCGGCGAACCGTGTGCCCTCCCGCC
>NZ_VJZE01000894.1 GCF_009377205.1 Streptomyces phyllanthi
GGGCGAGGGTCCGTGAGGGGACCGAGGTTCCGGTGATAGACCTGGACCCCGTGAACGAACTGGACCTGGCGAGCCTGCAGCGCCGGCTCGCCGACTTCGCGGCCGCCCGCGACTGGCAGCAGTACCACACCCCCAAGAACCTCGTCGCCGCGCTGAGTGTCGAGGCGTCCGAACTCGTCGAGATCTTCCAGTGGCTGACGCCCGAGGAGTCGGCGCGTGTGATGGACGACGCCGGGACCGCCCACCGCGTCACCGACGAAGTCGCCGATGTCCTCGCGTACTTGCTCCAGTTCTGCGAGGTGCTCGGCATCGACCCGCTGGCCGCGCTGAACGCGAAGATCGACCGCAACGAGCGGAGGTTTCCGCCGCCCGGGGAGTCGCGGGCGGCCGAGGAGGAGCCGTAGGGGTGCTTGGCGCGGGGCTGCTGCCCGCGGAGGAGGGACCGGCTCCCGCCGGGGGAGTCGCTTCCAACGGGACGGAGGGGCCGCTTCCAGCCCGAGGCGAGGAACCGGTTCCAACGGAAGCGGCCCCATCCGATTGTCACTCTCCGGAGTCATTGAGTTGTCCACAGGCGATTCGTTGTCCACAGATTTCGGGCTTCCTCTGGCTTTTCGTCCCACAAGCCTTCACTCTGGGTAGTGGACAGCGGAGTTCGGGCGGACGTGCGAAGAGCGCGTCAGGACAGACGGAGACGGCGCATGGACGCGGTGCGGCTCATCCTGGCGAGCAGGCGGGCCCTGGCGGGGAGTGGGGAGGAACGCGACATCATGACGGAAGCGTGGCAGGCACAGGCCCTCGCCCAGGCGATAGGCAGTCGTCTGGCGGTGTCGGGCCCTCCCGAACTGCGGGGTGAGGCAAGGGGATTGAGCGAGCTGGCGGGCAGAGGCTGCGGAGTCCTCAGCGCCCCGCCGCTCGCCGTGGGCGCCTTACGCGCCTCCCAGCTCACCGAGTTGGGAGACGCACGCCAGGCCCTCCTCGGCTTGGGGGGCCTTCTGGGCGAGGTCGGTATCGCGCTCGTCGGCATAGCCTGCGCGGCGGACGACGAGGCGACGTACTGGCAGTGCATGGAGGCCATCGACGCGGCCGACGAATCCCGCGACCGGGTGCGGGAGATGCTGCGCCGTATCGAGGTCCGGGACCAGATGTTCCCGGACCTGGAGGCGGGGTGAGGGGCGTGCTAGGCGATCAAGGAGGCGGTCCCTGACACCGTGATGCCCCCTTCGGCGGGGATGTCGACACGGAGCAGGCTGAGGCGGCCGACGTGCCGGCCCTGATGGATCGTGAGGGTGGCGGGCGCCTCCAGCAGGCCGGTGTCGCGGAGGTACGCGCCGACGGCGGCGGCCGCGGAGCCCGTGGCGGGGTCCTCGGTGATCGTGCCGACCGGGAAGAGATTGCGCGCCTCGAACTCCCACGCTGTCTCGTTGTCCTTCTCCCCGGTCCCCGCT
>NZ_VJZE01000895.1 GCF_009377205.1 Streptomyces phyllanthi
CTGGTCATGTTCGTGGATCTCCTGGGCGGGGGCGACGAGGGCTCGGGGCCGTCGCCGGACTTACAGGTGGTAGGCGTACTCGGTGAACTCCCAGTCGGTGACATGCCGGTTGAAGCGTTCGAGCTCGTCCCGCTTGTAGGTGAGGAAGGAGGTGGTGAAGTCCTTGCCGAGGACCTCGGTCAGGGCGGTGTCCGCCTCCAGCGCGTCCAGCGCGGCGGACAGGTTCGCGGGCAGTTGGGCGGAACGGGCGGTGTCGTAGCCGTAGCCCTCCAGCGGGGCGGGCGGCTCCTCGCCCGCACGGACGCCGAGCAGGGCGGCGGCGACCGTGCCCGCGATCAGCAGATAGGGGTTGGCGCTGGCGTCGCCGAGACGGAGTTCGAGGCGGGCGCCGCTGCCGCGCTCGGGCGGGACGCGGAGCATGGCGCTGCGGTTGTCGAGCCCCCAGTCGATCAGCCAGGGCGCGAGCGTGTCGGGGCCGAAGCGCTTGTACGAGTTCACGGTCGGGTTGGCCAGCGCCGCGAGCGCGGGGGCGTGGGCGAGGATGCCCGCGATGGCGTGCCGGGCGGTGGCCGAGAGGCCGTACGCGCCGGACGGGTCGTCGAAGGCGTTGCCGGCGCCTTCCTCGTCGGAGGCCTCGCATGACAGGTGGAGGTGGAACCCCGAGCCGCCGGCGTCGCCGTAGGGCTTGGCCATGAAGGTGGCGAGCCTGCCCTCCTTGCGGGCCAGCTCCTTCACGGCGGCCTTGAAGCGGAAGGCGCGGTCGGCGGCGTCCAGGGCCTCGGAGTGGATCAGGTTGATCTCGTACTGGCCGCCGTCGAACTCGTGGTTGCCGGTGACGACGCCGAGGCCGAGGTCGCGCAGCTGCCGCAGGGTGCGCAGCAGATGGTTGCCGGGGTCGGCGCGCAGGCCGGCGGTGTAGACGGCACCGGTCGTCTCCGGTGCGCGGCGCCAGCCGGTGGGCGCGCCGGGGGCGGGCTCCAGGAGGAAGTACTCCAGCTCGGGGCCGACGACGGGCCGCAGGCCCTGCTCGGCGCACCTGGAGAGGACGGTGCGCAGCAGGTCACGCGGCGACTCGGGCGCCGGAGCCCCGGTCACCGGGTCGCTGACCTCGCCGAGACAGGTGGCGACACCGGGCTCCCAGGGCAGCGCGGCCGCCGTGGACAGATCGGGGCGTACGCACACGTCCGGCAGACCGGCGTCCAGACCGCCCGCGACCGGGACCACGTCGCCCTGGGGGGAGGTGTGGTACACGGCGCGGCAGAAGGCCAGGCCGTGCTCGGCAGCCGACGGCAGGTGGTCCAGCAGGACGTCGCGGGCCCGGTCGGTGCCGATCAGGTCGGGGTACATCACCCGGACCACGTCGACGCCCTCGGCGGCGAGCCGCTCCATGTGCCTGCGGATGTCTGGGGTGTCGGATGCGCTCACCGATGTCTCCT
>NZ_VJZE01000896.1 GCF_009377205.1 Streptomyces phyllanthi
AGAGGCGGCGGAGTTCGGGGACCTGGAGGTGTGGCAGGACGGGAAGCCGGTGTACCGGCTGGAGATGCGGCCGAGGCTGCTCGGGGACTTCGTGCTCGGAGCCTGGTGGCACAGTACGTCGCCGGTGTCGCACTTCCGGAAGTCCCTGGTCTGCTCACGGATGACGGAGGGCGGCGGACGGATCACACTCAGCGGACACACGTTCACGGTCACGTCCGCCGACGGCGGCCGGAAAGTGACGGAACTGGAGTCGGACGAGACGATTCTGGAGACGTACCGGGAGCGGTTCGGGATCGAGTTGGAGCGGGTCCCAGAGGTACGAAAGGACTGATGATTCTCCGCAAAACCTGACAAATGGTGAAAGTCGGGGTTACTTGTGCGGAGTACCAGCGCATGCGCTGGATTCCTTGATGTGTCGTTCTGTTGCCTCGAAAGCACTTACGGTGGTCGAATGCTGCCTCGACAACGGATGATTTCAAGTCGCGCAGGGATGGGTCGAAGATGCTGGGCCGCTGGCGTGGAAACCGAACGAAGCAGGGGCAACGGACAGGTCCTCTGGCGGCGGTGCGTGTTCCGCCCGGTGCCGGAGTGCTCAGCTGCCGCGTGCTCGATCCGGTGAACGAGCCTGTGCCACAGGCGGAGTTCGTGGTCAGTGACGCGATGGGCCGCAAGGTCGTCGGCGGGGGAACGGATCCGTACGGGCTGTTCGTGGCGACGGTGCCCGCGGGGGAGTACCGGCTGGCGGTGTCGGCCGAGGGGTACACCCCGTACCGGGCGAGTGCCGTCGTCGACGAGAGTGTGCTGGCCTCGCTCGGGGATGTGACCCTGCAGATCGCCCAGCCGTACGAACTGCCCGAGGTGGGCGACTGGGAGATCGAGCCGACGCACTCCTCGATCGGGTTCACCGCGCGGCACATCGGGCTGGCGCAGGTGCACGGGAGGTTCAACAACTTCGCGGGGGCGATACGCATCGCGGAGTCCGTGGAGCGGTCGGCGATGCACGTGGTGATCGACGCGGGCTCCATCGACACGAACGTCAAGATGAGGGACGACCATCTGCGGTCGGCGGACTTCCTGGACGTGCAGCGGTATCCGACGCTGGAGTTCTACAGCGACCGGTTCGCGCACCGGGGCGGGAACCGGTGGGCGATCACCGGGGCGCTGTCCCTGCACGGGGTGACGCGGACGGTCACGCTCGACACCGAGTACCTCGGACTGGGCAACGGTATGGAGGGCGAGGTGCGGGCGGCCTGCAGGGCCACCACGGAGCTGCGGCGCGACGACTTCACGGTGAGCTGGCAGACCATGCTCGCGCGGGGTATCGCGGTTGTCGGGCCCAGTATCCGGGTCGAGCTCGACGTGCAGATCGTGCCCAAGAGCTGACGCCGTCGGGGCGACGGGGCTGACAAGCGGCGCGCGGCCCTGGGGGG
>NZ_VJZE01000897.1 GCF_009377205.1 Streptomyces phyllanthi
CTTTCCAGTAAGTCCAGTCTGAACGCCCGCGTATTCAGATTCTCACCCCCAGCCGCCCTTGTCATGCCCCCACCAAGCAGGAGGAAACGACCTCATGCCCGCCTCCGGAACCCGCCGCACGAGCATCCGCCACGTCTGCGCCGTCGCCGCCGCCCTCGCCCTGACCGCCGGAGGCACCGCGTCCGCGGCCGCCTCCCCGGCCGCCTCCGCCGATCTGCGTGAGGTGATGTTCGTGGGCAACAACTGGGAGGGCACCGCCGATGTCATCAAGTCCTCCGGCGACTTCGCCAAGATCGGCCGGATCAACGTGATCCCGGACAAGGACGAGCGGATGGCGGAGATCAACGCCAACCCGATCAAGTGGGTCTACTTCATGGCCATCCGCAACAGCGTGGGCGAGGGCCACGACCAGTTCGTCGACGACATGTACTCCACCCCGGACGGCAAGTCGATGGTGGTCTCCCGGCCGAGCTTCGCCGACGTGGTCTCGATCGACCTGGCCACCGGGGACATCAACTGGCGCTTCCCCGTGTCGGGTTACCGCTCCGACCACATGGCGGTCTCCCCCGACGGCACCCGTGTCGCCGTCTCGGCCTCCACCGCCAACACCGTGCACGTACTGGACGTCAACACGGGCAAGCAGGTCGGTTCGTTCGCCACGGGCGACAAGCCGCACGAGAACATCTTCACCAGCGACGGCAAGTACATCTGGAACATGTCGATCGGCGACGTCAACACGGCGCTCGACGACACCTGGCTGGACTGGACAAAGGGCGACCGCAAGATCACGGTCGTCGACGCGACCACGTTCAAGCAGGTCAAGGTGATCGACATGCGGGAGCGGCTCGACGCCATCGGCCTCTCCGACTACTCGGACGCGGTCCGCCCGGCCGCCTTCAGCCCGGACGAGACGAAGCTGTACTTCCAGGTGTCGTTCTTCAACGGCTTCTTCGAGTACGACGTCGCCACGGACAAGATCACCCGTACCAAGGAGCTGCCGAAGAACCCGGCGACCAGCACGGACCGCACCACCTGGGTCAACGACTCGCGCCACCACGGCATCTCGATGAAGCCCGACGGCACGAAGCTGTGCGTCGCGGGCACGATGGACGACTACGCGGTCGTCGTCGACCGGGCCACCTTCAAGGAGGGCCCGCTCGTCACCGCCTCCAAGCCGTACTGGGCGACCGTCAGCGGTGACGGCAAGTCCTGCGTGGTCTCCGAGAGCGGCTCCGACCAGGTCACGGCGATCGACTTCGCCACCGGCAAGAAGACCGTGTCGGTCCCGGTCGGCGACCACCCGCAGCGTGTGCGTCTGGCCCATGTGCCGACCGGCTGGACGGGGCCTACCTCCTAATGAGCTCACTTAAGCGGCCGAAGACGTACGGGCCGGTGTCCGGCCGGTGATCTCTCC
>NZ_VJZE01000898.1 GCF_009377205.1 Streptomyces phyllanthi
GGGGGTGGAGCCCCCGGACGGGGGTCCCCCCTGCTTGAGCGAAGCCGAGAGGTGGAGGGAGGGACGGGTAGGGCCGGCGGGGGCGAAAACCCCAGGCCCGGCAACCTCCGTGCCCGTCTCACCTCCTTCGTCGGACGGGACGCCGACATCGCCACCATCCGGGGCGACCTGGCGGCGGCACGGCTCGTGACGCTGCTGGGCCCCGGCGGCGCCGGGAAGACCCGGCTGTCGCAGGAGGCGGGCGAGTCCATGGCCGAGGCCGTCCCCGACGGCGTATGGCTGGCCGAACTCGCACCGGTCGACGCCCCCGAGAACGTCCCGGAGGCCGTGCTCACCGCCGTCGGCGCCCGCGAGACCGTGCTCCGAGGCGCCGGCGCCGAGGAGATGCGGGCCGTGACCGAACGGCACGACGACCCGGTGAGCCGGCTCGTCGAACACTGCGGACGGCGGCGCATGCTGCTCATCCTCGACAACTGCGAGCACGTGGTCGACGCCGCGGCCCGCCTCGCCGAGCGGCTCCTGGAACGGTGCCCCGGACTGACCGTACTCGCCACCAGCCGTGAACCCCTCGGCGTACCGGGGGAGTTGCTGCGGCCCGTGGAGCCGCTGCCGGAGCCGTACGCACTGCGGCTGCTCGCCGACCGCGGCGCCGCCGCCCGGCCCGGCTTCGATCTCGCGGACGACCCCGAGGCCGTCGCCGAGATCTGCCGGCGGCTCGACGGCCTGCCGCTCGCCATCGAACTGGCGGCCGCCCGGCTGCGGATGCTGACACCGCGCCAGATCGCCGAGCGGCTCGACGACCGGTTCCGGCTGCTCACCAGCGGCAGCCGGACCGTCCTGCCCCGCCAGCAGACCCTGCGGGCCGTCGTCGACTGGTCCTGGGACCTCCTCGACGAGGACGAACGCGACGTCCTGCGGCGGCTGTCCGTGTTCGCGGGCGGCTGCGACCTCGCCGCCGCCGAGGCCGTCTGCGGGCCCGCCGCGCTGGAGGCCCTCGGCTCGCTCGTCGACAAGTCCCTCGTGGTGGCCGCGCCCTCCCCGGGAGAAGGAGCCGACGGGGGGATGCGCTACCGGCTCCTGGAGACCGTCGCCGAGTACGCCCGCGAGCGGCTCGACGAGGCGGGTGCCCGCCCGGCCGCCGAGCGCGCCCATCTCACGTACTACCGCGAACTCGCCCGCGTCACCGATCCGTTGCTGCGCGGCCCCCGCCAGCGCGCGGCGATCGGGCTGCTGGAGCTGGAGTACGAGAACATCCGTACGGCCCTGAGGCACGCGGTCGCCGAACGCGACGAGGACGAGGCCCTCACTCTGGTGCTGTCGCTGTGCTGGTACTGGCAGATGCGCGATCTGCGCAGCGAGGCCCGCACCTGGTCCAACGAGGTCATGGCCCTCGGCCCCGACCCCTTCGGCC
>NZ_VJZE01000899.1 GCF_009377205.1 Streptomyces phyllanthi
GCGTGATCCCGCCGTGGGGCCGGTCGCCGGACGGACGCGCCTTCGGTCCCGCGGTGGCCAGATGGTCGTGGAGCGCGTCGAGGTCGGCCGGCACTCCGGCGGCGACCAGTTCCGCCGTGGCGTGCAGAAGTTGGGGGATCCCCCGGCCGGTGGGGGCGTCCAGGGAAACCACGAGGTGCTCGCGGTCGCCCAGGACACGGCCGATCCACTGGGCACACAGGTTGCGGGGGCCGTGTTCGACGAAGACCCGGACTCCGTCCGTCCAGGCCTGCTCGACCGTGCGCGCGAAGTCGATGGGTCCGAGGGCCTGTTCGGTCACGGCGTCGGCCGCCGCGTCGTCACTCGCCCGGTACCAGCGTGCGGTCGAACACGTGTAGAAGCGGACGCCCACGTCCGTGGTGGGCAGATGGTGCATGGTCCGCCACTCGGGGCGGATCTCCTCCAGCTCGGGCACGTGCGCGGCGACCTGGTAGGGGATGCGCAGCGGGCGGTCGTTCCCGAGCCGTTCCAGAACGCGCAGACAGCCGGTCGCCTCGCCGCCGAAGACGCACGAGTCGGGGGCGTTGACGACCATGAGGTGGACGGCCGGCTCGTCGGCGACCGCCTCCCGTACCCGGTCGGCGGAGTCCTCGACCTGGTAGCTCGCCCACTCGGTACCGGTCACACCCGCCCGCCGCCAGGCACGGCGCGGCACCCTCAACTCGCCGACGACACCGTGCTCGAACAGCGTGGACCGCCGGGCCCTCGCCGCTATCCCGGAGACGTCCGGCCAGGCGCCCAGCGCGGCCAGGGCGCTGGACTCACCGGAGGAGTACCCGAGGGAGGCATGCGGTTCGATCCGGAGCAGTTCGCGGGTGATCCTCGCGTGGAGCTGGGAGAGGACGGAGGCGCCCCATATCTGGTGCAGCGCGTGCCCGGCCCGCGGGCTCTCGCCTTCGTGGGCCCAGCCCACGAGTCCGTACAGGGGTCCGCTGCGCTCCTCGACGGCGTCGAGTTGGCCGGGGAAGGCGAGCATGAGGTCGCGGCCCATGCCCGGGTAGGCCATCGAGCCGCCGGCGAAGACGAAGGCCACCTCGCCCTCCGTCGGGCGGTCCCGGAAGGCCGCGCCGGCGGGCCGTACGCCGCCTTCGGCGAGCCACGCGCGGGCCGCCTCCGCGCGGCCGGCCAGATTCTCGGGGCCCGAGGCGACCAGGGCGAGCCGTGCCGGTCCGTCCCGCCCTTCGCGGCCTGTCGCCAGGGCGCGCAGGACGTCGGCGCGGTCGGCTCCCGAGTACACGTGGACACGTCGCGCGGGGCCGTCGGTGTACGGGGCCCGGTCGGCGGCACGCAGCCGCACCCGTTCCGGGGCACCGCCGAGGGGGTCGACCCCGGCCAGGACGGTGCGGGGGCGCAGCGCGGGGCGGGCC
>NZ_VJZE01000089.1 GCF_009377205.1 Streptomyces phyllanthi
ACCCCACCCCGACGACCCGTACGCCCTGCGCGCCGAGGACGTCCGTGAAGCGCCCACCACCTTCGGGGGCCGTCTGCGCCACCTCGGCCCCGGCTTCGTGCTGTCGGCGGCCGTGGTCGGATCCGGCGAGCTCATCGTCACCACCTCGCTCGGTGCCAGGGCGGGCTTCGCGCTGCTGTGGCTGGTGATCGTCAGCACCGCGGTGAAGGTGTGGGTGCAGATGGAGCTGGCCCGCTGGACCATCCTCAACGGCCGTACCGCGCTGGAGGGTTACCGCGACATCGGCCCGCGCATCGGCCGGATGGGCTGGATCAACTGGCTCTGGATCGGCATGGACTTCGCCAAGATGTTCCAGCGCGGCGGCATCATCGGCGGCACCGCGGCCGCCTGCTCGGTCCTGTGGCCGATCACCGGCGAGGCGCTGAGCTTCCGCTCCCTCGCCGTGTGGACGGTCCTCGTCACCGCCGCCGCCGTCATCCCGCTCCGCACCGGCAGGTACGGAGTCGTCGAGTGGATCTGCGTCACCTGCGTCGTCGTCTTCACCGTCGCCACGGTGGGCCTCGCGCTGGGTCTGCCGGCCACCGAGTTCGGGTACGACGCGAGCGACCTGGGTGATGGCCTCAGCTTCCTCATCCCGGCCGGCACCGCCGGGATCGCCCTCGCCATGTTCGGCATCACCGGCGTCGGCGCCGACGAGATGACGACGTACACCTACTGGTGCATCGAGAAGGGGTACGCCCGCTGGACCGGCCCCGACGACGGCACCGAGGAGCGGGCGCGGCGCGCCGAGGGCTGGCTGAAGGTGATGCGCCTCGACGTGGCCGCCGGCTGGCTGGTCTGCACCCTCTGCACGCTCGCCTTCTACGTCATCGGCGCGGCCGTCCTGCACCCGCAGAAGCTGGTGCCCGAGGGCAACGCGATGATCACCACCCTGTCCCGTGTCTACACCGACACCATGGGGCCCTGGGCCGAGTACCTGTTCCTCGCCGGCGCCGTCGCCGTCCTCTTCTCCACCCTCATCGGCTCGACCGCCAGCGTGCCCCGGCTGTGGACCAACACGCTCGGCCTGCTCGGTGTCGTCGACTGGCGCGACGTCCGCGTCCGCCGCCGCACCGTCCAGCTCCTCACCTGCTGTCTGCCACCGGTCTGGGCCGCCTGCTTCCTGTACGTCCAGTCACCGGTCCTCATGGTGCAGATCGGCGGCATCGGCGGGGGCGTCTTCCTCCTGGCCGTGGTCATCGCCGTCTGGCGGCTGCGCGCCACCGGAGTCGAACGCCGCTTCCGCGCCAACGCGTGGCTCACCGTGGCCCTCGCCCTGAGCAGCGCCGCCATCGTGTTCCTCGGTGTGTACGGCGTCCTGGACGTGCTGGGTATCGGCCTGACGGCCGACTGACCGGTAGGACGCCCGACGCCACCGCCCCGTCGACGGCACCGTTCAGCCGCCGAACAGTTGCGTCCAGTACGTGCCCGCGGCGCCGCCCCCGGCGAAGCCGATGCCTATGTGGGTGAAGCCCGGTTTGAGGATGTTGGCGCGGTGGCCGGGGCTGTCCATCCAGCCGCGTACGACTTCGGCGGGGGAGCGCTGGCCGCAGGCGATGTTCTCGCCGATCGAACGTCGCGCGGAGCCCGCGGCGGCGGCCCGGTGCCAGGGCTCGCTGCCGTCGGGGGAGGTGTGCGAGTAGAAGGCGCGCGCGACCATGTCCGCACTGTGGGCCTGCGCCGCGGCGGCGAGCTGTGGATCGTCGGCCAGCGGCGGCAGCCCCGCCGACGCCCGCTCGGCGTTGGTGAGCGCGATGACCTCGGCGGCCGTCCGCGCCAGCCCGGCCGGCGAGAACGGCCGTGCCCACAGGGCCGTCCAGTACACGTCGCCGGAGCGCCCGCCGACGACGTACGCCAGCCCCGCCTCGGTGAACGCCGGATCGCACAGTGTGCCGCGGGCCTGCTCGGTGGACAGGCAGTAGTCCACGAACTCGGCGGGTGTGCGCGGGCCGGAGACCAGATGCTCGCCGATGGCCAGGTACGTGTAACCGCCCGCCGTGACCCGCTCGAACACCGACCGCCCGTCCGGTCCCTCGGAAGCGAGCCGTCCCCGTGCGGCCATCCCGGAGGCATGCTCCCGCGCCGCCGCCATGAGCCGCGCGTCGAGCGCCACGGCAGGCGAACCGGCCCCCGCCCGCGCGGAGTTCACCAGCGGCAGAAAGCCGTCGGGGTCGGGGGCACCCCCGCGCGCCGGGTGGCCGTTCGTCCCTGCGGCGGCACCCGGTACACGCGTGGCGTGGGCGCCGGGACCCGTCATTGGCGGGCCACCGCTGTTCGCGGGGGCCGAGGCACCGGGCACCCGAAAGCCGCCGCCCTGCCCGTTTCCGCTTCCTGGCAGCCGGAGGCCGCCGCCCTGCCCGCTCCCGCTTCCCGGCAGCCGGATTCCACCGCCCCGGCCGCTCCCGATCCTCGGTATCCGCAATCCGCCGCCCTGCCCGCCGCCGATCCTCGGTATCCGGAAGCGCCCCGGCTCCGGTGCGGCACCCGGACGGGGCGGGGCCCCGGCGTCGGCGCCGCCTCCGCCACCGGCCAGGGCCCCGCCTCCGCCACCGGCCAGGGCCCCGCCTCCGCCGCCGCCCCCGGATGCCGGAGAGGCCGCCGGCGTGGCGTCCTCGACGACATCGACCCCGAAGTCCCGTGCGACACCGGCCAGTCCGTCCGCGTACCCCTGCCCCAGGGCCCTCAGCTTCCACGCCGGGCCGCGCCGGTAGATCTCGGTGAGCAGCAGCACGGTCTCGCGCTGCGGTCGCGGTGGGGTGAAGCGGGTGACGACGCGTCCGCCCGGGCCGGTGACCTGGAGTGAGGGCGCGGGCAGCCGCCCAAGGGGTGTGTCGGGGTCGGCGGGGCTGACGACGACCGTGACGCGGCTCGCCCCGGCCCGCAGCGCGGCCGGATCGACGGTGAGCGCCTCGCCCCGGAGGCGGACTCCGGGCGCGCTGGGCTGGTTGTAGAACACGAAGTCGCCGTCCCCGCGCACCTTTCCGCTCTCGTCGGTGATGAGCGCGGACACGTCGAAGGGACCCGGCACCCGGAGAGTCAGGGTGCCGACCGGCAGGGGCAGATTGCCCCCGGGAACCAGCTCGCTCATCGCCGCCGCCCGTCGGAGTGACCGTTCAGCGGGACAACGTCTCACCTGCGCAGCGGAGTTCCCGTCCCGCCCTCCGGCACCTCGTCCCGGGCGGTCCGCAACGACCTCAGCGCCAGCAGCAGGATCCCGATGTCGTCCAGATAGACGGGGTCCGGCAGCAGATCGGTCGGCAGGACGAGATACAGGACCGCGCCCCAGAAGACCCAGCGCGGCCCGGTCGGCAGTCCGGCACGGCGCAGGTCCCGGCGTGCCCTCACGAGCCGGAGCAACAGCGCCACCGCCACCCCGAGGACGACCGCCGCGACCACGGCGGCGGCCACGACCAGCCACGTCCAGGAATCCATGAGCCCTGCCCCTCGCCGGCGACGCCGACTCGCCTCGCCTCGCCTCGCCGATCCCGCGCCTGTTCCTGCGGTCCTGTTCCTTTCCTTCCCGCCCTTTCCTGTTTCCCGCCGGGGCCGTTCCTATCTCGACTTCGTCGGCTCAGTGCGGGACGCGCGCGAGGTTGCTGTCCACGAGGGCCCGGCTGACCGCCCGGATGCTGCGGGCGATGTGGTTCAGCTGCAGCACCTCCGCGGCGTACATCTTGATGGTGTGCTCGATGACCGACTCGGTGAGCCCGAGACGGGGCAGCTCGGCCCGCGCGGTCTGCAGGGCCGTACGCGCGACGCGGATCTCGTGCTGCACCTGGATCTGGGCGTGACGGGCGAGCAGGACGGGGTGGCGGAGCATCGTGGGGTAGCTGCCGTAGCGGGCCGGCACCAGCTCGCGCAGCCACTTGGCGGCCGAGCGCTCCCAGTCGTAGCTGCCGGGTGGCTTCACCTGACACGGCCAGTCGGCGCTGATCGTCGAGGAGGTGAGGGCCATGTTCATCGCTCCGGTCTTGCGTCGGCGCCAAGGGCGGGAGTCTGGGCGGCCCCGGCCTAGGGGATGACCGGGGCCACCGCACCCGGGGCGCCGTAGCGGGTAGGACCGGACGATCCCGGGCGGACGACGTGGCCCGGCGTGGCGGCCGGGTCACGATCCGCGAGAAGTATTTATATATACCGATGAGTTTGCAAGAACATGAAAAAATTCATACCTGACCGAGATGCGCACTCCTCTCCGGTGAGGGCGGCCGCGGTGCCGGGAACGAGCGGGCGCCCCTGAGCGGGCTCGCTCCCCAAGCGGAGACCCCGCTCAGTCCTTGAGGAAGAACTGGTGCTGTTCGGCGACCTGTTCGTACTCCTCCAGCCGCGCCTGTGTCCGCTCCGGGTCGGCGTCGGTCATGGCCTGGAGCAGCGCCGCGGACATCAGGACCGGCGCCGCGTACGAGTCGAAGACCAGGCGTGATCCCGTCCCCGTGGTGAAGACGACATCGGCCTCGTCGGCCACCGGCCCGAGGGCCAGGTCGGTGATCAGGGCGACCTTCAGTCCCGCACCCCGGGCGACCCGCAGGGCGGTGAGCGTCTCCTGTGCGTGGCGCGGCATCGCGAACGCCAGCAGCCAGGTGCCGCCGGCCTCGCGCGACTGCAGCAGTGCGTCGTACGCGACGCTGCCGCCCCGGGTCACCAGCCGCACGTCGGGGTGGATCCGTCGCGCGGCGTACGCGAAGTACTCGGCGAGCGCCCCGGAGATACGCAGTCCGAGGACCGTGAGCGGCGTCGACCGGGACAGGGCCCTGCCGGTCTCTATCACCTGGTCCGGGTCGGCGAAGTCACGCCGCAGGTTCTCCAGGTTCGCGATCTCGGCGTCCACGGCCTCCTGGAGTTCGTTGCCGCGGCTCTCGGCAGGGGCGCCGGGGGCGCTGCCGAGAGCGCCGAGCGCTATGGACTGGAGCCGCTCCCGCAGCGCGGGGTACCCGCTGAAGCCCATGGCCGTGGCGAACCGGGTCACCGAGGGCTGGCTGACCCCGACGCGCTCCGCGAGGTCCGTGATCGACAGGAACGCGGCCTCGGTGATGTGCTCGATCAGGTAGTGGGCGATCCGCCGCTGCCCGGGCGACAGGCGGGGACCGTCGAAGAGCGCCCTCAGCAGGGAGGTTGGAGCCGGAGCCGGGGCGGTGGCCTCCGCCTCGGCTCCGGCCCGGCCCGAGGTGATCGCGGACGCCTGCGCGCGTGCCTGCTGCGGCGATGGCACCCGTGCGCCTGTCTCGTCTCCCACGAGCACTCAACATAGCCCACGGCCCTCGTCGTCCAGGGCCGCTCCCGCGCCCCCGATCCGGCCACGTGACATGCGGGGATCCCGTTTCGGCCGCAGGCTGGGGGTACCCGCACGGTGCCCCGTCCACGACAGGGAGGATCCCCGTGAACCTGCCCCGGCTGCCTGCATCACAGGTCCAGGTGGTTCTCAGTGACTGCGACGCGCACGACGCCGGTCTGATGTTCGACGTCCTGTGCCAGTGCTTCTCCTCGGACCGCTGCGTCGGTGAGGAACCGCACGAGGTGAACCGTGACCGCCCTACCGTGTGGGCGGGCACCTTCGACCTGCTCGACGACCCCGAGCACCCCACGGGCCACCCGCACGAGCCGCATCCCGTGCCGCTGTCGGGCCCGGTGACCGCCGACGTCCAGGGCAGCCCGCTCGCGGTACGGCATCTGCGGGAGGCCCTGGAGGAGTCGTTCACCGTCGAGGAGGTCGGCGCCATCGCCGGCGACCAGGAGGTCCAGGTCCAGCTGCGGCTGGAAGGGGCCCGATCACCCCGGGTGGCCGGGTCGTGACCACTCGGGCGATCACGGTACCGCGCACCGGCCGCGCCGCCCGGGACTCCGTGACGGAGGGAGCGGCGCGGGCGGGCCTGACGGCACGCGGGGCCATCTATCTGCTGGTCGGCGTCCTGGCGCTGCAGATCGCCTTCGGAGAGGGGGAGAAACAGGCGGACCGCGGTGGCGCTCTCGCGGAACTCTCCGAGAAGCCCCTCGGGGAGTTCTTACTCTGGGCGCTCGGTGTCGGTCTGGTCGGCATGGCGCTGTGGCGGCTCTCCGAGGTGGTGTTCGGCGGGCCGGGCAAGGACGGCCGCAGCCGGCGCAAGAGGCTCGCCGCGGCCGCACGCTGCGTCTTCTACACGGTGGTCGCCTCTTCCGTGCTCACCTTCACCGCAGGCGCAGGCGCAGGCGCAGGCGCAGGTGCGGGTGCGGGTGGCGGAGCTGGCGCGGGTGGCGGCGGCAACTCAAGCGACGAGCAGTCCAGGGACGTGACGGCCAAAGCACTCGAACTGCCCGGAGGCCAGTGGCTGGTGGCCGCGGCCGGCGCGGGCGTCGTCGTGGCGGGCGTGTGGATCGGCGCACGGGCCGTGATGCGCAGCTACCACAAGCACCTCAGGCTCGCCGAGATGTCCCGCGGGACCCGCAGGGCCGTCGACACGGCGGGTGTGGTGGGCGGCGCGGCGCGCGGACTGGTGTTCGCGGTGGCGGGCGCCTTCGCGATACGGGCCGCCGTCGACTACGAACCGGACAAGGCCAAGGGACTCGACGACACCCTCCGCTCCTTCGCCGACACCCCGCTGGGCCCGACGGCCCTGACCTGTGTGGCGGCGGGCCTCGTCCTGTTCGGTCTGTTCTCGTTCGCGATGGCACGCTGGCGAAGGGTCTGACCGTGGAGGAGGGCCGGGGACGGGGCCGCGACGAGACGGAGGACGAGCGGGCCGACCGCAGATGGGGCGAACTCATCCAGGAGGTCCGCGTGGCCCAGACGGGCGTGCAGATCCTGTTCGGCTTCCTGCTCACGGTCGTGTTCACACCCCGGTACCCGCACTTGTCGCAGACGGACCGGACCATCTACATCGTGACGGTGGTCCTCGGGGCCGCCGCCACCGGCGCCCTGATCGGTCCGGTCTCCTTCCACCGGCTCGTCTCCGGGCGGCGGATCAAGCCGCAGGCGGTGACATGGGCCTCCCGTATGACCTTCGCGGGCCTCATCCTGCTGCTGGCCACGATGACCGCGGCACTGCTGCTGATCCTGCGCGTGGCCACCGACGACGACTACGTGCCGTGGCTGGTGGCGGGGGTCATCGCCTGGTACCTGCTGTGCTGGTTCGTCCTGCCGATGTGGACCCGGCTGCGCCACACCACCAGCGACTGACACCACGTCACCCACCAGGGGCCTTCACCTCACCGACGCAGGACACGTCACCCGATGGCGTGAATGGTGCTGTTGCCCACGGGGCGGGCGGTACGCCAGCGTGCACTGCCATGGACCGTGACCGGAACACCGCCGCCTTACGTCCCGCCCGCGCCTTCCGCCCGACCCGCCGTCAACTCCTCGCCGCCGCGGGTGCCGTTCCCCTCGTGGCCCCGGCGGCCCCGGCGGCCCCGGCGGCGGTACGACCGGGCACCGGTCTCTCCCTGACGTTCACCCACGCGACCAACGGCTCGGCCACCCTCGCGCCCGCCGGCGATCGCCTGGTCGCCGAGGTCCAGAGCGTCCTGTGGTCCGTGCCCCGCACCGGCGGTACGGCCCGTCCGCTGACCCCCGAGGACCTCGAACCCGGCCGTCCCACGCACTCCCCGGACGGCGGGCTCATCGCCTTCTGTGCCTACCGGGGCGGGGGCTTCCACCTCTGGACCATGCGCCCGGACGGCTCCGGTCTGCGGCAGCGCACCGACGGCCCCTGGGACGACCGCGGGCCGGCCTGGTCGCCGGACGGCACCCGGCTCGCCTTCGCCTCCGAGCGCGGCGGAGACCCGGTGGAGGGCGGCCCGTACCGCGTCCACGTCCTCGACCTGCGCACCGGCCGGATCACCCGCGTCACCGGCCGCCCCGGCCAGGACGGCCCCCTGCAGGACGGCCCGTGGGAGGACTTCGACCCCACCTGGTCCCCGGACGGCGCCCGCGTCCTGTTCGTCCGCGCCAGGACGGTCACCACACCCCAGGGCGTGAGCCTGGAGGCCCGTACGATCGCCGCAGTCCCCGCCGACGGCACCGGCCCGGTCACTGTCCGGCACACCGAGACCGAGGCAGCGCAGGTCATGACGCCCACCCTCGCCCCCGACGGCCGTCTGGCCCATCTGCGCACCACGGCCTCCCCGAACGGGTCCTGCACCCTCGTCGTCGACGGCCGCCCCGTCCCGGTCGCCGGGGACATCGCCCCGGTGCCCCCGCGCTGGACGCCGGCGGGGGAGCTGCTCCTGACGGTCGACGGCGCCTTCACCCTCGTACGGCCCGACAGACCCAGGGAGCCGGAGACCGTCCCCTTCGAGGGCGTGCTCCCCGTGGAGCGGTCGCGGTACCGGACCAAGGAGTACGACCTGGGGGAGGCCCGGGCCCGCGTACGTCCGGTGCGGGGCATCCACCTTCCCGCGCTGTCGCCCGACGGGCGGCAGATCGCGTTCGCCGCCCTCAACTCGCTGTGGCTTGCGGGCAGTTCGGGCGGGCGCCCACCCCGTAGGCTGCGCCGTGCGGCCCCCACGCGCTACCTCCTCGCCCCCGCCTGGGCACCGGACGGGCGGTCGCTCGTCTACGCCGACGACCGTGACGGGCTCCTCGGCGTGTACCGGCACGAACTCGCCACCGGCGAGGAGACCGCGCTCGCGACCGGCGGCCGGGTCTTTCCCGCACTGTCACCCGACGGGCAGCGGCTCGCCTGCCTCGACCTGACCGGACGGCTCCTCGTCCGCGACCTGGCCTCCGGCGAGGAACGCGTCCTGGCCGCACCCCTCGGCGGAGGCGGACTGCCCGGACGTCCCAGCTGGTCGCCCGACGGCCGCCACCTCGCTCTCTGCGACCGCAACCGCCTGAACGGCCGTTTCCGCGAGGGCTACAACCTCATCCGGATCGTCGACACGGCGAACGGCACCGACCGGCTGCACGCGGTCGCGCCCCACACGTCGATCGCGGACCGGTACGACTCCGGGCCCGTCTGGTCGCCCGACGGCCGCTGGATGGCGCTCGTCGTCGAGTCCGCGCTGTGCCTGCTGCCCGTCGACACCGACGGCACCCCGAGCGGCGAGCCGCGCACCCTCACCTCAGAACCGGCCGACCATCCCTCCTGGTCCGGCGACTCCCGCAGCCTGCTGTACCTGTCCGGCACCCGCCTGCGCCTCATCGACGCCGACGGCGGCTCGGCCCGCACCGTCCGCGTTCCCCTCTCCGGCTCCAGGCCCACACCCGCCGACCTGGTGGTGCACGCCGGCCGCCTGTGGGACGGCACGGGCGAGGACGTCCGGGACGACGTCGACATCGTCGTACGCGGCGGACGCGTCGCGGCGGTGGAACCCCACCGGCCGGCCCGCCGCGCCACCCTCCGGCGTATGGACGCGTCCTCCCACACCGTCATCCCGGGCCTCTGGGACACGCACATCCACCCCTGGCAGAGCACCTACGGCGGACGCCAGACCGCCGGACAGCTCACCTACGGCATCACCACGGCCGTCTCCCTCGGCGGGTTCGCGTACGAACAGGCCCGGATCCGCGAGGCGGTGGCCGCGGGACAGCTCGCCGGGCCCCGGCTGCTCACCACCGGCGAACTCCTCGACGGCACGCGCGTCGCGTACAGCATGGGCCGGGCCCACCGCACCCGGCAGGGGCTGCGCCGCTCGCTGGAGCGGGCCGCCGCGCTGGACTGGGACTTCGTCAAGACCTATGTGCGGGCGCCCACATGGGTGATGGAGGAGGCCGCCCGCTTCGCCCACGAGCGCCTCGGCGTACGGACCGGAGGCCATCTGCTCTCACCGGGAGTCCAGCTCGGCCAGGACGTGACGACGCATCTCCAGGCCACGCAGCGGGCCGAGTTCGGCCACGCGATCACCACCACGGGCCGCGCGTACCAGGACGTCACGGAGACCTACAGCGCGCGCGGTGTGGACTTCTCCCTGATCGCCACCCCGTTCACCGCCGCGCCCCTCCTCGGCGCGGACCCCGCCCTCGCCGACGACCCGCGCGTCACGGTGGTGATGCCTCCCTGGGACGCCGCGGCCGTTCGGCAGGCGGCCGGTGTCCCACCCACGCCCGCCCAGCTCGCCGCGCTCCGTACGGAGACCGACATATACCGGCGGATCCTGGCCGCGGGCGGCCTCGTCGCCCTCGGTACGGACCAGCCGATCGTCCCCGTCGGCCTCTCCCTCCATCTGGGCCTGCGCGCCCTGCACCGGGGCGGACTGTCCCCGGCGCAGGCCCTGCGCACCGCGACCGTCCTGCCGGCCCGCCTCTTCGGCGTCGACCGCGATCTCGGCACCGTCGAGGAGGACAGGCTCGCCGACCTGACCGTCGTCGACGGCGACCCGTTCAAGGACTTCGCCACCCTCGTCCGCACGGTCTCGGTCCTCAGGGGCGGAGTGCCGTACACGACCGACGAGTTGGTTACCGCCTTCGAGCCGTCGGCCCGGCGCACGAGGGCGGCCGAGGACGACTGGCTCGGACTCGGGCGGCTGATGCGCAGGGACGGCTGCTGCGACGCCCACGCGTTCTAGCGGGCCCTGGCCGGTGTCCGCTTCCTCGCCGCCCAGGTCCTGTCGTTTGGATACAGGGCCTAGTGATCCGTGTCCTTGCCGAGGAACATCTCGGCGAAGCTGGTCGCCGCGGCGGGGGAGCCGAGGACCCGGCGCAGCCGCGCGGACGCCGTTCCCGCACGGAAAGGGTTGCCGGACGACGGCCCGTGGTACAGCTCGGACAGCCACTGCGAGAACTCCTGGTAGTGCCAGACCCGCCGCAGACAGGCCGCCGAATAGCCGCGCAGCCCGCTGTCGTCGCCCTTGCCGTGGTACGCCACGAGCGCGTCGGCGAGCAGCAGCGCGTCGTGCAGCGCCAAATTCATGCCCTTCGCCGCGATCGGTGCCACGAGATGGGCCGATTCGCCCGCGAGGTACAGCCGTCCGTACGCCATCGGCTCGGTGACGTAGTCGTGCATGTCGAGCACGCGCTTCTCGATCAGCGGGCCCTCGGTGAGCGGCGGCGCCCCGTCCACCGCCAGACGGGTGTGCAGCTCGGGCCACACCCGCTCGTCCGGCCAGTTCCCGGGGTCGTCGCCCGGCGGGCACTGCAGGTAGTAGCGGGTGACCTCGGGGCTGCGCGGCATGTGGCCGGCGAAGCCCCGTGGATGCACGCCGAGGATCACGCAGTCGGACGAGGGCGGTGCCTCGGCGAGCAGCGCGAGCCAGCCCACGCCATGATCGTGCCGGGCGACGGCCGTGCGGGCGGCGGGCATCGCGGTACGGGTCACACCGCGCGCTCCGTCGCAGCCGGCGACGAACTCGCAGCGCAGCAGCCGCCGTTCACCGGTCTCCGGATCCGAGTACGACACGGAGGGCCGCTCGCCGTCGATGCCGTGGAGCTCGACGTCACGTACACCGAACCGGATGTCGCCGCCCCGGACGTCGGCGTACTCCCGTACCAGGTCCGTCACCAGCAGCGGCTGCGGATAGACGTAGTGGTGGTGGCCGGTCAGCTCGGTGTACCGGAACGGGTGGCGCCCGCCCTCGAAGCGGAACTCGAACTCCGAGTGCGTGGAGGCCCGTTCCACGATCCGGTCGGCCAGGCCGCGCCGCTCCAGGGCGCGCACCGCCCACTCCTCCAGGAAGCCCGCGCGGGGCCGCCGCTCGATGAACTCCCGGCTCTCGGCCTCCAGCACGACGCAGTCGACCGAGGCGGCGCGCAGGATGTTGGCGACGGTCAGTCCTGCGGGCCCGGCCCCGACGATCACGACGGGAACGTGCCGCACCGGCACGGGGGAGGGGGTGGTCACCGGACCATTATGCGGGCGCCATCCTGGCCGGCGACTCAATTGCCCTGGCAGTCAAGGCGGTTGTCGCTCCAGCTGTCCTGATGGCCCGCGGCAAGGCCGGAACGCGCCGTCGAGAACGACTCGTATGCGTCGCGCGCCGGGTTGACCACGCATCGTAGGCGCCTAGAGTTGGACGCCGACTGGTTGAACCGCAAACTGCTTGTGCTGAGGAGCCCCACGTGGACCCTGCGGACCTCGCTGCGATCGAGGCGGAACGCGCCCGCATCCGGGACCGGTACCTGGCCGCGGACCGGCCGGCGAGCAGTGCGCGAGGAGTGCACCATGTGGCGCTGCTCTCCTCGGACGTGGAGCGGACCGTGCGGTTCTACCAGGACCTCCTGGAGTTCCCGCTCACCGAGATGATCGAGAACCGCGACTACAGGGGCTCCACGCACTTCTTCTTCGACGTCGGCCACGGCAACCTCCTCGCCTTCTTCGACTTCCCCGGCCTCGACCTCGGCCCGTACGCGGAGGTCCTCGGCGGACTCCACCACCTGGCCATCTCCGTCGAACCCGCCACCTGGCACCGCCTGCGCGACAAGCTCATCGCCGCGGGAATCGACCACCAGGAGGAGAGCGGCACGTCGATCTACCTCCGCGACCCCGACGGAGCCCGCGTCGAACTCCTCGCCGATCCGCTGGGGGAGATGTACGGGACGGTGGTGAGCTAGGGCCTGTCGTTGGTCGGGCCTGCCGTGAGGTGCGGTGCGGTTCGTCGTGGCCGAGCCGAAGGGGTCCGGTGCGTGCGGCTGCCTCCGGAGCACGTACGCCTGCCCGGTCACCGTCTCCGCCCGGCGGAAGCCCTGCGGTCCGCCGGCCCTCATACCCATCGGCCCCACGCCCGCCTGCCGACGGCTGCCGACCACGGGCGGCCCTGTCCGCGCGGCGGCAGTACGGCGATCCGGCGATCCGCCAACCCCCACGCCTGTCGGCCCCGCCGCGTACTGCCTTGCCCCCGCGCTGCGGAAGCCCGCCCGCCTGCGGGCCCGCGCCCGTTGCGTGTGGCCCCCCGGCCGGGAGCTTCGCGGCCGCCGACCCTCGTGCTGCCAGGCCCACACACGCTGCCTGTCGTGCGCTCGCCTACCATCCTGTCCCGTGAGGCAGCTCGACGACGTCCTGCATCTGGTCCGCCGCGTGTTCGGTGACGGGCTCGTCGGCGCCTACCCGCACGGATCCGCCGTCCTCGGCGGTCTGCGCCCGAGCAGTGACCTCGACGTGCTGGTCGTGGTCCGTCGCCGTACCACGGAGGACGAGCGACGGGCCCTGGTCGACGGGCTCATGCGCCTCTCCGGCGCGCGGGCCGTGGGCGGCGCGGCACGGCCTGTGGAGCTGATCGTCGTCGCGCGGGACGACGTCCGCCCGTGGCGCTACCCGCCGCGCTGCGAGTTCCTGTACGGGGAATGGCTGCGCGACGACTTCCAGCGGGGCGTCGTACCCGAGCCCGCCCCCATGCCCGACCTCGCGCCGCTCATCACGATGGCGCTGGGCGGCGGCACGGCCCTGCTCGGCCCCCCACCGGACGAGGTCCTCGCACCCGTCCCGTACGAGGACCTGCGGCGCGCGATCGTCGCGGGCGTCCCGGACCTCATGGCCGAACTGGAGCCGGACACCCGCAACGTCCTCCTGACGCTCGCCCGCGTCTGGACGACCCTCGCGACCGGCACGATCAAGTCCAAGGACGCCGCTGCGGGTTGGGCCCTCGGTCTCCTCCCGCCCGAGCACCGCCCGGCCCTGGCTCTCGCCCGAGCGGCCTACCGCGGCGAGCGGCCGGACGACTGGCGCGGCATCATGCCCCGGGCCCGGGCGCTCGCCGCC
Organism: Streptomyces phyllanthi; assembly: GCF_009377205.1. Lineage (GTDB taxonomy): Bacteria > Actinomycetota > Actinomycetes > Streptomycetales > Streptomycetaceae > Streptomyces > Streptomyces phyllanthi. The sequence goes on from NZ_VJZE01000089.1 coordinate 13,638, forward strand.
CACATGGCCGGCGAGATCGGGCACCTGTCGACAGGAGACGACTCAGAGCCTCCAGGGCCGATGCCCTCACGCTGAAGCCCAAGCCCAAGCCCAAGCCCAAGCCCAAGCGAGCCCTCACGTCCGAAGTCCCACAAAACCGACTCCACAGGGCAAGTCCGAGAAGAACATCGTGCCTCTTGAGCGTTTTCTGGGAGCGATCCGGATATCGGGGAACCCGAGCATCATGAACGAGCCGAATCTCCCACCCCACAGTGAGGCCCTGGACTTCCACCTCGGCCTCCTGCGCATGAGCATGGCCCCCGAGGAGTACGAGCTCCTGCTGGGTATGGTCGAGCCGGTGCTGAGGGCGCTCGACTCGCAGGAACCCGGCCCGGTCGGCCAGGACCCCGACGACGAACCGGAGGGCGAGGTTTCCCAGACCATCCGTGACGAGGCCGCCCTGGTCATCGCCACCGCCGTCACCGGACGCGTCGACAACGAACTGATCCAGATCGAGATCGAGGGCGGCGAGCCCGTCCGGGTCGTCACCGACCCGGACACGGCGTCCGACCCGGAGCGGCGCAGGGACATCGCGGACTGCATCCGCGCCCGCTACCGGGAGGACGAGGAACTGAGGGGCATCGCCGAGGCAAGTGGTCTGCCCACGGACCTGTGACCGAGACCTGTGACCGGGACCTGTGACCGGCTTGTCGAGGTACCACGTGGAGGACGTGAGACCTCCGTGTACTCCCAGGCGCTCCGGGTAGGCCCTTGGGCATGACCAATGCTTGGGCCGGAGTTGACTGAGAGAGAAGCGTACGTGGCTACCGCTCGAACTGTTCGCATGCCAGGGCACCACCCGGTCCGCGAGGCCCGGAGTGATGCCGCCGGTGCCGCGAAAGCCACGAAAGGAGGCCGCCCGGCGCTCCCGGCATGGTCCAGACGGCTCCCCGGGGAGCGCCGGACGGTCTGCGAAGGGTGACGGGCGGTGGGCTGTGAAGAAGCCCCGCACGTCGGCGCCGACGCCGTCGGCCGGCAGGTGGCCGACGCGGTGGAGAACCTGGTGACGATCTGGTTCGCCGCCGTCGAGGACGTCACCCCGCGTCTGCCCGCCCGCCAGGTACGGGCCCTGAGGATCGTGCGCCGCCGGCCCGAACTCAACCTCACGGCACTGGCCGAGCACCTGGACATCGGGCTGCCCACGGCCAGTCGGCTGTGCGACCGGCTCGAAGCCGCCGGACTGCTGCAGCGGAACGTACAGCCCGACGACCGTCGCGAGGTCCGGCTGGTGGTCACCGCCCACGGCCGCCGGTTCCTGACCGATGTCACCGACCGGCTGTCCGTGTACCTGACCACGGCGCTCGACGGCCTGTCGCCCGGGCAGCGCAGGTCGCTGGAGGAGATCCTCAGGGCCTTCCACGACTCCCGGACCCCGCTGCCGGACACCCGGCCGACGGGGGAGACACACCCGGGCCGGAGCTGACACCTCCGCCCGGACCCGATCGGATCAGCCCCGCTCAGACCCGTGTGCCGGAGGGCACCGCCTCCCTGATCCTCGCCGCGTCGCTGTGGATGTGGCAGAGCAGCAGGCACACGTCGTCGTCGTGCTCGGAATCGTCCAGCAGGGGCTGGAGGAGCCGGTCGGCCGCCCCGTCCAGATCCCGGTCGAGGTCGGCCGGCGCGAAGGTCCCCAGCTCCGCCGCGAGCCGCCGGATCCCCGGGTCTATGCCTTGCGCACGGCGCTCCACCAGGCCGTCCGTGTAGAGCGCCAGCGTCGAGCCGGGAGGGAGCGGCACCGTATGGTCGCTGATCCTCTGCCGCAGCGGGATGCCGAGCATGGCCCCCGGTTTGGCGTCGAGCGTGTGCACCTGCCCGTCCGGCGTGCGCAGAACGGGTGGCGGGTGCCCCGCGGCGGCCCAGGTGAGGGTGGGATCGTCGGGGTGGAAGCGCGCGATGACGGCCGTGGCGTACAGATCGGGCTGCAGACGGTGCAGGAACGTGTGCAGATGGGTCAGCAGCTCGCCGGGGCTGCCACCGTCCACGGCATAGGCCCGCAGGGCGGTGCGCAACTGGCTCATCATCACCGCGGCGTGCAGACCGTGCCCGGTCACGTCGCCGATCACGGTGATCAGGCTGCCGTCGGGCTGGCGGAAGGCGTCATACCAGTCCCCGCCGATGTTCAGACCGTGGGTGGCCGGGAGGTAGCGCGCGGCGAGATGCAGACCGGGGGTCGTGGGCAGGTCCGTGAGCAGGGCCCGCTGGAGCGTCTCGGCGATGTCGCGGTTGTGCTCGAAGCGCTTGGCGTTCTCCAGGGCGATGCTGGCCCGCCGGGTGAGCTCGATCAGCATGACGGCGTCGTCGGCGTTCCAGCGCTCCTCGGGGGGCGATAGCGTCAGGACGCCCAGTGGTGCCCCGCGGGTCACCAGGGGGATGCACAGCAGCGGCCGGGTGGGTTGCAGCGCTGAGTGGGGCTGGTCGTCGACGCCGGGCAGGCCGCCGGGATGGTCGGCGGCGTACTGCGGGCGCCCTCGCCGCGCCGCGAGAACGGCGGCGGCCGGATGCGGCTGGTTGCGGCGCTGCTCGTCCTCCTCGTCGTCGAACAGCCATACGTCGACGGTGCGGGCGTACCGCGGCACGAGCAGCTCGGGCAGGATCCGTACGATCGCGTCGTGGTTCAGCGAGGCCGTGAGAGCGGCGCTCGCGTCGGCCAGGAAGGTCAGCCGGCCCCGGGCCTGCTCCGCCTCCGCGTGGGCCTTCTGCTCGGCGGCGAACAGCTCGCGCTGGGCCCGCCCGGCAGCGTCCAGTTCGGCATGGAGGGCCAGGACGCCCTGGTTGGTCTGGTGGAGTTCCTCGCGGTGGAAGGCGACCAGCCGTTCCTGCTCGTCGAGCTTCTCCAGCAGCAGGGCCGCGTCCTCGTCGGCGCTGAACAGGGCCTCCGCGAGGGTCTCCGCGTCGTCCGCGACGTACTCCGCCCCGGAGGCCTCGCCGTGCCCGGGGACGACGGCCGCGACGCGCCAGGGCGGCCGTGCGTCGGGTGCTCGGTTCCCCGCCGAGGCCACCTCGACGACGAACCGGCCGCTCCCGTCCCGGGCGGCGGTCACCTCCACACCGATCCGCCAGGGACCGCCCTTGGTCAGGCACTGCCGCAGCTGTGCGGTGAGCGCGGTCACCAGACGTGTGCGTTCGACGCCCGGCACACCGTGCGCGGTGGCCAGCCGGGCGGTGGCGATCCGGGCCCGCGCGGCCTCGGTGACGGTACTGACGTGCCAGGTACGGGTCATGAGGTGCGGTCCGGCGGTACGGGGCTCAGTACGGCGACCGCGGTGTCGTCGCGCACCGGCCGGGCGGGGCTGCTCGCGTCCCGCACGATCACGGCGGCGATGACAGCGGGGTCGAGGGAAGGACTGTACGCCGCCGGACCGGGGCTCCAGCGGCTCGGCAGCCCGTCACTGTGCAGTACCAGCAGGCAGTCGTCCTCCCAGCCCACCTGCTGCTGGGGCAGTCTCGCCGACCGGTGGGCGCCGACGATCCCGGGACGCGAGAGCAGGGCCTGCCATCTGTCGCCGGAGCGCAGCCGGGCACCTATGTTCCCGACACCGGCGAAGTGGAGCCGTCCGGCGGCGACATCCAGCTGGGCCACGGCCACGGCCGCACCCCTGGTGTCGCGCAGGGCGCCGTCCAGCCGCCGCAGCAGCTCCGCCGGCGGCGCGTCGGCCGAGCGGCGCAGCTCCTCCACCGCGGCCGAGGACGCGCGTGCCGCGTCCGGGCCGTGGCCCAGACCGTCGGCCAGCATCAGCGTCACGCGGTTGTCCGCCCGGACCCCTGCCCACGCGTCCCCGGAGTACTCCGCCCCCGCGAAGGGGATGTTGACGCCGCCGGCCCGTACCGAGGGGCGGGCGGTACGCCCCGGCCCTTCGGCGCGCCCCCGACGGGCACCGACCCGTGCCATGGCGATCGTTCCGCGCCCCGGCGTGCTGTGCAGGTCGAACTCGTCGGCGACCCGGCGACAGGTACCGAGACCCGCACCGAGCGACGCGGTGGTCGTGTAGCCGTCGCGCAGCGCGGCCACCACGTTGCGGATGCCCGGGCCGTGGTCGATCGCCACGATCTGCACGACCGAGGCGCGCTCCCGCCCCGAGAGCTCGGTGGGGGAGTCCACCAGGTCCAGGAGGACCAGGCCGCCGCCCGCGTGCTTGAGCAGGTTCGTCGCGAGTTCGGTGGCCACGAGGGCGGCGCTCGCGGCGCGGCTCTCGTCGAGCCCCGCCCGGGCCGCCGCCGCCTCGGTCGCCACCCGCACGTCGCGTACGCGGGTCGAGTCGTGGACCGGTACCTCCCAGACGCGTGGCATCAGCGCTCCTCGCGCGGACGCGGGGGAGCGGAGACCCACGAGGCCACCGTCACGGTCGTACCCCTGCCCGGGCTGCTGTCGATGTCGAACTCGTGCACGAGGCGCCGAGCGCCTCCGAGGCCCATGCCGAGCCCCTCGGCGGAGGTGTAACCGTCGCGGAGGGCCTGGTCGAGGTCCGCGATACCGGGCCCCTCGTCGCTGAAGGTGAGCCGCAGCCCGCGCACGCCGCCCCTGTTCACCGGTGCGCACTCCATCTGGCCCCCGCCACCGTGGACGAGGGTGTTGCGGGCCAGCTCGCTGGCCGCGGTGACCAGTTTCGTCTGCGCCACCAGGCCGAAGCCGAGCTGGGCAGCGGCCTGCCGCACGTGCTGCCGTACCCACACCAGGTCCAGGTCCGAGGTGATCGGCAGGCAGGCGGAGAGCCCGCCGGCTGTCTGCATCAGGGACTCTCCTGGCGTGTGCGCCCGTACCGGGGGGAGATCGAGGCTCCGCCGAGGAGGCGCAGAGCCTCTTCGGTGCTGAGCGCCGTACGCAGTCCCGGCAGGGTCAGGCCCAGTTCCACGAGGGTGATCGCCACGGCGGGGCGCATCCCCGCCACCACGGTCTCCGCGGCGAGCAGACGCGTCTTGGCGGCGATGTCGGCCAGCACCCGGCCGAGGAACGAGTCGACGATCTCCACTCCCGAGAGGTCGATGACCACGCCGTTGACGCGGCTGTCGGCGGCCGCCTCGCTGACGTCCTGCTGAAGCTGCTCCGCGGTGCCGTCGTGCAGATCGCCCTGGAGCGTGACGAGGAGGACGTCACCGATCCTGAGGACCGGCACCTGTCCCCCGTACGGAGAGGGGGAGAGGCCGGTCACCGGGGACCCGCACCGTCCGGCACGTGGGCCACGATGTCCGCGCCCTGTTGCCGCAGGGCGTAGGCGAGGGCGTCCGCCAGGCTCGCGCGGGTCATCACCGTGCCCAGGTCGATGCCCAGATGGACGATGGTCTGGGCGATGGCGGGCCGGATGCCCGAGACGATGCACTCCGCTCCCATCAGACGTGCTGCCGCGACGGTCTTCATCAGGTGCTGCGCCACCAGGGAGTCCACGGTCGGCACGCCGGTGATGTCGAGGATCGCGAAACGCGCGTGCTGTTCCACGATCGAGTCCAGGAGCGTCTCCATCACCACCTGGCTGCGGGCGCTGTCGAGGGTGCCGATCAGCGGCACGGCGACGATGCCCTCCCACAACTTGATCACGGGCGTGGCCACTTCGAGCAGCTGCAGACGCTGCCGTTCGATGAGCTCCTGACCCGCGGTCAGAAGCGTCTCCAGGACGACCATGCGCAGCGTGCCCATCAGGACGGTGAGGGCGGTCGTGCACTCCCGTACGTGCTCCTCCCCCCGGGCTGACAGGTCGGCGACGAGCAGTTCGAGGACGGGCGGCCGCAACGCGTCCACCTCGGTGGAGATCTGACTGTTCGTCGAACCGGCGCGGGAGCGCGACGCAGCCGTACGGGCCAGCTGGTCGCGCACGACGTTGAAGCCGTCGGCCTCCGGGTCCTCCAGGCGTTCGGCGGCGGCCACCGCGGCCAGCGCCTCCACCACCGCCCGGCCCGCTTCCACCGCCTCGTCCCGGGAGACGGTGAAGACGGTGCGGAACAGCGCCGCGTCCGCCCAGCGCTGGGCGATCTGCTCCCGACGCAACCGCAGGAAGTCTCCGACCTCCTGCGCGGGCGCCACCTGGTGTCCTTCGGCTTCCTGCTCCGACACGTGTTCCTCTCCTTACCTGCTGTGCGCCGGCCCGGCTTCGGCGGGCGGCCCGTAGGTGCGGTCTCCTGCCGGCTGCCCGACAACTCTAGGCACGCCCTGATCCCCTACAAGACCGCTGGACTCCCCGGTGATCCGAATCGGACGGTCTCGGTTTCCGCTGTGGCCACGACGGCCGGGGCGGCGGGGCCCTGTCGCGGTGAGCGGCAACGGCCCGGCGGTGGCGGCGGCCAAGGGGCCCGCGATCCAGGGTGGTTCGGACCACTCGATGAGGCACGTCCCGGCCCGCTCGGCCCTGCGGACCTCGACGGCCTTCGCCGCGTGGCCGCCGTACGGCATCCCGCGGGCGCCGATCACGCGGACCGCGGCCACCGGGTGGCGCGGAACCGCGCAGCGACGTTCTCGCACGGCTGTCTCGCGTCTGTTCACGATGTCGGATACGCCCTTCTTCCCGCCGTGACGGCGCATGTCCCACCTGGCGGCGGGCGCCTCCGTCGGGCTGTCTGTGCCTGTGTCCGGCGCTCCGTGCGACCTGTCCGCCCGGGTCGGCTGACAGTGCGCGAGAACCCTGGGAGAGTTGGGCGCGTGACTTCCCCCTCCTCGTATCCGCGGCCGGACGAGGTGGCGCGTGCGACCTCAGAGGCGGCGGAGTTGCTGGAGGTCCTGTGGGGCCGTGCTTCGACGGCGCCGGTGTCCGTCTCGCAGATCCGCGTGCTGTTCATCCTCGAGCACAACGACGGCATCAACCTCCGCACGCTCGCGGAAGCCCTGGGCTCCACACCGCCTTCGGCCAGCCGCCTGTGCGACCGGCTCCAGGCCGTCGGGCTCGTGGAGCGCGGGCCCAGTGCCTCCAGCCGCCGGGAACTGCGTCTGCGACTGAGCCGAAGCGGCCGCTCGTACCTCGCTGAGCTCAGGGCCCGGCGCGAGAGCGCCCTGGAGCGCGTACTGGCGCAGATGCCGACCGCGCAGCGGACGGCGCTGATGGAGGGACTCGAGGCGTTCTCCGCCGCCGCGGCGGCGCAGATCCACGAGGGCGACGTGCCCGGCGTCAGAAGCGCCTGACGTACGGCGCCGTCCCGGTCCGACCGTACGGGTCCGTCTCGGGCCGGCGCCCGGGGGGCGATCGTGCGTACACCGCAGTCGAGCGGTGTGTGCAGCTGTCTCCGTCGACCGGAACACTCCACACCTCCCACGCCTTGGCCCCGCCCACTCTGTTGCCTCACGGCCATAGTTGTCAAACGGCAACTGTTGGCCCCGAAAAGGTTGTTCACCGCTGATGTTCCGTATGCCACCTCGCGGTGATCGCGGGCGGGCCGACGTGGGGTCTACTCGGCAGATCCTTCTCCCGGTTCCGCGGGATCCGACCTGCCTGCGCCCGGCTGCGGGTCGTCGACGAGGGCCAGCGCCTCCTCGGCGCTCTCCACCGTCGGCACGGTGATGCTGACACCGGTGAGATCCAGGATGCGGCGTACGGCAGGAGGCGGGGAGATCACGTACACGCCCCCGGAGATCTGCCGGACCTCCTGGTAGACCCGCAGGATGATGTTCATCCCGGACGAGTCCATGAAGGGAACCGACGCGACATCGAGCAGGAAGTGCCGCCGACCGTGGTGGAGTTGGTTCGCCACGTGGTGCTGCAGCTCGGTGGCGGTATCGATGTCCAGATCGCCCTCGATGGTGAGCAGCACGGCGTCCTCCCGTGGCAGCGTCACCTCGATCGACAAGGGATTCTGGGCAACAGACACAAGTACCTCCCACAGGCATGACCGGTTCGAAGCCGTGTACCCCGGAGTCCGGGGTCGATGCACCGCCTGTCGGCACGGGCGGTGCCCCCGGACGGTGAACGCCCGGGAGGCGGGAAAACCCTCCGGCGCGTCGTCGCCCGGGTCATGCCTCCCTTGCCTCCCCTGCTCGCCACGGCGATGCGCTCGTGCGCATACCCGGGATTCGCGCGGACACACGGTGCGGTTCCACGGCCGGGGGAGTGGTGCGCCGGCTTCGGCCGGGCGGATTCGGAAGACCGCCCGGCGATTCTCGCCATCTGGGGACTTCCCGGTTTCGGACGGCCCAGGGCGGTCAGCCGAGGTAAAGGAGACAAAGGACAGAACGGACGTCACGGACCGCCCGGACGGGGGCCGGTACGGATGTCCCCGGGGGCGACGGGGCGGTACGGGTACCGCCGGCGCTGCGGCAGCGGCCGGCCCCATTCGTCAGTCAGGGAGCGAGAGGATGCGTGAGCAATACCGGGTCCACACCACCGGGCGCCCGGCCGGACCGGGGCGGGACCGCCGAGGACCGCGGAATCCGGCCGAGGCACGCAACGCCGTCAGGCGGGCGGTGTCCGACCGTACGGCAGGCACCTGCTGCGACGAGGACACCCTCTCGGACGCGTTGCTCGTCGTCTCGGAACTGACCACCAACGCGATGCTGCACGGGGGAGGTGTCACGGAGTTCGACGTCGCCCTCGTCGGCCGTGAGCTGTACGTGTCGGTGAGCGATCGCGATCACCGGGTCCCCGTGGCCTCGCCCGCGGTCGACGACCACGGGCGGATGCGCTGCGGCGGCCGGGGCTGGCCGATCGTCTGCCGGCTGTCCCGCGATGTGACCGTGTCCGGACTGCCGTCCGGCGGCAAACGCATCACCGCGGTGGTTCCCCTCGGCCGGGCCCACCGGGAGCCGGGCGGCAGCGGAGGGCCTGAGCACTGCCACATGTGACGGGCGTGTGCCGCCCCCGCAGGTCGTCCGTGGGTCGTGTTCGCGTGTACGTGCGTCCGCGCCACCCGCGGCTTCACGGGTGGCGCGGACGCACGTACACGATGAAGGACACGGCCACGGACACGACGCCGCGCGCCCGGCATCCGCCGCGCGGCGGATGCCGGGCTCAGGCGACGTCGGGATCCAGCAGACCGGCGCGCAGTCGCTTGATGATGCGGCTGATCAGCCGCGAGACATGCATCTGGGAGACGCCGAGGTGCCCGGCGATCTCGGACTGGGTGAGCTCCTCGACGAAGCGCATGTGGAGGATTCGGCGCTCACGCTCGCCGAACTCGGCGATCAGGGGAGCCAGTGAGTGGAAGTCCTCGACGAGTTCCAGCGAGGGGTCCTCCTCGCCGATGACGTCGGCCAGCACGGTCTTCTCGTCCGGGGCGCCGCCGGGAGCGAGCGCGGCGTCGAGGGAGGCGGAGTTGTAGCAGTTGGCCGCCTTGCGGGCCTCGATGACCTCTTCCTCGGACAGCGACATCAGCTGGGAGAGCTCACGCGTGGTCGGCGTGCGGCCCAGCCGGGAACGCAGCTCGTCCGTGGCCTTCGCCAGCTCCACCCGGGCCTCCTGGAGGCGCCGCGGTACGTGCACCGCCCAGCTCGTGTCCCGGAAGAAGCGCTTTATCTCGCCCACGATGTACGGCACGGCGAACGTGGTGAACTCGACCTCGCGGGAGATCTCGAACCGGTCGATGGCCTTGATCAGCCCGATCGTCCCGACCTGGACGATGTCCTCCAGCGAGTCCTCCCGGCCGCGGAAGCGCGAGGCGGCGTACCGCACGAGGGAGAGGTTCATCTCGATCAGGGTGTTGCGCACGTACTGGTGCTCGTGCGTGCCCTCTTCCAGCATGGCGAGCCGGTCGAAGAACTGACGCGACAGTTCACGCGCGTCCTTCGGTCCCACCTTGGACGGGTCGTCGATGACGGGCAGTCCCGTCTCGTGTTTCCCGACCGCCTCTCCCGCCGTGGCCGTTGCCTGCGCTGCCGTCACGGCTGCCATGCCGCCCTCCCCGATCGCTGGAATCCTCAATGACATCCCTCGCTTGCCCGAGTTCGCGCGGCGCACTCCTACGGAATGGTGAGAGTGCGGTGTCACAGCCATGTCTGGCGTGAAATCGTCGTCCGCCCGTCGCGTCCCGGCCCGGTGCGACACGGCTCCCGCGGCGGGTCCGCTCCGGCGCCCGGCGGACGTCACCCGGTGGGGCGTCACGAAGCATGCGCGGACGGTTGTTTGCCCACACGACGGTGGGGCAGGCGGGGGTTCGTGCTTCGGACCAGAGGCGCGCCGACGGGAGAGGTGTGCCCGTTCGGGGCCTCTTCGCCCCGCGCACCCCTTCCCGCGACATTTCCCCTCGAAATCGTCGTTCAGGAGCGATTCCGCATGCTGGTTGAGAATTCCGCCAACGGGTCCGGTGTGTCCACGCGTCCCCAAGGCACGGGGAAGCGGGCACACGACGACGCCCCTGACACCATCGCCGTCTTCGTCCGGCTCTCGGAGCTGGAGGAGGGGCCCGAGCGCGAAGCCCTACGGGACGAACTGGTCAAGGCCTGGCTGCCCATGGCCCATCGCATCGCGGGCAAGTTCCGCAACCGCGGTGAGTCGCTGGAGGATCTCCGTCAGGTCGCGGCACTCGGGCTGCTCAAGGCCATCGACCGGTTCGAACCGGAACGGGGCGCGTTCGAGAGCTATGCCGTGCCCACCATCACGGGTGAGATCAAGCGGCACTTCCGCGACCGGATGTGGGCGCTCCGCGTCCCCCGGCGCGTGCAGGAACTCCGCAACAAGGTGCGCGTCGCGCGTCGTGAACTCGCCCAGAGCGCCGGCTCGGGTACACCGACCGTGGCCGAGATCGCGGAACACGCGCATCTCACGGAAGAGGAAGTGGCCACCGGAATGGAGGCGCTGGACAGCTTCACCACGCTCTCCCTGGACGCGGAGGTGGCGGGCGGTGACGACGGCTACAGCCTCGCGGACACCCTCGGCGCCCCCGACGCGTCGTACGACACCGTCGTCGACCGCGAGGCCGCGAAGGAGGGGCTGCGTCAGCTCCCCGAACGCGAACGCGCCATCCTCTACATGCGTTTCTTCGAGGACATGACGCAGAGCAGCATCGCCGACCGGCTGGGTATCTCCCAGATGCACGTCTCCCGGCTGATCAGCCGGAGCTGCGGGCGCGTGCGCGACGAGGTCCTCGGCGCGCGGACGGCGACGGCCCGGCGCGGTGGCGGCGAGCGGCCCCATCCCGACTGACCCGCGCGACGCCCCTGCGCCACCCCGGCGATCCGCACGATGCCACCATCCCCGATCCGGACAGGAGCCCCATGCTGCAGCCCCATCCCGCCATCCTGCGCAAGCTCGTCGAGGAGTATGAGGAGTATGAGGAGTACGAGGCGTACGAGGCGCTCGCGCAGGACGAAAGCCGGGAACCGGCGTCCCGCCCGGGCGGCCGGCGCGCGCAGGACCTCGCCTACACGCTGTGCGTGACGATGGGCACGCGTGACGTCCGTACGGCCCTCGAAGCGGCGCGCCGTCAACTCCGAGCCGTGCACGACCCCATGACGGTGTCGGTGGTGCCCCGCCCCCGTACCGTCACGGGCCCGGCGTCCGCGACGACCGGCGCACCGGCCGGAGCGTAGGCCTGCGGGGAGGCGCAGGCGTAGAGAGAGGAGGTGTCCGGCCACGGCCGGACACCTCCTCTCCCCTTGCCCGGGCGGGACTACTTGCCCGTGCGGGCGAAGAGCTCGTCCAGGAACTCGTCCACGCACACCTTCTCGTGCCCCGGCTCGACCACGTCGTAGGTGTCCTCCAGAAAGGACACGACGGCGGGGGCCGGGGCGAGGACCACCGCCCGCTGCCGGCCCGCGCCCTCCCGGGCGTTGCCGGACGACAACTCGATGCGCAGCTCGTTCCGTGTCCCCGCGCGCTGCGGCCGCAGGCGTACGTCTCCCTCGCCGACGGGGCGCTGCACCCCCTCGGCCAGCATCCGCCGGTCGAGTCTCCACTGCGCGAGGAGGCGGCCCTCATGGGTGAAGGTCGCCGTCACGGCCAGGGGATCCTCCGCGGAGTAGCTCATATGGGCCAGCACGCGGATGCGCTGGGCGTGCGCGGCCACGAGTTGCACGGTCAGCTTCCTGTGCACGAAAGGAATCAAGGAAGGCCTCCGGGGTCCGGGGGAACAACGGACGGGAGTCATCAGGTACCCCCATCACGCCGGTGAAGCCTCCCCAATCGAATGATTCAGAGGATGATTCCGTGGGGGAGTGGTCCGACCACGAGCGGTCCGCGGCGATTCCGCCCCCCATGCTTCGGGCTTCAGCGGGTATGCGGGGGTCGATGATGAGTGACGAACGAGAACGACCGGGGACGTTCCCGCGGCAGACCCGCCCGGCGCGGCGTCCGCCCGCGTGGCATGTGCCCGAAGCCCCCGTACAGCGCAGGAAGAAGGTACCGATTCCGGTGCGGTGGGAGGCCGCCCTCTCCCATAACGGTGTCGCCGGCGCCCTCCGCTCGGCGACGGACATGTCGTGTACGGGGCCGGAGAAGCGATGAAGCACGTGGAACACCACACCGGCGGAGACGACATCCTGTCCCGCACCGCCAAGGAGACGGACGTCAGGGCCGGCACCCGTGTGTCGCGTGCCGGATCGAGCCGAATCGCCGCCGGCGAGGGCGGGCCGGGCG
>NZ_VJZE01000008.1 GCF_009377205.1 Streptomyces phyllanthi
GTGCGGTGGTGGTCGGGGGAGGCATCGGCGGGCTGGCCGCGGCGATCGGCCTGCGCCGGATCGGCTGGGACGTGACGGTCGTCGAACGCGCTCGGATCCTGGCCGACGCGGGCGCGGGGATCTCCCTGCACGCCAACGGCATCCGTGCCCTGGACGTCCTTGGTGTCGGCGAAGCGGTACGCGCAGCCGCGCGGCCCCAGTACACCGGGGGTACCCGCACTCCCGGCGGCCGATGGCTGGCCCGGATGGACGGGGCCGTACTGGAGCGCGAGCTGGGCACGCCGATCGTCGGTATCCCCCGGGCCGTGCTGCAGCGCCTGCTGCGCAAGGCGCTGCCTTCCGAGTGCCTGGTCGTCGGGGCCGAGGTGACGTCCGTCGACTGCGCAGGCCCCGGCCGGGTGCGGGTGCAGGTCAAGGAGGGCGTCCTGGACGCCGACCTGGTCGTGGCGGCCGACGGAGTGGACAGCAGGCTGCGTGGCCAGTTGTTCCCTGACCACCCCGGCCCTGTCTACAGCGGATCGACGGTGCTGCGCGCCATCACCGAGCATCCGGTGACGTTGCGCACCGACTTCGAACTGACCTGGGGCAAGGGCGCCGAGTTCGGCCACATCGCCTTCGCCGACGGCCGGGCCGAATGGCACGCGGTGCTCAACTCGCCGCCCGGAATCCGGCATGCTGACGCCCTTGCCGCGATGCGCCGTCGGTTCGGCAGCTGGCACGATCCGATCCCCGTGTTACTGGACGCCACCCGGCCGGACGCCGTCCTGCACCACGACATCCACGAATTGGCGACGCCCTTGCCCGCCTTCACCGCGGGCCGGGTCGCGCTGCTCGGTGACGCGGCACACGCCATGACCCCGAACCTCGGCCAGGGCGCCTGCCAGGCCCTGGAGGACGCGGCCACGCTGGCAGCCGCGCTCGCCGGCGAGCCCACGGTCGAATCAGCTCTGACCCGCTACGACGCCGAACGTCGCCCACGCAGCCAGTCCGTAGCCCGGGCCGCGCGCCAGGCCGGCCGGATGGGCCAGCAACTGACGCACCCGCTGGCCGTGGCCCTGCGCAATACGGGACTCCGGCTGGCCCCCTCCAGCCTGACCGTCCGGGCCGTGCTGCGGCACGCAGACTGGGCACCGGCGAGCCTGGGCTGAAAGCACCGGACCGACTCCTCGGGCCAACGCCGCGGCCGTGAACAACCTCCTTGCCCCCCAGCAAGCGCCTGCTCCTGAAGGCGACATGACACATATCCCGGTACGGAAAGGAGGAGGAGAGGTGACGGTCTGGCCTGGCCCACGCCACGCCCGCAGCAAACCGGCCGGACCGATGCTCTTGCACACAGGCCGACCGCACTCCCTTCTTGAAGCGGCGCCCATGCTGTTGGGCGCTGAAAATGCCGACGAGTGCGACATCGAACGTGGCATCTCTGCCTGATTGGGCCTCGGCTTTCAATAGTGCAGCAGCCGGGGCGAGTCGGCTGGCACTCTCGATGAGTCGGCTCCAGTTGTGGTCCTGATCGGCATCGAGGCACCAGGCAAGGTGTGTCTGCAGCGTGGCCTCCGCGCCAATGAGACGTCCCTTCACCGACGCCTGCTGCTCGGTGTGGGGCAGCCGACGCTGACGGGGCGGCCTGGCGCGCGGCGCGGCGTTGCTCGGCGGCCCGGATAGATTCCCGGAAGCCTTCCTTTGCGCAGGCTGGCGGCATGCGCGGCCTTGCCGTCGGGGCTGACGGTCTTGCGCCGGCCTTTGGCCTTCTTGTCTTTCGGCCCGCCGTGGTCCCCGCTCGTCAACCGGACACGCTTGGAGGAATTGCGAAGGTGTAGCGCAAGAGCGCCTGGTCGTACTACCTGCGGGGGCGTGGGTGACAGCCGCCGTCCGACCCGAAAACTACTGAGAGTATCAATCGATCACTCGGGAAGGTACGCCCTTCGCGTTCAACCCGCCCAGGCCTTGAGTATTGCCCTTATGGCCGGGCCTCGCGGCGTGGCGCGCACAGAGCCCAGATGATGAAGCCGTCGATGACGATGAGCGTGATCGACCAGACTGGCTGGTACGGCAGCCAGACGAAGTTTGCCAGCATGCTCAGCTCCGCAAGGACAACGGCCACGGCGCGCGCCGGGTTCCACGGCTCCCGTCGTGGTGGTGCTGCTTGTAAGCGTGGGACGTTACTGGTCAGCCGGGGTTCGGCAGGGCCGTGAGCCGTTGCAGGGCTTCGGTGATCATGTCGGCCCATAGCCAGTGGTGTGCCAGGCAGAGGATGCAAGGGGCAGCGGCTGGCCGGGTGATTTTCCGGGATTATCTGTTGATCATGGCTAATAGTTGCTCTAATCGTGTAAGTCCCCCGCTGTCCCCGGTGAGGAGGCGCCATGGCGCCGTCGGATGGTCCACGCAGCCACGCGGCTCCCGCGGACAACCGCCTGACGATCACGGCGCCATCCGTGTCGTTGCCCAAGGGCGGCGGTGCGCAGCGGGGAATCGGGGAGACGTTCGCCGTGGCCGCGGCGACGGGGACGGCCGGACTGCAGATCCCCGTGCCGGCGCCGCGAGGCCGTTCCGGGTTCGGACCGTCGTTGGTGCTGAGCTACGACTCGGGCGCGGGGAACGGCCCGTTCGGGCTGGGGTGGAGCCTGGGGCTCGCGGCGGTGACACGCAAGACCGACAAGGGCCTCCCGCGCTACTGCGACGGCGAGGAGTCGGATGTCTTCCTCCTGTCGGGCTCCGAAGACCTCGTCCCGGTGCTCGATGAAGGCCCGGATAAACAGTGGCGCCGCCAGCAGCTGCCCGAACGGATCGAGGATGGCCGGACCTACCGCGTAGAGCGCTATCGGCCGCGCGTGGAGGGGACGTTCGCGCGGATCGAGCGCTGGACGGACAAGACCGACGGCACCGCCCACTGGCGCTCGATCAGCGGCGACAACGTGACCACGCTGTACGGCGTTGACGACAACGCCCGGGTGTGCGACCCGTCCGCGCCCCCCGGTGCCCCGCGCGTCTTCACCTGGCTGATCAGCGAGTCGCGCGACGACAAGGGCAACGTCATCCAGTATCGCTACGCCCGGGAGAACGGCACCGGCATCGACACACTCGCCGCCCATGAACGCCACCGTACGGCCGACACCCGCGGCACGCAGCGCTACCTCAAGCGCGTCCTGTACGGCAACCGCGCGAGCGCCCTGACCCGAACCCCGCCCGGGCCCGACCCGTGGATGTTCGAGGTCGTGCTCGACTACGGCGACCACGACGCCGCCGAGCCCACGCCGATCGGTGGCGACTGGACGTGCCGCCGCGATCCTTTCTCGACGCACCGCGCCGGATTCGAGGTGCGCACCTACCGGCTGTGCAAACGCATCCTGGTCTTCCACCACTTCCCCGACGAGCCCACCGCGGGCCGCGCATGCCTGGTGCGCTCGCTGGACCTGGCCTACGACGAGAACCCCGTGGCGTCGCTGCTGGTCTCGGCCACCCAGCGCGGATTCCGGCGGACCGCCGACGGTTTGACGAGCCGTGCCCTGCCGCCACTCGAACTGAGCTACAACCCAATCTCGCTGGGCGAGTCCAGCGACGTGCGGACTCTCGACGGTCCCATCGCGGGCCTGGCGGTCGGCGCTGAGGCCGCCGCCGCCCAGTGGGTCGACCTGGACGGCGACGGCATCCCCGGAGTCCTTGCGGCAGCGTCGGAGGGATGGCACTACGCCGCCAATCGGGGAGGCGGCATGGTCGATGCGCCTCAGCCACTGGCCACGGTGCCCACCGGCGCACGGCCGGGCGAGGGCGGCCAACTGCTCGACCTCGCTGGCGACGGCCGCCTCGACCTCGTGTCGTTCTCGGGACCTTCGCCGGGGTTCTACAAGCGAACCGACCGGCGCGGCTGGGCCCCGTTCCGCGCGTTCGAACAGCTGCCCAACCTCGCGTGGGTCGACGGCAACCTGCGCTTCACCGACCTCGACGGCGACGGCCGCGCCGACGCGATGATCACCGAGGGCGCCGCGTTCACCTGGTACCAGTCGACGGGGGAGAGCGGCTTCGGTTCCGCGTGGCGCGTCCCGGCCGCCACGGATGCCGACCAGGGGCCTGCCCTCGTGTTCGCCGACGCCGAGCACGCCGTGTTCCTGGCCGACATGTCCGGCGACGGGCTGGCCGACCTGGTGCGCGTACGCCACGACGAGGTCCGCTACTGGCCCAACCTGGGATACGGCCGCTTCGGTGCGGCCGTGGTGATGGACGACCCGCCGCTGCTGGACGCACCGGACCTCTTCGATCCGCACCGGGTGCTGCTCGCTGACCTCGACGGCGCCGGCCCGCACGACCTGCTGTATGTGGGCACTTCGGGCGTCCGCGCCTACGTCAATGAGTCCGGCAACCGCTGGGCCTTGGCGGTGCCCGTCGTCCTGCCGGACTTCCCGACCCCCGAACGCCCGGCCACGGTGGACCTGTTGGGCACTGGAACACCCTGCTTGGTGTGGTCATCCGCTTGGCCGGCCGACGCCCGCGCGTCGGTGCGCTACCTGGAACTCATGCCCCGCGGCAAACCGCATCTGCTCACCGGCATCCGCAACAACCTCGGCGCGGCGACGGTGATCGCCTATTCCACCTCCACCGCGTTCCGTCTCGCCGACGAGGCCGCCGGGCAGCCGTGGGCGACCCGTCTGCCCTTCCCCGTGCACGTCGTGTCCCGCACCGACACCATCGACCACGTCAGCCGCAACCGGTCCACCACCCGCTACGCCTACCACCATGGCTACTTCGATGGCGCGGAGCGAGAGTTCCGCGGCTTCGCACGAGTCGACCAGTGGGACACCGAGCAGCTTGCCGCACTTGCCGACAGCAGCACCATCCCCGTCTCCGTGCCCGACCCGGTGAACCTGGACGCGGCCTCCCACGCACCGCCGGTACGCGTCACCACCTGGTACCACACAGGCGCCTTCACCGACGCCGGTGAACTGTCCGACGCCCTCGCCCACGAGTACTACCGCGAAGGCGATCCCAGCCACGGCACTCCCGGGCCCGCGGACCGGCAGCCCGACCTCCTGCGCCCCGACCAGCCGCCCCCGCCGCAACGCCGGGCGGCCGACGGGACCCTGACAGCCTGGCCGCTCACCGCGGATGAAGTCCGTGAGGCACAGCGAGCCATGCGCGGCGCGGTCCTGCGGCAGGAGGTCTATGCCGAGGACGGCACCGACGCGGCCGACCGGCCATACTCCGTCGAAGAGCGCGGCTACGGCATCGAGGTGGTTCAGCCGGCCGGCCCCAACCGGCACGCGGTGTTTCTGCGGCACGCCCGCGAGACGGTCTCGCTGAACTACGAGCGGGCGCTCTTCGACGTCGCCGGGTCCACCGTCGCCGACCCGCGCACCGTGCACGAACTCGTCCTTGCCGTCGACTCGTTCGGCAACACCCTGCAGTCGGCGTCGATCGCGTACGGCCGTAGACACCGCGACGCCGACCCGCGCCTGACCGAGGAGGACCACGCCGCACAACGGCTGGCATACGTCCAGATCACCGAGGACGCCTACACCGAGCCGCTCGACACCCCTGACACCTGGCGCACGCCGCTGCCCTGCGAGGCACGCACCTACCAACTGCACGGCTGCCCGCTCCCGGACCCGGACTCCTTGGCCCCGCTCGTCGCGCCCGACACCCTCGCACGTACCCTCGCCGCGCTGGCCGACGGTCACGCCGACCTTCCCTACACCGACGTGAACGGCGTGAGCGCCGGCCCGGGACCGCACCGACGTCTGATCGAGTACCACCGGACACTGTTCCGGCGTGACGACCTCACCGGGCCCGAACCGCTCGGCCGTACCGGCGCGCTCGCGCTGCCCCACGAGCATTTCCGGCTCGCGCTCACCCCCGACCTGCTCGCCACGGTCTACGTCCGCGACGGCGAACCCTTGCTGGCCGACCCCGCCGTGCTCACCGCCGCGGGCTACCGCAACGGCGCAGCACTGAGCGGGGAAGGCGGATTCCCGTCCGCCGACCCGCCCGGCCTGTGGTGGGAGACATCCGGGACCATCGGCTACGCGCCGACCGAGGGCGGCGACGAACTCGCCGAGGCGCGGCGGCACTTCTTCGTCCCCCGTTGCTACCGCGACGCCTTCGGCGCGGTGACGGCGGTCGCGTTCGACCCGGACGACCTGCTGGTCCGGGAGAGCGTCGACGCGCTCGGCAACCGCACCACGGTGGGGGAGCGGCGCCCCGAGGGCACCGTCTGGCGCAACGACTACCGGGTGCTGGCGCCCGCGCTGGTCACCGACACCAATGGCAACCGCAACGCGGTGGCGTTCGACGCCCTCGGTGTGGTCGTCGGCACCGCCACCATGGGGAAAATCGATGAGGCCGGACACGATGAGCAGGTCGGGGACACCCTCGACGGCTTCGTACCGGACCTCACCGACGACGTGATTGAGGCCCACATGCGGCACCCGGCCGACGCGCCGCTGGACCTCCTCGGCAGCGCCACCACCCGGCTGGTGTACGACGTAAACGCCTTCAGCCGTACGTCCCGCGAGCACCCGGGCGGGGAACCGCAGCCGGGCCCGCCCGCGGCGGTGCTGACTCTGGCGCGCGAACGGCACAGCCGTGGGCCGGACGCCGTTCCCGCACCGCGTGTGCAGGCATCGCTCGTGTACTCCGACGGGTTCGGCCGCGAGATCATGCGCAAGCACGAGGCCGCTCCCGGACCCGACGGCGCGCCGCGCTGGATGGCCAGTGGCTGGACGGTGTTCGACAACAAGGGCCGCCCGGTCAGGCGGTTCGAGCCCTTCTTCAGCGCCGTACCGGACTTCGAATTCGACTCCGCGCACGGGGTGAGTCCGATCATCTGCCGCGACCCGCTCGGCCGCGTCGTGGCCACCCTGCACCCCGACCACACCTGGGAGAAGACCACATTCGCCCCCTGGGCGCAGACCACGTGGGACACCGGCGACACCACCGCAATCGATGATCCCGCCACCGATCCCGCCACGGGTGCCCACTTCGCGCGCCTGCCGCAGCACACCTACCTGCCCACCTGGCGCGCCGCCCGCCTCGCCGAACCACCCGGACCTGCCCAGGACGCCGCCCGCCAAGCTGAGGTGTACGCGGATACCCCGACTACCGCCGTCTTCGACTCACTGGGCCGCGCCTTCCTCACTATCGCCGTCAACCGCACGACAATGAACGGGCCTTCGACAACAGAGCAGCACCCGCTGCGCGTTGAGTACGACATTGAGGGCAACCCACGCACAGTCCACGACCAACTCGGCCGACTCGCCGCCGCGTTCGACTACGACCTTCTCGGGCACCGCGTCCACGAACAGCACACCGACTCTGGCAACCGCTGGAGCCTCCTCGACACCGACGGGCATGCGCTGCGCGCCTGGGACTCACGGCACAACGACGTACGGACCGAATACGACGAACTGCGCCGCCCCGTCCGGACCCTGCTGCGCGGCCCGCAGGACGCCGCGGAGATCGAGATCGGGCGGGTCACCTATGGTGACGCCGCCGACCACCCCGGCGGAGCGACCGCCGCAGCCGAAGCCAACCTACGCGCCCAGATGTTCGAGTCCTTCGACAGCTCCGGCGTCACCACCCACCTCCGCTACGACTTCGCCGGCCGTCTCGTGCACAGCGAGTACCGCCTGGCCGCTGCCTACCGCGAACTGCCGGACTGGTCGCAGCCGCCCCAGCTCGAAGGACCGGCGCTCCCCACCACCACCTCGTACGATGCGCTCGGGCGCCCCGTCAGCCGTGTCTTGCCGGACGGTTCGCTGCTCACCCCCGGATATGACGACGGAGGGCAGCTGCGGTCCGTGTCGGTCGCGGTACGAGGGGCCGCGGCTACGGCGTTCGTGACCGACATCGGCTACGACGCCAAGGGCCGCCGCACGCACATCGCCTTCGGTAACGGCACACGCACCGAGTACACCTACGACCCACTGACGTTCCGACTGGCTACGCTGCGCACCAGCCGCGGCGCCGCCTTCCCTGATGACTGCCCCCAGCCCGGTCAAGCGCCTTGCGGGGTGCAGAGCTTGACGTACACCTACGACCCGGTCGGCAACATCACGCACATCCGTGACGACGCCCTTCAGACCGTGTTTTTTCGCAACCAGCGTGTCGAACCCGAGCGCGGCTACGTGTACGACGCGGTGTTGCGCCTCGTCGAGGCGACCGGCCGTGAGCACCTCGGTCAGACCGGGGGAGTGCTCAACTCCGCCGTGCCGCCCGGCTGGACCGACGCCCCGCGCACTGGGCTGATCCACCCGGGTGACAGCGCCGCGCTGGGCGTCTACCGGCAGCGCTTCACCTACGACCCGGTTGGCAACCTGACTTCGGTCCAGCACACCGTCGCCGACCGGGTCCATCCCTCCGGCTGGACCCGCGACTACGCGTACGAGCCGGGCGGCAACCGTCTCGCCTCGACGACCACGGGAGCGACCGTGGAGGAGTTCGGCCACGACGCGCACGGCAACATGACCCGGATGCCGCACCTGTCGGTCGCGCGCTGGAACCACCACGACCAACTCGCGGCCGTCGCCACACAGCACACCAACCAGGGCACACCCGAGACCACGTACTACGTCTACGACGCAGCCGGCCGCCGCACGCGCAAGGTGACCGAGGGATTCGCCGCCGAGGGAGTGACACCCGTCCGCATCAAGGAGCGGATCTATCTGGGCGATGTCGAGATCTACCGCGAGTACGGCCCCGAGGGGAGGACGGTCACCCTCGAACGCGAGACCCTCCACGTGATGGACGACACCCACCGCGTCGCCCTGGTCGAGACCCGCACTGTCGGCACGGATCGAGCCCCGGTGGCGCTGGTGCGGTATCAGCTGGATGACCAACTGGGCTCGTCAGCCGTGGAGTTGGATGAGAAGGCGCGGGTGATTTCGTACGAGGAGTACCACCCGTACGGCACGACGGCGTACCAGGCGCTCAGCGCCGGCATCGACGCCCCGAAACGTTATCGCTGCACTGGCAAGGAACGGGACGAGGAATCGGGCTTGGCCTACCACGGGGCCCGCCACTATGCGCCGTGGTTGGGGCGGTGGACGAGTTGCGATCCGGATCCTCTCGCGGACGGACCAGGCCCCTACACGTACGGCCGTGGCGATCCCGTGTGCCACACGGACCCTGACGGACGCGCGAGCCAGCAGGTCCGGCACAAGCTCAACGACGTGGTGCAGTACGGCAAGAAGCTGATCGACCGCCATCTGATCGGCAAGAACGTGCAGAAGGACCACGTGATCTCGCAGGGAAAGATGCGCCTGATTCGGACTGATCCCAAAGGGCGCGTCCACTACAACCCGGACAAGGACCCGACCGTGGCCATCGAGACCGGCAAGGCCACCAAGACATCACCGGCCAAGCCGCACACGATCAAGACCTCCCATGGCCCGCTGTCCGACACGCAACAGATCAAGCGGCTCAGGCAGGAGGGGATGAAGCACTTCACCACTGACATCGTCGGACCGAGCCGACAGGCGGCCTTGGACGCGGGCGTGAAATCGGAGTCGGTTGACAAGGCCATCTGGGGACAGCTGGACAACCTTCACAGCGCCCAGTCGTTGCAGGAGACCGCGAAGGAAGTCCGGGAGCTGCAAGCGGCGGCGAAGAAGGAACAGGTCGCCAAGAAGGCCCTGGTCGCGGGCAAGGAAGTCGGCGTCGTCGAGGGCAAGGAGCTGCTCAGCACTGGAGCGAAGAGCGTGCTCAAGTCAGGCGGCAAGACGGTGCTCACCAAGGCCGCCAAGTACACCCCGATCGTGGGCATCGCCGTTGGCGTCGTTCTCGTCGCCAACGATGCCAAGGCCGGTGACGCCAAGTCAGCGGCGTGGGATGCGGCCGAGGCCATCCCGGTGGTCGGTGACGTGGTCGGGGCAGCCCACGTTGGTATCGATGTGGGTGGCGGGGCGAACAGCCTGCTCGGCATCGACCAGGTCGCGGCCGAGCACGGCGAGGCAACCCGGCAGGGCGTGAAGAAGCTGATCGGCCACGACGGCACGGCACTGGTCGCGGGCGGGATTGTCGCGGGTGTGAGCGCGATCACCGTGGCACCGTCGTTGGCTCTCGGCCGGACCGTTGGCGAGTGGTTGAAGAAGTAAGCGGCGCGAGGGTGACCCATGTCTGAACCACACGGACTGCACCGTCACCCAGACCTCCGCAAGGGAGCTGTACGTGATCCAGGTCCCCAGATGAGCACGCGCCGACGACGCGGTGCGAACCCCCGTACCTGTCCGACCCGGGAGGTCAGATCATGATCCTCGTGCTTGCCTCGCGCCGCGACGCCGGCGCGCACCGACTGGTGAACACATGGGGACCTGAGCAGGCCCGCCTGCTCACGCCCGACGACCTGTCGAGCCCGGGCTGGCGGGTGTTCACGGAGGACCCGGCGGCCTCGCGTGCAGTCGTTCACGGTGAGGTGGTCGAGGTCGGTGAGCTGACCGGTGTGGTCACGCGCCTTCCTGCGGTGACCTCCGGCGAGGTCAGGAGAATCCAGCCGGACGACCGCGACTATGCCGCCGCCGAGATGTCGGCGTTCCTCAACTACTGGCTCTCGGTGCTGTCGTGCCCGGTCCTCAACCCGCCCGCCGCTGCCGGCCTGTGCGGTCCGGGATGGCGCAGCGAGCAGTGGGCCATGACCGCGCGGCGTCTGGGGATGCCGGTCCGCCCGCGAGGCCGCGATGTGCCGCCATACCTGCGGCCTGCCGCCTCCTCGGATGCCGGGGCACCCGCTGCACCGGCCGGGCAGCCCGCGATGCAGGTGACCGTGATCGGTGATCGGTGCATCGGCGGTGACGAACGCGCTCTGACGGAGTTCGCCGAAGCGCTGACGGAGGCCGCCGGTGTCCCGATGCTGACGGCGTTCTTCGAGGAGCACGGCTCCGAGGTCAGGTTCGTGGACGCCCACCCGTGGACCAACGCGTTCGACCCTCAGGTCGCCGACGCAATGCTCGACTACTTCCACCGTTCCGGCACCGCGGCGGTGCCCGGCGCCCACCGAGAGAGTGTGACGCCGTGATCCTTTTGTGGGGCCTGCTCCAGGACAGCCCGTTGGCGCGGGTGCGCGCCGAACTCCAGCGCCTCGGCGCCCCGGTGGCCTTCGTTGACCAGCGGGCGATTCTCGATTCCGGGATCCGTGTCGATGTCGACGATGCCATTCGCGCCGTGATCACGATGGGTGATCTTGAGGTCGATCTGGCCGACGTCACCGCGGCCTACGTGCGCCCGTACGACTCCTGGCGCATCGGCGACATCGCCCGAGCGGGGCGTGACAGTAACGAGTGCCGGCACGCATCCGAGTTCGACGACAGCCTGTGGCTGTGGTGCGAGCTGACCGAAGCGCGTGTCCTCAACCGCCCGAGCCGGATGGCCGGCAACGGCTCCAAACCACGCCAGTCCACGACGATCCGGGCCCATGGCTTCCAGGTGCCCGACACCCTCATCACCACGGACGCCGACGCAGCCCGTGCCTTTGCCGCCAGATACGACAGCGTCGTCTACAAGTCGGTGAGCGGAGTGCGCAGCATCGTCTCGCAGCTGAGGCCCGGCGACGACCGGCTCGACGACCTCGCCTGGTGCCCCACCCAGTTCCAGGAGCATGTGCCCGGCGTCGACTACCGCGTGCACGTCGTCGGCGACGACGTGTTCTGCTCGCGCATCGAGTCCCAGGCCGACGACTACCGCTATGCGGCCAAGCAGGGTGTGGAGGTGTCGCTGTCTCCTGCGGACCTGCCCGACGACCTGTCCGACCGGTGCCGTGAGCTGGCCGCTGACCTCGATCTCCCGCTCGCCGGGATCGACCTGCGGCTGACCCCCGACGCGGCTTGGTACTGCTTCGAGGTCAATCCCTCGCCTGCGTTTACGTTCTACGACCGTCACGGACAGGACATCGCCGGAGCTGTGGCCCGGCTGCTTCACGAGGCGGAGGTCGCCTGATGGCCAACCCGACCGTTCCGCCCCAGCTCACCGGGCCCCGGATGGCCGTGTGGGGTTACTTCCCCTTCGACGGCCGGGTGATCGACGCCGACGGCACCCACGCCGACTGGGACTGGGCGATGAAACAGTGGGACCGCGTCGCGGGTGCGGGCGCGGTCGTCCGGCTGGTCGTCGCCGACCAGCTCTACAGCCGGATCGACCTGACCACGGCCGCCGGGCCGGGCCAACGCAGCGCCGTGCGCGCCAAGTTCGACGCATGCCGGGCCGCCGGGCAGCTCGTCTTCGGGCGCGTCTATGTCGCAGGCGGCAAGCTCCGCGTCGGCCCCGAGGCCGCGTTGCTCGAGGACCCGCTCAGGCCGGGACGCAAGGTCCCCGCGGTAGCCGATCAGATCAACGCCTGGCAGACGCTCTTTGAGGAGCACATCGATGGGATCTACCTCGACTCGGGCCCGGTCGACTGCACCGATCCTCAACGTCCCGGCAGCGTGATCGGCATTCCGGACAACTACGCCGGCTACGCGCATGCCGTCCGTCAACAGAGCTACAAGCTGTTCATCCAGGTCGCGCAGTTCCCGGACAACGAGCCGGGGCGACCGTGGGTGCAGCGTCTGGGGGCCGACTTTTTGGAGATCTGGGAGGCGGGCGTCCTGCTCTACCGCACGCGGTTCGAGGCGCGCGACGCCTGCCGTCCCGACGTGAGCCCCGGTGTGCCGGACTGGTGGAAGCCGGCAAAGGGGCTGCGGTGGAGCAGGGTGCACGTGATCAACGACTGCCGCGACGCGGACGCGATGCGGTCGATCGCCAAGCTGGCCGTCGGCGATCAGCGGGTCGCGGGAACGGTCTGGATCACCAGATCGCGCCAGGACCCGAATTTCGGGGCCGTCTTCGACGTTCTGCCGCCCTACTGGGACGAGGAGGTCCTTTTCTTCCGGGATTTCCTGATCCAGGACGAGAAGGGCGCCAAGGACGCGAAAGACGACAAGGATGACAAGGACAACCCGGACGCCGCCGAGCAGAAGATCCAGAAGGACGACAAGGACAGCAAGGACAACAAAGATGGCAAGGACGGTAAGGACGACAAGGAGAACAAGGACGGCAAGGACAAGGAAGACAAGGACGCCAAGGACGACAAGGAGCAGAAAGACGAGAAGGACGAGAAGGACGGCAAGGAGGAAAAAGACAGCAAGGATAACAAGGATGACCCAGACACGATCACTCCGAAGCAGGAAAAAGATCTCAAGGATCTCAAGGACGTGCCCGACAAGAAGTCGGGAGTGTTCGAGAAGGACTCGGAGTCACGCCTCAAGGGGCTTGAGGTCACCGGCCTAGGCGACGTGCCCGGCTTTCTGGAGGACGAACCTGCTCCGGCCCTCGCAGACGATGAACCCGTGCCGCTCGGGCGCACTTTCATCCGCCCTGAAGAGCGACCCGAAGTGGGCTCATCCATTGTCGCCGACCCCGATGAGGCAGGAGCGAGCCAGCCATGAATCCCGTTGAACCGCCCCCGCCGGCCGACCCGCGCCCCGTTGCGGAGGGACGGGTGTTCGCCCCAGGCCGCACCGGATCCGCCGGACTCTTCGTGGAGATCGTCGACTGCCGCGTGGGGCAGGACGTCCGGGTCGCCTCCGCACTCACCGACGACAGCGGCGCCTTCGGAGCCGAAGTCGCCGACACTGCGCGACCGGCGCCCGACCTCCAGGCACGGGTGTGGACGAGCGACGACGACACGGCGACGTTCGTGGGCCAGTCCGCGGTGGCCTACGGGGCCACGGCACCAGTGGTGCGCCTGGACGTCGAGGTGGAGCCCGCGTCGACTGCCCTGGAGAGTGAGTACGAGGCCCTGTCGCGCTCGATCCAGCCGTTCGTCACCGGCCGCTTCGGCGTCATCGAGGAGTCGGACACCCGACAGGACGTCACCCACCTCGCGAACAAGACCGGATGGGACGCACGCGCCGTGGCGATGGCGGCGCAGGCCGACCAGCTGTCCGAGGACGGCGGGGGCACCATCGCAGCCCCGCTCTTCTACGCCCTGCTCCGTGCGGGACTTCCGGCCTCCGAAGCGCTGCTGTACCGGACGGGCGTCGGGAAGATCGAGGCCGTCTGGCGCGAGGCCATCGACCGTGGCGTGGTGCCCCGCGCCGTCGAGGCCGAACTCCCGGCCGCCCTGACGGCGTTCGAGGAGCAGTCGGTCAGCCGGATCCTGCAGGCGAACCCTGCCGGAACGTCGTCCTGCGGCGACCTGCTCGACCGCACGTTCCCCGCGGACGACGACAACAAGCGCGCCTTCGCCCGGCTTCAGATTGCCGCGCCCGAAGGCGGCGGGCCCTTCTGGGAGAGCGTGGAGTCCTCGTTCGGCCCGGAAACCCGCCGCCGGCTCCAGCTAGACGGACGGCTCGCCGTGCTCACGCTGAACAACGCACCGCTGATCAACGCCCTGCACACGGCGGAGGAACAGCACCCCGACGGCCCCCTGACCACCACCGAAGACCTTGCCCGGCGCTCGTACTTCCGGCCCGAGCGCTGGCTGGACGTGCTCGGCGACACCGTGCCGGACGCCGTCCCCGGGACCGCACCGCAAGAGCGCAGGACTAACTACGCGCACTTCCTCGCCGCCCAGGTCCGGACGAGCTTCCCCACCGCCTCCGTGGCGGCGAAGGTCTCCGAGGGCGACCTGCCGGTGAGCCCGGAGCCCGAAGTCCGAGACACCGTCGCAGGGTTCCTCACCGAGCACCTGGGCCGTTTCGAACTCGGCGTGGAGCCCGTCGAGCGGTTCATCTCCCGCAACGACGACGTGGCGGCGCCCGACGACCCCCGCACCCTCGACGCGATCAAGCGCCTGCAGCGCGTCTACCAGCTCACCCCCGATGACACCGCCCTGTCCGTGTTGCTGACCAACCGGCTGGATTCCGCGACCGCCATCGCCAGGCTGGGCGAAGGGGAGTTCGTCGCATCGCGCTCCGGCGACCTCGGCGAGTCCGATGCCCGTGCCGTCCACGCCCGCGCCCGGCAGATCTCCGACACGGTGGCCAACATCGCCGCCGGCTTCCTGACCGCCCGCCTGGCACCGCCGCTCGGACTCGACGAGCCGATCGTCGAGCCCTTCGCCCACTCCGACGCACCGGCGGGCGTGGTCGCCAACCCCACCCTGGAGGGGCTGTTCGGCTCGCTCAATGTCGGTGCCTGCGAGCACTGCGAATCGATGCTGAGCCCGGCGGCGTACCTGGTCGACCTCCTTCACTTCATCGACCTGCGCCCCATCGATCTGCCCGCCGGGGTCAAGAACCCCCTGGCCGTCCTGCTGGCACGCCGCCCCGACATCGGCAATCTCCCGTTGAACTGCGAGAACACGGAAACGGCCGTACCCCATATCGACCTGGTGAACGAGACGCTGGAGTACTACGTCGCGCACACCCTCTCGCTGGAGGGATTCACCGGCCACAGCACGCCCACCGGCCGACCCTCCGAAGAACTCCTCGCTCAGGCGGAATTCGTCGACGAAACCGCGTACGAGCCCCTGCGCACCGCACTATTTCCGCCCCCGCTGCCGTTCCACAAGCCGCTGGAAACCCTGCGCGCGCTGTTTGCACGGCTGGGCGTCCCCCTGGCCGACGCCATGCTGACGCTGCGCCGAAACGACAAGCCCGCCAACCCCGGCGGCTACGGTCTGCGGGACATCGCGCGTGAGCGAGTCGGCGTCTCCCCGCCCGAGGCGCTCCTGCTGACCGACAGCTCTCTGCCGCTGCAGAAACTGCTCGGCTACCCTGACGCCATCCCCGCATCGCGGATCCTGGACGAGCTGTCCTCCATACGGACCTGGGCGCGCCGTCTCAGCCTGACGTACGACGAGGTCGTGCGCGTCCTCGACACCCGGTTCGTGAACCCGAGTGTCACGCTCAGGCCGCGCATCGCCCGCCTGAACGTCTCCTTCACCGACCTCAAGCGGCTGAAAGCCGGCACGCTGCCAGTCGCCCAGTTCGACGCGATGCTCCCTCCCGACCTCGACCGCAGCGCGTACGGCGGCAACGTGGCGGCCTGGGCCACCGACGAGTCCAACCACAGGCGGATCATGCGCCTCCTGGTCACGGTGCCGCCTGCGCCTCCGGCGGGGACGACCGGCCCACATGTCCTCCCGGCCTTCGACGAGTTCCGGGTGCGCCACGCCGACCCCGATCCCGCGGGCGCGGCCCTGCGGCCCATCGACGCGCTACGCCTGGTCCGCTTCGTACGGTTGTGGCGCAAGCTCGGCTGGAGCATCGAGCAGACCGACAGCGCGCTGACCGCCCTGTTCCCGCCGGGCGTCGAAGGCGTCCAGGACGGCGGTGAGCCGAGCCCGGCCGGGCTGGACACCGGAGTCGCCACAGTTCTGGAGCGACTGGGCACCGTTGTGGCGGTGATGAAGCAGCGCTCGCTGAACCCCGACGAGCACCTGCCACATCTGCTCGCCTGCTGGGCCGACCTGGAGACGTACGGCCCCGACTCGCTGTTCCGGCGGCTGTTCTCGACCGGCGGCGCCGACAGTGCGGCGTTTGCCGACAACGGCTTCGGTGACGTTCTGCAGGATCCCGCCCAGCGGTTCCTCGTCCACGCGGACGCGTTGCGAGCCGCGTTCAACGTGTCGGCGGACGACTTCACGGCGCTGCTCGACGGGCTGGGTTTCGACGACCGGACGGCGCTCACGCTGGCGACCGTGAGCGCCGCGCACCGCCGGGCCTGGCTCGCGCAGCTGCTGGGGCTGGCTCAGCGTGAGCTGAACCGGCTACTCAAGCTCACCGGCATCGCCCCCTTCGCCTGGGACGGTGCTCCGCAGCCCGGAATGATCGAGCTGCTCGCCCGGCTGGACGCGCTGGCAGCGGTGGGCACCACGCCGACGGCGGCCCTCGCGGCCCTGTGGCCGCCCGCGATCACCTCGGACGTGTCCCAGCCGGACGACTACACGGCTCTGGCGCTGCTGCGTGGCCTGCGCGCCCGCTCGGCCGCGGTGGACGGTGAGTTGGACGCCGACGAGTCCACCTCAGACGACCGGATCCAGACGCTCTTGGCAGTACCGTTCGGGCCCGACGCCGCACAGGCCTTCACCGGCCTGCTGAGCCGGTCGACCGCGGTGGACGTCCCCTACCGGCAGGGCGCCTCGGCGCTGGCCGAGGCCGTGGTGAGGGCAGCCGGGTGCCGCATCGCCTACGACGCCGACCGCGGACGCCTCTCCTTCGCCGGACCGCTCGCCGCCGCCACGCGCGACGCGCTGAAGGCCGTGCCCGGTACGGGCCAGGCCTTCGCCGTCGCCGTGGACGCGCTCTTCGCGATGAGCGAGGACCGGCGCTCCCGCGACAGCGGCTTCGCCCAGGCCGGAGCGGCGATCGACCACTCTCTGGCGCGGTATCCAAATGTCGAGGCATTCCTCGTCTCCTATTTTACGTCCGCCGACCCACCGGCGGCCCGACGACGCACTCTTCTGCGCACGGTCCTGGCGAGCGTGCGCGAGGAACGGCGGCGCACCGAGGCGCTGACGGCTGTCGTGGTCGCGACGGGAACCCCGCTCGCCCTGGCCGAGGCGCTGCTGACTGATCCGCGGGCCCTGCACGCACCGGGCAGCGGGGGCGAGGCGGCCCTCGCTGCCTTGCTCAAGGCGGGTGACACCGGCTTGGAAGACACCCCCAGCGCTGCGTCAACGGTGTACAGCGGGTTCATCGATGTTACGGAGAGCGCCCGCCACCAGATCCGGGTGCGCTCCGGCCCGGGCACCGGCATCAAGCTCACGCTCGGCGGTACCGACACAGAACTGGTAGCCGAGGGCGACTGGTTCCGTACCCGGGAGGCCGTCGCGCTCCAGGCGAACCGGCCGGTCGCTATCGCCGTCACGGTCAACGGTGCGCAGACCGGGCCGCCTGCCCTGGACTGGCAGCGCGCCGGGCAGGGCTGGCAGCCCGTCCCGCCCGAAAGGCTCTTCGGAACAGCGGCGGTCGCCGGGCTTCGCGACATCCTGGCCCGGTACCTCGCGGCCAAGGCTCTCGCCGAGGAGTTCTCGCTAGGCACCGGCGGAATCGCGCATCTGGCCCGGGTCGAGCGGCTGGCGGTCGGCGCGGCGGGCTGGCTCAACGCACTGCCCGTGCTGGCGGGCTCCGGCGAGCCGCAGCTGGGCGCGGTCCTCGACGCGCTCCTCGACTTCGCCCGCCTGCGCACGGCCCTGAAGCTCGACGGCCAGGCCCTGGCAGCGCTCCTGCACTCGCCGGGTGAACTGCTCCATAACGGCCAGTCGGCGCTGATCCGCACGACCGGATGGGACCCGGGCTCCCTGGCGGCGCTGCTGGCGCATCGTGAGCTCCATGCCGACGCCCTGGGCGATGTCGCTGTACTGCGGCAGGTCGCCGACGCGATGGCGCTCGCCGCCACACTCGGCACCTCCATCGACACCCTGACCAGAGCCATCACCCCCGACCCCGGCGCCGACGCCGTGCAGCTCATGCAGTCCGCGCTGCGCGCCCGGCACGGATCGGGCTGGCTGGACGTGCTCAAGTCCGTCAACGACCCCCTGCGCGCCCGCCGCCGGGACGCCTTGGTCGCGTACATCCTGCGTGAGCTGAGATCGCGGCCGGTCACCGCCCACATCGACACCGCGGACAAGCTGTTCGAGTTCTTTCTGATGGACGTGCAGATGGAACCGTGCATGCAGACCTCGCGCGTACGCAACGCCACCTCGGCGGTGCAGCTCTTCGTCGAACGTGCACTGATGAACCTGGACCCCGAGCTCCCCGCCGCCGTTCTCGACGCCTCCCGGTGGGCCTGGATGAAGCGCTACCGGCTGTGGGAGGCCAACCGGCAGATCTTCCTGTGGCCGGAGAACTGGCTCGAACCCGAGCTGCGCACCGACCAGTCGCCCGCCTTCCGTCAGGCCCTGAGCGAGCTGCTGCAGAGCGACATCAATGAGGAGACGGCCTCCACCGCCCTGCTTGGCTATCTGTCGCGGCTCGAAGAGGTCGCCAAGCTCGAACCGTGCGCCATCCACTACGACGAGGGCGACAAGGACTCCGGCGACGACGTCGCGCATGTGATCGCCCGCACCCCGGGTGCCCAGCGCAAGTACTACTACCGCCAGCGGGCCGCCGGTTCCTGGACGGCATGGGAGCAGATCGGCCTCGACATCGAGGACAACCCGGTGACGCCGGTGGTGTGGAAAGGTCGGCGGCTGCTGTTCTGGCTGAAGGTGATGAGCACCAACCCGCCCCTGCAGCCGACGCCCCCAGAGCTGGCCGACAGGCCCCTCACCGCGCTCACGATGGGCCAGGTGCAGGGCCAGGGCGCGCAGAATATCAAGGTGTCCCCGCAGGCCGCGCTGTGCTGGAGCGAGTACTACAACGGGCGCTGGCAGCCGCCGAAGACCTCCGACATCGCCCTGCCGACCGGCTTCGGCAAGCTGTTTGACGCCTCCGGCGACGGCGCGTTCAAACGCGACCTGCTCGTGCTCGGCGAGACCCTGGAATCCGACGCCCTGCGCGTACGGATTTGGGGACAGGGCAAGAGCTCGTTCCTGTTCTACAACACCCACAGCCTGCCCGAACGCCAGGAGGACCGGGCACAGGAGCCCCTGGACGTCGAGAACTTCGCGCGCTTCGTCCGCGACATCGACGCGTCGAGCCCTACCCTGCGGATCTCCTACACCGAAGCTGACCAGGGCAAGGTCTCCTCACGGGACGTCATCGTCGTGCGCGACCGCTCGGCGTACCGGATCTCCTCGCCATTCCACATCAGCTACTTCCCCGACGGCGACCAGCACAGCCTGATCCAGAATCCATGGGCAGCCCCGTTCCTCTTCAGCGACAGCCGGCATGCCTTCTACGTGAGGAGCATCCCGCTGCATTCGACGTTCACCGACAGCCCGCATTTCGGGCTGCCCATCCCTGAGCCGATTCCGGAGCCGATCCCCGGGATCCTGGCGCCGGTGGATGCAGTGCCCGGCATGCCCCTGAACTTCTTCATCGACTCGCCGGGCAACCTCATACACGGTGACGTGGAGATCGCCCCCACTGGACGCGTGAGAAAACCGGACACCGAGAACCTGACCAGGAGGCCGCTTCGTGACTGACCGCAGACGCAGCCCTGGCTTCCACGAACGCAGGGACGTACGGCTCGGCGCCAGGGCGGCAGGCGACGCCGCCCTCACCAGCGATTTCACCTACACGTTTGAGAACTTCTTCCATCCGTACGTGGGGGAGCTGATCGAGCGCCTCAACAAGGGTTCGCTGGCCGGCCTGCTCGACCCGCAATTCCAGGAGAAGCTGGCAGACCCTCACTTCTTCGAGAGCTTCTACACTCCTGCCGCGAGCGGCTTGGTGACGTCGTTTCCCAAGGACATCGACGTGCGACCCGGAGGGTCGTACGCCAACTACAACTGGGAACTGCTCTTCCACGTCCCCCTGTCGATCGCCGTGCACCTGAGCAACAACCAGCGCTTCGCGGAGGCGCAGCGCTGGTTCCACTACATCTTCGATCCCACGAGCACCGACACCAGCGTCCAGGGCCCCGCGCGCTACTGGAAGTTCCTGGCCTTCCGCGGCCAGGCCGAGACGCAGAACATCATTCAGGTGGTGACGCTGCTCAGCACGCCCGACGACAAGCTGCAACCCGGGGACATCATCGCGAAGAACACCCTGCTGCAGGGCTATGGCGCGATCAGACGGTTCCCCTTCGAACCGCACCGCGTCGCGGCGACCCGCCCCGTCGCCTACCAGTACCAGGTGGTGATGAAGTACCTGGACAACCTGATCGCCTGGGGCGACAGCATGTTCCGGGAGGACACCGCCGAGTCGGTCAACGAGGCGACACAGCGCTACGTCCTCGCCGCCAACATCCTCGGACCGCGGCCGGAGCAACTCCCGGCGCAGGGAAAACGGGAGGCCATGAGCTTCCTCCAACTGCGCGAACATCTGCAGGAGATCGGGAACGTCCTGGTCGACCTGGAAAGCCAGTTCCCGTTTAACCTCGCCCCCGCACCTCCGTCACCGACGCCAGGCAGCTCGGAGGCCTCGTACGACTGGATCACCCGGGCGCCCTATTTCTGCGTTCCGCGCAACCAGCGGATGCTCGCCTACTGGGACCGCGTGAACGACCGCCTGTACAAGATCCGCAACTGCATGAACCTCGAAGGTGCCGCCCGGCAACTCGCCCTGTTCGAGCCCGCGATCGAGCCCGGCCTGCGGGTCAAGGCCGCCGCGGCCGGCATCGACACCGGTGCCGTCGCCACTGCGGCGGCCACCCCGGCCGGCCCGGTGCGCGGCGGCACGCTGCTGCAGTTGGCCCGCGGCCTCTGCGACGACGTACGCGCCCTGGGAAACGCCCTGCTGGCCGCGCTGGAGAAGGAGGATGCCGAGGCGATCGCCCTGCTGCGGCAGGGGCAGGAGCTGAAGATCGTCCAGCGGACGCAGGAAGTGCGCTACCTGGCCTGGCAGCAGGCGCAGGAGTCCACGAACGCGCTGGTGCGCAGCCGGAACATCGCGCTGGAGCGCTACCGCTACCACCTGCGCCTGCTCGGAGCCGACCCCGGAGCCTCCCAGTTCGACCTCCCGGTTGTTCCCCGGCCAATCAAGCCCGACGACGAGCCCAAGCTGACCACCGAGAAGGACTTCGACGCCGCCTACCTGCAACTGGTCCTGCAGTTCGACAAACCGCTGCCGCTGGAGCTGTACCCGCGGCTGAAGCTCGCCGGAGAAGGCTCCCCGACCACCAGCGCCGGCGCGTCGAGCCCGGGCCGGCTGAACCTGACCGTCAACGAGGACAAGGAACTCAACGACCACCTGCCGGCGGCCCGTGACCTGAACCTGGCCTCCTCGGTCCTCGACACCGTCGCCTCCGTGGTCAGGATGATCCCCGACATCGACGTCGACCTGCACTTCTGGGGCCTGGGCCTGCACAGCGAGGTGTTCGGCGGAGTCAAACTGTCAGAAGTCAGCAAGATCGCCGCCGCCATCATCCGCACGAAGGCGGCCTGGGAACAGGACCAGGCCGGGATGGCGGCGCGCACGGCGTCCTACGAACGCCGTGCCGACGAATGGATGCTGCAGAGCAACCTCGCCGCGCACGAGCTGATGCACCTGGGACGCCAGATCCTCGGCTCGGTCATCGCCGAACAGGCTGCCCACCGCGAGTACCTCAACTCCCGCTCCCAGATCGCGGACCTGAAGGGGACCGAGGCCCTGCTCAAGGACAAGTACACCAATGGTGAGCTCTACGGCTGGATGCAGGGTGAGCTGACCCGTATCTACTTCGACTCCTACCGCTTCGCGCTCGACGTCGCCCGCAAGGCCGAACTGACCCTCAAACGCGAGCTGATGCAGCCTGACTTCGACGCGGTACAGTTCGTCGGCGGCGACTACTGGAACGCCGGACGCAAGGGCCTGCTCGTGGCCGACTCCCTCGCGCTCGACCTGCGACGGCTGGAAGTGGCCTACCACGAGAGCCGCCGCCGAGAACTGGAACTGGTGCGACATGTGTCGGTCAACCAGCTCGACCCGCTGGCGCTCGTCCGGCTGCGCGAGACCGGCACCTGCGAGATCACGATCCCGGAGTCCTACTTCGACCTGGACTGCCCCGGCCACTATCTGCGCCGACTCAGGCATGTGAGCGTGTCGATCCCCGCTGTCACGGGCCCGTACACCAGCGTGAACTGCACCCTCTCCCTGTTGCGCAGTTCGGTCCGCACCGTGGCCACCGGCGCCGACTACCCGCGTCACGACGACTCCGACGAACGCTTCCAGGACTACTCCGGCGCGATCCAGGCCATCGTGACAAGCACCGCCCGGGACGACGACGGAATGTTCGTCGGCTCGGCGGCCGACGACCGACCGCTGCCCTTTGAAGGCGTCGGCGCCATCAGCACCTGGCGGGTCGAACTTCCTGCGGACTTCCGCCAGTTTGACTACGACACGATATCCGACGTCGTCGTGCACCTTCGGTACACCGCCCGGGACGGCGGCGCGGCGCTGCGCCACCAGGCCGTCGGCCACCTCCGGCAGCAGATCGAGCATGCGCAGGCCAGCGGCATGGCCCGGCTCTACGCGATGCGGATGGAGTTCCCCAGCGAGTGGGCACGCTTCGCCGCGGACGACAGAGGCCGGCCCCGGCTGGCCGTCACACTGCGCGAGGAGCACTACCCGTACTGGTCGCACGGGCACTCCCGCGAGACCGTGAGTGTGCTGCTGCTGGCCCGAGGACCGGCCGACGCCGACACGATCACCGTGCACGCGGGACCCGAGGACGGGGCGCCCAGCGACGCCCTCAGCCGGGACGACGCACTCGGCGGCCTGTTTACGGGGCAGCTCGTGAACATCACACCACCCGCGGCCGTGGGTGAGACGACACTCCATTTCGACCCGGGCACCGTCACCGATCTCTGGATGATCCTCACCTGGAAGGGCTAGATGCCCCGGGGGATAGGCGACCCGACCTCGAACGGCCTGCCCGCAGCAGCGAAAGGAGCGCCCTGTGCTCGTCGTCCTGTGCCATCCGTCAGACGTCCTGCCGGACGCGGCCGGACGTGGCCGCTGGGTCGACTTCTTCGACCCGGACGGCCGCGACCCCAGCAACGTCGTCCGCTACCTGAGCGACATCTCCCTCGGGCAGTACGACCCCTCGCCCTCCCTCATCACGCAGTGGCTCGACGTCGGTCACACCGCCGCCGAGGCGGCCGCGGTCGGCGGGATACCCCAGCGCCGGCTGCTCAGGGACTGGGGCCTGGCCGCCGCGGCCAACGCGGGCCTCGACATCGACGCTTACTCCGGTGTCGTCATCGCCTACAACATCGACTCCGATCACGGCTCCGTCGGCGGCGGCGTGGCGGTCCTGGCCTACCGTGCCAGCCGCCCCTTCGAACCCACCTTCATGTTTCACGAGATCGGCCATGTCCTCGGGCTCGACCACTCCCAGTCGCAGACCGAGGGGGACTACGGCGACCGTTTCGACATCATGAGCGCCATGAGCGTCTGGACCTTCCAGGACGCCTGGCAGCGGGCCGCGGGCCCCGCCGCGACCGGCCTGAACCTCGATCGCCTTGGCTGGTTCGACGAGAGCAGGCTGTACGAGGGGGACGTCACCACCCCCGACGGCTCGATCACCTTCGGCGACAACTTCACCCTGACTCCGCTGTACCGGCCGGACGTCGCCGCCGAGTCCCGTATGGCGGCGATGGTCACACCCGCCGGTACCTACTACGTCGAATACCGCGAGCAGATCGGCTGGGACGCCGGACTCCCAGGCCCTCGGGTGCTGATCCACCGGTACGAGAACGTTCCGGTGATCCTCGGGGGAGGGTGGGAACCGCTCGGCGCACTGGCGGTGGGCGGGCAGGTGCAGATCTCCGACACCCCGTGCCCCTGGGGCTTCAAGTTCTACTCCGTACGCGAGGACGGGTGCGCGGAAATCGGCTTGTGGGTGGACTACATATGACGGGGGAGAGCGCAGATCAGCGACTGCGAACGCCAGCCTCGTGCCTGATGCCCGGCGGCGGGCGTGGTGACGAGACGTCGCGGAACCGGGCGCGAAGGTTGGTGCCGCTGCCAAGACCGGCCTGGGCGGCGATCTGCTCGATGCCGAGGTCGCTGGCTTGGAGCAGTTCGCGGGCGCGATTGACGCGGGCGGTGAGCAGCCACTGCCGGGGGCTGACCCCCGTCGGCTGCACCCGTGTGCAACGCGTGGGCGGGCGCGCGGTTCTGGGCGCCGATGTGATCGGCTGTCTGCCGGACGGCCGCAAGCTCGTCGTGCCGTGCGGCAGCCCGGACCTGCAGAAGTTCAACACTACCGCCCGCAGTGACGGCGCAGACGTCGGGCTCTTCGTCGCCTCCTGCGTGTTTACCCGACACGACGGCGTTGTCACGTTGGTTGACCGGGTGGGATGACCTTCTGGTTGATCATGCCGGAGAGGGAAGGTCTATGGGGGACGCGTCGCCGTCGTACAAGGGGCACCGGCACCCGGTCGAGGTCATCTCCCGCTGTGTGTGGCTGTACCACCGCTTCCCGCTGTCGTTCCGCGGGCTCGAGGAGCTGATGCTCGAGCGCGGTGTGATCGTCTTCTACGAGACCGTCCGGCGGTGGTGTCTGAAGTTCGGGCAGGCCTACGCGAACGCGCTGCGCCGCCGAGAGCCTGGGCCCGGCGACAAGTGGCACCTGGACGAGGTCTTCAGCTAGATCAACGGTGAGCGGAAGTACCTGTGGCGGGCCATGGACCAGGACGGGACAACGGGACGGTGCTGGACATCCTCGTGCAGGACCGCCGGGACACCGCCGCGGCCAGGCGCTTCTTCCGCTGCCTTCTCAGGAAGACCGGCGTGGTGCCGCAGGTGATCGTCACGGACAGGCTCCGCTCCTACGGCGCGGCCCACCACGAGGTCATGCCCTCCGTCGAGCACCGGCAGTCGAAGTACCTGAACAACCGGGCGGAGAACAGTCATCAGCCCACCCGCCAGCGCGAACGAGCGATGAAGGGCTTCCGCAGTGTCGGTGGAGCCCAGCGGTTCCTGTCCGCGTTCAGCGGGATCTCACCCCGCTTCAGACCCTGCCGCCATCGCTTGTCCGCCCCGGGCCACCGCACCGAGATGATCATCCGCTTGGTGATCTGGGACCAGATCACGGGCGCCGCCAGCCAGCTCACCGCAGCCTGAGTCAAGGCTGACGCCCGGGCCAGCCACACTCTGTCACCCCGTCAGGCACCCACGCCCAACAACGTGACAACGCCCCCCATGGCACCTGCACAACACCACAGCGAGCAGCGCCCTCGCTTTCAGCATGGCGCCGATTATGAGGAGCGCGAGACATCTCCGCGACCGCACGCGACGATCTGCAAACTATGCTGACGCGTCCTGGAAAGCCTCCAGACGTTCAACCAGGGCTCTGACGTCTTCCACCTCGTCCTCGTCGACAGTGTCGTATTCTCCCTTGCCCTCCCAGTTCTCGAGTTCCTCCTCGAGCTCATGCAGATACCCTGCGTGGTGCGCACGCAGCACGGCAAGAAGAGAATCGCCACGTCGCGCCACTTCGTCGCGGCTGGTGGTTTCCCGGCGTGCGCCGAAGATCATCGGTCGGCCCGCCGCCAGTTCGGTCAGGCGGTAGCACAGCACCACGCCGTGGTCCTCGGTGTCGATGCCGGGGCGGACGAGGTACAGCAGCGGCAGCAGATCGGAATCCATGTCATGGAACCGCCGCTCCATCGGCTCGAGGGTGTCGGCTCGGGCGGCGGGGCCACCTCGGTCGAGTGGCACGGCCATTTGCCATGGCTGGTTGGTCCACATCGCGAGCAGGTCGGTTCCGTATGGGTCGGCGTCCGCGATCACGAAGAACTCTCTAGGAAAACCGACTCCGTAGCATTCGTGCAGGACGTGCTCCGCGGGCAGGCCGTTCTCATACAGTGCTCGTGCGAGACGGGCCATCGGGGCGTACTCGCGGCTCGCCGCCTCGGCTCGTAGTCGTTCGAGCTCCTCGTCATCGACCAACCGTCACTCCCTATTCGGTGCCCTGTCCTGGCCCCTGACGCTCGGCCTGCCGCAGCGCGCGGCCCAGTTTGCGCCAGGTCGACCTGAGCTTCCTCGACGTCAGCGCGAAGATGATGTCATGCGCGAGCTCGTGCGCCAACGTCACGGACTTCTCGAAATCCTTGTTCCGCTGGGCCAGGGTCGACCCGCTCAACTCATTGACCGCATTGGCCAGGTCGTGGAGAATCTGCCGGATCCGGGGATCCCGCGCGGTCATTCCCGGGTTCTCCGTCATCAGTATGATGACTCTTTCGACATGACGAAATATCTCGGTCTGTATAAGTCCCTTCCCTCTCTTCCTGATCTTGGGATCCTTCATGAACAGAGCTTCCGCGAGGTTTTGCGCGCTCGCCGTCGTCTGGGACTGCAGGAAAAGCCCGTACGCCGGTTTACCCCTCCGCTTGACGGCGTTGATGACGTCCTGCGCACTTCGGATGAGGCGGCGCGCGGGACTCCCCGGCTTCGGATCGGTGCTGACGGAAGCCTGCGGATCGTAGATCACCGAGAAGTCGCCGCGGAACAGCGCCTTTAGCCACTTCCGGAAGTTGTGCCCCTCGGACGGGCCGATCCCGAAGGGAAGCACTTCTCGGGCCGTGTCGCTGGCCTGTTCGTCCAACCTGCGGAAGACATCGAGTACCTCCGCCTCCCACACCTTCACCAGCGTGCTGGGCTCCGAGGGATACAGCACGTCGGGATGGCGCTTGCCGATCGCGAACCGGATCGCACGGTCGATCCTGTTCGACAGTATCGTCAGCTGAACGGTGAGCGACTCGGTTTTCGCCCTCTTCCAGTCGAACCGTTCGAAGTCATAGCCGCCGATGACCATCATCGGGTCGCTCTTGACATCGTTGAGGATGTTTTCGTACGCGGCGAGCA
The DNA here is from genome assembly GCF_009377205.1 of Streptomyces phyllanthi. Lineage (GTDB taxonomy): Bacteria > Actinomycetota > Actinomycetes > Streptomycetales > Streptomycetaceae > Streptomyces > Streptomyces phyllanthi. The sequence continues at coordinate 27,303 of NZ_VJZE01000008.1, forward strand.
CACCGGGGCCGCCGGGCGCTGAGACAGTACTGTCCGGATCCTGGAGCAGAACGTAGACCCTCTTATTGACCTCGCTGAGATAGCCCTTTGCGTCGCGGGTGTAGGGGGAGTTGAACACCTTGCCCCGGAGGAGACCAAAGGGCACATTCTGGCCGCGCATCTGCGCTCTCTCCTTGGTGAGAGCGGCTTCCTTGCCCGCCTTGTCCAGGCCCCGGAACCTCGCGCGCACCATCTCGATCGGCACCGCCCTCTTGCGGTTTCCGGAGGTGTCCATCCACCTGGGGGTCCACGTGAACCCGAACACGGCCATGAGCAGGTCATGTGGGCGATCGACCGCGTTGATGGCGACGATGACCGACTGCTTTCCGCGCTCCTTGTCGCTCGTATCCAGCCCTTCCGCGGCGTTGACGCCGATGATGACGGCGGTTCTGATCGCCGCCACCGGCTTCTCCGTCTTCGACGATGCCCAGGCGTCGGTGAGATATCGAGCGGCGACCTTGGGGTTGTTCGTTATTTCCTTGGGGATCGCGATCATGTTGACGATGAAGGCCGCCCGGTGCGGTTCTTCGGTGACGTTCTGGACCGCGCGCAGGGTGCTGTGTGCGTGGTCGACGTCCACGAGATCGATCGAATCCCGTGCTTTGCCGAGCTCGTAGGGGAAGGTCAGGTTCGCCTTGTCGGACTCGCCGTCCGGGTTGATGGACAGCTTGATGACGTGGAGTTCCCCGGTCTCCACCAGGCGTATCGACTTCAGGCGGTGTCGGCGCTTGATGCGCGGGAGGCCCTTGCGCACGGACTTGACGGTGGCGCCCTCCGCGTCGATGAGCCGGTTCGCGTCGCGGATGGCAGCGTCCAGGGCGCGCCGTTTGTCCTTGTCCGTGCGGCGGTCCTTGCGTCGGCGGTCCTTCGGGCGGTCCGACTTCTTCGGCTTGCGCGGTCGCTTCGGTTTGACCGGTTTGCGCGGCTTTCTCGGCCTCGCCGGCTTGTCGCGGTCGCGTGGTCGCGTGGGCTTCTTGGGTTTCTTCGGTTTGGGCTTGATTTTGCTCCACAGCTTCTTGAGCAGGCCGGTGATCTTGTCGATGACCCAGTTGATGGCTCGGTTCACCGGGCGGGAGATCTCCTGGAAGATCTGTTTGACCTTGCCGGCGATCCCGCCGATGCCGAGGATCGCGGCCAGTGCCCCGATGAGGACCGGGATCGACCGGGCGAGTGCGCGTTCGACCAGGGCTGGGACGCCGCCGGTGCCACCGCGGGCGATGGCGATCACGGCGTCGAGGACGGTGTTGACGAACTCGATGATCTGCCGACCCTGGGTGACGATGAACCGGACGATGTCGATGATCATCTTGCAGGCGCGGATGAACGCCGATGCCGGGTTGAACAGTGACACGATCCACGTCACGCCCGCGATGATGATCGTCGGCAGCAGGTAGGACCCCAGTTTGCTGATCAGGTCCTTCTTCAGGTCCCCGACACGCGATTTCAGGTCCGACCACAGGCCGGCGACGCCGCGCTTCCTGGCCTCCACCACGATCGGGATCGCGTCCTTGCCGGTTTCCGCCGCCGCCATCGCCTTCGGGTTGACCTTGCGGGCCAGGCGTGCGCGGATGTTCGGCCACGACAATCCGAGCAGGCCGGCGATCATCACCAGGATGCCGAGGACGTCGAAGGTCGTCGGCAGCCGTAGGCCCGCTGTCACGCCGGAGCCGAGCAGCCAGGCCAGCACGCCCTGTTGGAGGTGGCGGCCGGCATTCTTCATGAACAGCTTGAGCCCGCCGCCGACGCCGGAGATGAGCCGGCCGAGGAAGCCGACTGGGTCCTTGAGGATCAGACCGACCGCCGAGGCCGCCTTGCGCAGCACGCCCATCAGCATGCGGCCGAGCTCTCTGATGGTGTTGATGACGCCGCCGATGGCGTCGGCGGCCTTGGAGACCAGGCCCTTGTTCTTCTCCTTCTCCGCCGCGATCTCGGCGTCGACCGCTTTGACCGCGTCGGTGTACTTGGTGGCCAGGGTGTCGACGAGTTCGGTGCCCTTGTCGTTGACCGTGTCCGCCAGCTCGTCGAACTTGTCCTCGAAGTCCGCCGCCGCTTCCTTGCCGATGGCGCGGAGGTCCTTGGGCAGGGTGTCGACCGCGTGCTTGAGGTCCTTGCGACCCTTGGCGATGCGGTCCTTGGAGCGGCGCAGCTCGTGTTCGACGGTGTCGGCGATGTCGGAGATGACCTGGCGCATCGCGGTCAGGTAGTTGTCCCGGGCGCGTTCGTAGATCCGGTTGGCCTCCTCCGGGAGGTCGGCGAACAGGTCCTTTACCCAGCGGGCCTTGCCTCCCCAACCGGAGTAGCGGCGGGCCTTGTACTCGTCCATGCCCCGGGTGTGCTCGTCGGTGAACCGGTCCCTCGCCCGCTTCTCGCCGCTGGTGAACTGGTCGTCGACCTTCTTGTCCAGGTCGGACAGGATTTTCTCGACGTCGCACTTGGTGTCGTCGAACACCTTCTGCAGCAGGGCGGTGACCTTCGTGCGCTTGTCCTCGTCGCGGCCCTTGGTGCCCTGCTTGCCGACAGAGACCTGCCGGCCGGTGACGACCCGGGTGGCGTGTATGGCCCCCATCGCGGCCGCGCCCCGGGTCGCCGCCGTGGCCTTGACCTTCTTCAACTCGGCCGCCTCGCCCGCGCGCAGCTCCTGCGGGGCGGCCGCCGAGTGGGCCTCCATCGCCTTCTTGTCCCGCACCGCCTTGTCGAAACTCGGCTCACGCGCGTTCTTCATCGACAGCTGCTGCTCGGTGACCTGCGCTGATGCCATCTGCTGGTTGACCTGGTCCGGACCCGCGGACATGTCCGTCGCCGAGGCCGGCAACACGTCCGGGGCGGCCTGATTCGGGTTCGGGGCACCCGGCTTGCCCGGCACCTTGTCCGCCGCCAGCGGCACCACCTGTTTGGCGTCCGGGGCCGACTGCGGCGTGGCGGCGGTGGTGTCGGCGATCTCCCGGGCCGCGGCGTCCTTGCCCTCACCGACCTTGCCCTGGACCTCGGTCTTGACTTCCTCGGCCTTGCCCGACTCCCCGAAGCTGTCCGCCTCGTCCAGGTTCTTCGGGGCCCGGTCCCTGATGGCCTTCTCGACCGCGGCGATGAACGACCTCTTGTCGAACTCCTTGGGCTGGGCGGCGTCCATGTCCTCGGCGTGCGCCGCCTTGCCGCGGGCCTCCTGGTCGTCGGCCGGTGGCACCGCGGCGCCCTGTGCGGCACCGGCTTCCGCGGCCGGGGGCGGGTGGCTCGACGCCACACGCTGCTTCTTGGCCGCGACGTCCTTCTTCAAAGCCTGGAACTTCGGATCGGCACCCGGTGACCTCGGACCCGCTGCTTCCTTCTTCTTTGCGCCCTCGTCGGGAGGACGGTCCTCGGTGCCTTTCGCGTCCTTCTTGTCGGAGGCGGGTACGGGCGGGGCCATCGCCTTCCGGACAGGCTTCGGCTCCGGCCTTTTCCCCGGCTCGGGCTTCTTCGCCGACTGCCGCTGTGCCGGGAGCTGTTGCTGTGCTGAGGTGGGTTGCTGAGCAGTGGGCAACGCACCCGCCTGAGCCGCGACGGCCTGGTTCCCGACCAGGTCCTGCCCGGCCAGCATCATCTGCCCGGCCCATCCGGACCGACCGGGCCCGGTACCCGGTGGCGAGCCACCCATCGCAGCGGTCACCGCCGCGTTGCCGACCACCGCTCCAGCCCGAACGACAGCCGATGGGCCCGGTTCCATCGCCGAGCCCGACGCACGCGCGGCGGGCACACGCAGGTCCGACACCTCTGGCCCCGTCCGCACGCGCGCATCACGCACCGGCGACACCGCCGGTGTCGCCGGGCGCGACGAGCGGACCTTGATGGGCACAGGCATGGTTGCCGCAGGATCGCACCCGTGACGTCGCGGCAGCGCCTTGGCGACGTCACGGGTACGTCACCGGTGGAGCCGACGCGCCCGCTCCTCCGAGCGCGTTCCGGGTCGGGTCCCGGCGGTGATCAGCCCCTGCCTCACCGAGGACTGCGGCGCTGCTCGCCCGGCAGCAACTGGCCGTCCCGGTGGCGAAGAACAGCCACATCCGCTGTGTGTGGGGGCGGGCTCAACGCCTGTAGGGCGCGCTCAGCGGCTACTCAGCGGCTACTCAGCGGCTACTCAGCGGCTACTCAGCGGCTGCTCAGCGGCTGCTCAGCGGCTTGCCGTAATGCTGAGCCGTGGACAGGTACGGAAGACCGAGCGTGCGGGGCGAGAAGGCCGCCGAGCCGTCGGCCGAGCCGCTGGGGAGAAGCCATACGGCGCCCAGGGAGGCGTTCTCGCCAGGGGATCCGACCGTGACATCCGGTACGCCGTCGGCATTGCAGTCGCCCGTGGCGAGGGCCGCTCCGAAGGCGTCGCCCGCCTCGGCGACGCCCGGGACGCCGGGCGTGGCCTGGTTCCAGGAGACGGACGTGGCAGCGCCGTTGGCATCGAGCAGGCCCTGAGCGCCGCCGTGGAGCAGCCAGGCGGCGCCCGCCCCCGCTCTGCTTCCGATGGCCTCGCCGGGAGCGCCCGCGATCAGGTCGTCGCGGCCGTCGCGGTTGACGTCGGCGACGGCGAGGGCGGCGCCGAAGCGGTCGTCGGCCTCGGCGACGCCCGGGACGCCCGTCGTGTCCTGGTTGAGGGTTTGGGCGCGGCTGCCGAACGAGCCGCCCGCTGGGCTTTGGTAGTGGATATGGATGCCGCCCCCCTTGGCGAGTTCTTCGGGGCCGCACGGGTCGTCGATGTTCTCGTCGGCGATCTCACGGCATTCGCCGAGCGCCAGGTCGTCGTGGCCGTCGCCGTCGAAGTCGCCGGCGGCCAGGGCGGTCACGCCGGCGTTGTCCGTGTTCCAGAAGTTGGCCATCGCGGACCGGTCGGCGTCCCACTTCCACAGGCGCACGTGGGACTGCGTGTTGGGGGCGCCCGCGGTCCAGTACGCCACGGCCAGGTCCGCCGTGCCGTCGCTGTCGAAGTCGCCGGTGACCAGGACGGGGGCGCGGCCGCCCATGGGGGCGGCGACGACGGTGGTGACCATGCTGTCTTCGCCTTGGATGACACGGGCGACGACCTTGTCCGTGCCGCCGATGACGATCTCCTTGTTGCCGTCGATGCCGCCGGTCAGGTCGGCTGCCGCGACCGATTTGCCGTACGCAGCCGACGGCGACGGCCCGGTGAGGACCGTCGACCCCGGTCCCGGCCCGTCCTGCGAGCCGCCTACGGCGATGACCATGCCCGCGTCCGTACCGCGGTCGATGACGTCCTCGCCGGGGACACCGGCGAGCAACTCCGCGATGCCGTCGCCGTTGAGGTCCGTCAGGGCCACGGATGCGCCGAAGCGGTCGCCCGCCTCCGGGGTGCCGGGAACCTCGGGAGTGGTCTGGGTGACACGGATGCTTCCATGGGCGCCGACGCCCTTCGGGCCGCCCCAGACGATGTTCACGTACCCGGCCTTGGTCTGACCGCCGACGGTCCCGTCCGGGACGCCGACGGCGAGGTCCGCGTAGCCGTCGCCGTTGAAGTCGCTCGTTGTGGTGCGGGATGTGGCAGCGGTGGCGCCGGACGGGAGTACGAACCCGGCGGTGGCCGCGGCGACTGCGATGGCGTACGTCAGGATGCGGCGGTTGTGTGGCACGGAGGCCCCCACTCGGTCGACGGGGTGCGGGACACCTGGTGTGACCGCCGAAGGGCGGGGCTGGTTGTACGGAGTTCACCAGTGTTTGGCGCAGGCCCCTGACCACCCTCGAGACCGACCCGATTTTCCAGGACGTCAGCGTCACGTTTCTGTCCGACAGAGCTCACGACACCGAGGCGACCAGCGCGATGTTCCGGCGGCTCAGTTCCGGGCACAAGATTTTTCTACTGGCCATCGCCAAGCTGGTCCAGGTCGTCACGGAACGGTGCGACGCCCCGCGCCGCTATGTTGGTCCCCTGATCGCCGGCCCGGTGGCGCCGACGCCGACGCTGGGGGGAGCGATGGCCGTCCTTCTCTACTATCCGCTGGTGAACCCGCCACAGGAGATCCTGCATCAGTCGCTCCTGTACTGGGACGGGATCGCGTCCGTCGTGCCGAAGGCCCCCGAGGTCTACGAGGCCGTCCTGGCGCCGGAGCTGGCGGAGCTCAAGGACCGGCAGCTGTATACGCCCGTGGCGCTCTGGGACGAAGCCCTCGAACCGTTCGAGGCGCCCCGGCACAACCCGGTCTTCGTCCGGGCGAGTTCGGCGTCCATGGTGCTGTGCGAGGAGCTGCGGCGGATGGCGGACCGCCCGCGTCCGCCGCGTGTCTGCGATCCGCCCGACAGCTTCCTCTACGTCTCCAAGGTCAGCGCCTGGCTGCTGGACGAGCTGCTCTCCCTCGGTCTAGCCGCCCCCTACCCCCGCGAGTTGTGGGCGGTGGCGGTGCCGAAGGAGGTCCAGACACTGATCGTCGGGGTTCTCGCCCGGGAGGTCGTGGGCGAACTCGGTATGGCGTACGACAGGGCCTTCGTGCCGTACACGGACAGCGCGGACGCACACCGGTGGTCGCTGCAATCCCCCTACAACAGCCGGGCGTTGGCCTGGGAGATGGAGCTCGGCCGGCTGCTGCCCGTGCCCGCGCCCGGCACGACGACCGCCCAGGTGCTCCAGTTCCGCGAGCGGTACGCGGATGAGCGGCTGCGCCTGATGCGGGCCGTCCACCGGCTGCTGGGCGAGCTGCGGCGCGACTACGAGCACCCCGCGGATGTCTTCGCCCAGCTGCGGGTGGAGCTCGCGCAGGCGGTCGAGGACTACCGGGCGGCGGCGCGCGGCAGCCGCCTCGCCTGGGTCCACCGGTCGGTGATGGTGGCCATCGCGCTCGCCGCCGCGGCGGGCGGCACCTTGCTGCAGCCCGATCTCGGCTGGCTGCTGGGCACCGTCGGCGGGTACACCCTGAATGTGGCCACCCGGGAGATCCGCCCGCTGACGAAGGCCAGAAAAGGGCATGACTTCAGCTATCTGCACCGGGTCCAGAACAACCTGTCCTGAAGGGAGCTGACCGCAATGCCAAAACAGTACGGGCAGAGCGGCAGGGTCCGGCTGCTCGACGGGCAACCCTGGGACATCGAGATCACCGAACCCGGCGGTCACCGGGAGCCGTACACCACCCAACTGCTGCGCGCGGGCGATCCACGGCAGGGGGGCGTCCGCCGCGTCGACATCGGTCCGTTCACGCCGACGTACGCCGATCTGGACCACACCCTCGGGCTGCTCGGCCTGGTGAGAGGGGGAACGGAGCGCTCCGGCACCCTCGAAGCGGGCAAGGTGCTGGAGCTGTTCCGATGGCACCACGGGCCGCGCGACGACCCGGCGGCCAAGCGGGCCGCCGTGCGGCTGGCCCTGTCCCGCGGCGTCGAGAGCCTCACCGTGACGCTGCCGGTCGCCGAGGCCGGGCGGCTGCGGACGGCCCTCCTGGACGAGATCGCCAGGGAAGGCGACTCCTTCCGCGCCGAGGAACTCGTGGAATTGGCGGCCGCACTCGACGAGGCGGACGGGGTACGCGTCCTCCTGTCCGTCCTGCAGGCGACCGATCTGCCCGGCGAGCTGAGGCGCGGACGGTACTCCGCACCGGACCAGGAGGTCAGCCCCGAACTCGACCGGCTGGCCGCACTGATCGAGCAGAGCCGTTTCAGCTCCGGCCCCTGGCAATCCCTGCGGCAGACCCTGCAGGACACCCTGCGCGCGGCCCTCGCCCACCCGGGCGCTCAAGGCCTGGCGGCGCGCGACGAACTCCTTGAACTCCTCGCGCGCTTCGCCTGGGCACACCGCGGCGCGACGCGAGCGGACGACACCGAGCAGCAGCGCCTCCAGGCCGAGCGATCCCCCGTGCCCGAAGCCGCCTCGCCGGCCCGGCCCGTACCTGATCGGCCCTTACTCGATCAGGCCGTACGTGATCGGCCCGCCCTGGACGAGGCGGTGGTCGCGCCCGTGCGGCGGGCCCGCCGCCGATGGCCCTTCACGCGACGCTGAGAACCCGTCCTCGCAGCTTCTCCGCGATCTGCCCGTACCGATCGACGCTGACGTCAGCTCTCCGCAGAGCAGAGATCCAAAGATGGTTCTTATCCGTGAGCTTCGGCGGCCTTCTTTTCGTTCTCGGCGATTCGCGCCTTGACGGCTGGGTCTCTGGCCAGGTCAGAGGGAAGCTTGGTAGTCGAGAAGACCAGAGCGGAAGCCACCTGGCTCGCTTGCAGGCCTTTCGTACGACGTAGGTCCGCGCCGCCCAGGTTCGCGCGTTGCAGGTCCGCGCCGCCCAGGTTCGCGCCGCCCAGGTTTGCTCCGCCCAGGTTCGCGCCGCCCAGGTTTGCTCCGCCCAGGTTCGCGCCCGTCAGGTCCGCGAAGGTCAGGGCCACCGGTTTTTCGCTGGGCAGGCGGCGCTGGAGTTCGATGCCGGGCAGGTACGCGATCTTCCGCAACGCGGGGCTTGCCGCCCGGGCTGCTGGCCCGAGAGGCAGTCGTCCTGACCCTGCTCGCCGGGCAGGAAGGCATTCCCGTGCCCGGCCTCGTCGCCGTGGACGCCACTGCCGAACACTGCGACCACCCGACCCTGTTGATGTCCGCGCTGCCGGGCCGCGTCCGCGTGGACGCGGACGACCTCGACCGGCCCCTGGACCTGCTTGCGGCCCAGCTCGTCCGCGCCCACGGCGTCATACCGGACGAAAGACCGCGCACCTACCAGGCGTGGACGTCCCCGGGGCGCGTACGGACCCCGGACGGGCCCCTGTGGGAGCGGGCCGTGGACGTGATCCGCCGCGACCCGCCGCCGTACGAAAGCCGCTTTCTGCACCGCGACTTCCACCCCGGGAACGTGCTTTTCACGGAAACGGGGTCCGAGCTGCGGATCACCGGTGTCGTGGACCGGGTCGAGACTTCATGGGGACCCGCCGACCTGGACGTGGCACACTGCTCGACCGCGCTCACGCTGCTGCACGGGTCGGCGTACGGGCTGGACTTCCGCGAGCGGTACGAGGCACACGGCGGCCGCGACCTCGCCGACGACCCCGACCACCTGTAACTGGCGGTTGCTCGACGCCCTGCACTACTGCCCCGACGCGGCGAAGCCGGCCGGGCCGTGGCGCACCGCTACCAGCTCGGTTACGAGACCCTGTGCCGCGAGGTCGCGGACTCGTTGAGCTGGCGCCGGTTCTGCCGTATCCCGCTGGCCGCCCCGGTGCCGCACCCGACCACGCTGATCAAGCTGGTGCGCCGCAGCGGACCGCAGGTGGTGGACGAGCTGAACGCCGCCCTGCTGGGCAAGCTGGTCGAGGACAAACTGCTGCGGTGCCGCAAGCTGCGCATCGACACGACCGTGATGGAAGCCGACATCGACCACCCCACGGACGCCGACCTGCTCGAACACGGGGTACGCAAGCTGGGCCAGCTGGTGGTGCGGATCAAGGCGTCCGGGGCAGCCAGGCGCACCCGCTTCCGTGATCGCAGCCGGTCAGCGGGGCGCCGTTTGAAGGAGATCTCGCGCACGCTGCGGCGGCGCACTGGCCAGGCACTGGGCGAGATCGACCGGCTCACTGGTGAAATCGCCGCCGTGGCCAGCGCGACGTTGCGGGACGCGGCGGCGGTGGAGCGCAATGCCCAGCGCGCGCTGGGCAAGCGGCCTTCGGGACGGCTCGCGCACCTGGTGGGCGAGCTGGCCGAGACGTCGGCGGGCACCCGCCGGCTGCTGGAGCAGACAGCCTTGCGACTGGCGGGCATCCGCACCATCCCCGACCGGCTGATCTCGTTGGCCGACCCTGACGCCCGGCCGATCCGCAAGGGCAAGCCCCAGCACCCCACCCAGTTCGGCTACACCACACTCGTGGCCGAGGACGAACGCGGCTTCATCGTCGACCACCAGGTCCAGCGCGGAAACCCGGCCGATGCGCCGCAACTAATTCCCTCGGTGCAACGCGCCGTGTCCCTGACTGGCCGCCCGCCGGGCACGGTCGTCGCCGACCGCGGCTTCGGCACCGCGGCCAACGATCTGGCCCTGGCCGAACTCGGTGTCCAGCGGATCGGCCTGCAACGAGCCGGGAAGCCGGGAAAGGCACGGCGTGAGTACGAACAAAGCCGCCGATTCCGGCGCATGCGCAACTGGAGAGTCGGTGTCGAGGCCCGTATCAGTCACCTCAAGCGCAGCTTCGGCTTCCGTCGCACCCGCCTGCGTCGCCTGGCCGGCGCCCAGACCTGGGCGGGACTGGGGATCTTCGCCTACAACCTCCAGCGGATGACCGTCCTCAGCCGGTGAGGGGCACACCCCCGACACGGCTGCGGCACAGCGCCGTGCCGCAGTCGACCCCTTGTCACCAGCCCAAACACTTTTTCAGGGGCAAGTAGCTAGCAGCTTGTCGCGCACGGCAGGCCACTCGTCCGCAAGCACGCTGTAGTACAGCGAGTCACGACGCGTGCCGTCCTGGCGCATCATGTGGCTGCGCAACGTCCCTCATACACGAGTCCCAGCCGTGTGAGAGCCTGCTGGGAAGGCACGTTGAGGTTGTCGGTGCGCAGGGCAATCCTGAACAGGCCCAGATCATCGAAGGCGTGCCCGAACAGCAGCAGCTTGGATTCGGCGTGGCAACCGCAACGACGTCACCCAGCGCCTGCCCCTGATCCACGCCGTACCGCCCATCCGCGGCAAGCGCGGACGATCCCGTCAGCGCCCCGACGTCCTCTACGCCGACCGCGGTTACGACCACAACGCCTACCGCCGCCAGGTCCGTGAGCTGGGCATCCGCCCGTCCATCGCCCAGCGCGGCACCGAGCATGGAAGCGGCCTGGGCAAGAACCGCTGGGTCGTCGAAGCGGCCTTCGCACTTCTGCGCTGGTTTTGCCGACTGCGTATCCGCTGGGAAATCCGCGCCGACATCCACTAGGCCTTCCTCACCCTCGGCTGCGCAATCATCTGCTGGCGGTGACTCAAAAAGCAGTGCTGATATGAGCCCTCAGCCCGAACCGGCGACCAGCGCCTCGCCGAGCGGGGTGCGCCGGTAGAGCACCGACCGTCCGGATCGAGCACGGACGAGCAGCCCCGCGCCTCGCAGGATGGCGAGGTGGTCTCCCACCGCGCCGGGTGCCATGGCGAGGCTTCGGGCGAGGTGGCTGGTACTCGCCGGGGCGTCCAGCGCCAACAGCAGCCGGGCTCGGGACCGGCCGACCAGAGCGGTCAGCGCGTCCGGCCGGGGGACGCTCTCCTGTTCGCCCCACAGGGCGGCGGTGCCGCGGGCACGATAGATCAAGGTCCTGGGCCAGGGGTCTTCCAGGTGGGCGGCGATATTCGCGATGAAGACCGAAGGGATCAGCAGGAGCCCGTCGCCGGCGAGGCGGACCGTTCCGACTTGAGGAAAGTGGCCGAGCTCGATACCGCCGGCTTGCCAGGCGATGCTCGGGTGCAGGCTCTCGATGGTCGTGACCCAGCCGTGTTCGCCGATCACACCCACCCGGTGCACGACATCGCGCTCACAGATTGCGCGCAGTTGCGACCAGTCCGTGGCGAGCAGCTCGTGCCAGGCCTGGTCCATCGCCTCGGCGATCCTGGCGACGACGTCCGTCGAGTCCAGCACTGCGCGTACGCGGGGATCACGGGCCAACGGGCCGGTCGCGTTGGTGGCGATTTCGTGGCGGGCCGCTTCCAGCGGTGTGGCCCGGATCATGGCCAGGTCGTCCGCCCAGGTCTGGTTGAGGCCGCGCGGGGGCGGGGCGACGAAGTTCGGTCCGGATCGCGGGGTGTGCAGGGCGAGGGCGGCGTTCAGTTCGGTCTCGCGGCGAAGCCGTTCAAAGGCCGGCAGGAGCCCGCCGGCCCAGGCTCGCGGCAGCGGCCGGTCCTGTCCGGCGAGCGAGCGCAGCAGGAAGCAGAGGTCCATCGCGGGCGACAGGGCGAAGCGGCTGCGCAGCAGGTCCTCGACGGAGACTTCGAACCGGAGCACCCTGCGATGCTACCGCCGGACGTCTGTTCCGATTCGTCCAGCGACGAATCATTGGTGAGTGGCGTGGGCGCACGGCGAGGCTGCGCGTCATGACCTCAACCGCCGAGCCCGCGCAGGGCAACCACCGTGCCACCTACCGGGAGGTGCTGGCCGAGCCACGGTTCCGGCTGCTCTTCTCGACCCGCACCGTCGCGATCACCGCGGACGCGCTGCGGATCACCACCTTCTCGGTTCTGGTCTTCTCGGCCACCGGCTCCGCGCTGTTGAGCGCACTGGCCTTCGGCATCGGTTTTCTCCCGCAGTTGTTCGGCTCGCTGCTGCTGGGCTCACTGGCCGACCAACTGCCGCCCCGCGCGCTCATCGCCGGCGGCTACGCCTTGGAGTGCGCCGCCGCCCTGCTGCTCGCCCTGGTGCGGATGCCGATCGCGGCAAGCCTTGGTGTCGTGGCGCTGGTCGCCCTTGCCACACCGGTGTTTCACGGCGCGTCGAGTCGGCTGGTCGCGCAGTCACTGGACGGCGACGCCTATGTGCTGGGCCGTTCGCTGAACAACATCGCTGCCTCCGGCGCGCAATTGTTCGGTCTGGCGCTGGGAGGTGCGGTCGTCGCGGTACTCGGCCCGCACCGGGCGCTCGCGGTAAGCGCCGCGCTCTACCTCGGCTGCGCGCTCGCTATCCGCATCCGGCTACCCCGGCTGGAGCCAGGAAAGTTCGGCGGCACACCCGGCAGCGCTCGGGGCGATGGCGGGGCCGTCCGGGCAAGCCTGCACGGTGCCGGCCTGCTGCTGCGCGGACATACGGTGCGACGACTGATGCTGGCCCAGTGGCTACCGCCCGCGTTCGTAGCGGGCGCGGAAGGTCTGATCGTCGCCTACGCGGGAGGACGCCACTTCGCGCCCGGCTGGTACGCGGTGCTGATGGGCTGTCTGCCGGTCGGCATGCTTGTCGGTGACCTGCTGGTGGGTCGACTGCTACGGCCGCCCACCCGGGAGCGACTGGTAGTCCCTTTGATTGCGCTGACGGGACTGCCGTTGGTCGGCTTCGCTGCCGAGCCCGGAGTGGGCGTCTCGTCCTGTCTGCTGCTGCTCTGCGGCTTCGGATTCGCCTACGGTCTCGGCCTGCAACGGCCGTTCCTGGACGCCCTGCCGCAGGATGGCCAAGGCCAGGCCTTCGGTCTGCTCGGCTCCGGCAGCATGACGCTGCAGGGCGTCGGGCCGGTCTGCTTCGGCTCGGTGGCCGCAGGCACCGGAACAGGCGGCGCAATCGCTCTGGCAGGCGGCGCGGCGGCGCTTACCGCCGGCTGGATTCTCACCTGGCACCCGCCCACCTCCCCGATTCCCGTCCCGAACTACTCAACGGGATCAGAGAACGGCACCGAACAGCATGCGTGCAGTTCTCCTGCGCAGTAACAGGTCGGGTCGGCCGCCAGCCGTCACGCACCCCACGCCCACGTCTCTCTGACAGACAGTCAATCCGGTAGCTCATCGCGTCAGGAGCCCTAGGCCTCGGCTCTGCCAGTCGTTGCGGACCATGTACGGGATCTTGAGAACACGAGCAGCTCATGGAAGGCTCATGCTGCATGATCGATGCATTCGCGAAAGACAACCTGCATGGGAGACTGCGGCGGGACCGCAAGGCGCTGCTCTGGAAACTCGACGGCTTGTCCGAATACGACGCCCGCCGACCGTTGACAGCGACCGGGACCAACCTCCTCGGCCTGGTCAAACACGTGGCCGCCGTCGAGGCCAGGTACTTCGGCGAGGTCTTCGACCGCCCTTCCCCGGAACCGCTGCCCCGCTGGCAGGACTACAACGGCAGCGATCTGTGGGCGGCCGAAGACGAGACCCGGGATCAAATCATCGGGTTCTACCAGCGCACGTGGGAACACGCGGACGCGACGATCAACGAGCTTCCCCTCGACGCCCCCGGCCACGTGCCGTGGTGGCCGGAGCCTTGTCCCAACACGAACCTGTTCGCCGTCATGGTCCATGTCCTCGGCGAGATCAACCGGCATGCCGGGCACGCCGATATCCTGCGCGAGGGCCTCGACGGCCGGACCGGGATGCGCCCCGAACACGAGAAGCAGATCGACGAGGAAGCCCGTGCAGCCTACTGCGCGAAGATCGAGCAGGCCGCCAGGTCGGCCGCACCAATCAAGGCTTAGTCAGACATACCGGGCAGCCTGACATCAGCTCCCCTACCGGCACTTGCGATTTTCGAGCACCCCGGCCACCTGATATGCCTGAGTCACCCGATGTGGGCGTTCAGCCCACGCCCTCGTCGTCCTCGTCCAGCTCGGGCGCGTCCGGGTCGCGCAGCGGGCGCAGGGAGCCGGCGGCCAGGGTCGAGGCGGTGAAGCTGTAGCGGCCGAGCAGGCTCAGGTTGCGGTGCTTGAGCGGGGAGAGCCGGGTGATGTCCTCCTCGCGGATCTCGTGGCCCTCGGCCTGGAGCTGGGCGACGGCGGCGTCGATGTAACGGGTCGTCCAGAGCACGATGGCGTTGAGGAGCAGGCCGAGCGAGTCGAGCTGGTCCTCCATGCCATCCCAGTACGCCTGGTGGATGGTGCCGCGGGTCTGCGGCAGCATCACGGTTCCCACGTCTGCTCGGCTTCCGCCATCAGGATTCACCTGACTTGACTTGGTGTAGATCTACCGCAGCCAGCCCGTCAGCCCGGCGCTGGAGCGGCGGTGCCGCTCGGACAGGCCCGGCACCTGCTCGACGAACGTCTTACGGGAGCAGCTCTTCCGGTCGCAGAAGTACCGGCGGACCCGCAGCCGGACTATGACCTGGCGAGATCCCAACGGTCTTTCATCCAGGCCGCGTTGATACGTACTGTGTGTGCGTCTCGCCTGTTTCCGGCAGTCCGGGCACCGGCCCGGGCGAGCGGTGGACACCGCCTCCACCACCAGGACGTCGGAGGAGTCGCTGACGCACTCCCCTCGCACATCGATCCCGGGAAACAGCACAGCTTCGACCGTCTTGCTCGCCATGCCGGGACATACTCTGCCGAAACGATCCCTCGCTCACTTCGTTGACCGGGGGATTCGCGGAATTGCGGCCAGAGCCCCCAACAGGGCCGTACGGCGCAGATAGCCCCCACCGAGTCCTGACCGGAGACCGCCGAGTCGGCGAGAGCGTGGCCCAACCGTGGCCCGCCGCATCCGCATCTCCTGCAGCCTTCCCCTGGAAGTCCACCTGGGTAGCTGCGGAGGGAGGAGTGCCCGACTTGACCCGGGTCATCCGGGAGGTTTCGGCCCGAACCATCCCCTGCTGTCGCCTCGCGAGGAGTCGGCGTAGGACTCGAGGTCGGTGGTACCGAGGGCGTGCGCGATGACCGAGCCGACCGCGGAGCCTCGGCCAGGGTCGACCGCGATGCCGTCATTCTTGTCCCGCCGTCCTTGATGGGATCGGCCCGCACCACCGCGGAAAGCGAAGGTACGGGCCAGGCATCGTTCCGTTACTACCGTCGTGCGGCCGTGTCGTTCCGCCGGTCCTTTGCTGGTCCGGACGCGGACCCGAGGCGCTCCCGGACCAGCGCGATCGCCACGACCAGCGCGGCCACCAGCAGCGACAGCAGCACTGTCGTCCGTCCGCTGCTTTCTCCCTCTGTGTCGGTCAGCATGTAACCGAGGACGAACACGATCAGTGCGGCCGTCGCCCAGGTCAGGTACGGGTACAGCCACATCCGCACGACCAGCTTTTCCGGCGCCTCGCGCTGGATGATCTTCCGCATCCGCAGCTGCGAGAAGCAGATCACCAGCCACACGAACAGGGCGACCGCACCGGAGGAGTTGACCAGGAAGAGGAAGACCGAGTCCGGGTAGGCGTAGTTGAAGAAGACCGCCACGAACCCGAAGACCACGGAGGCGAGAACCGCGGCGAGCGGCGCACCGCGCGAGGTGGTCCGGGCGAACGCATTCGGCGCGTCGCCGCGCTCGCCGAGCGAGAACGCCATACGGGAGGCCGTGTAGAGGCCCGAGTTGAGGCAGGACAGTACCGAGGTCAGCACGATGAAGTTCATGATCTGACCGGCGTGCGCGATGCCGAGGGAGTCCAGGGCGGCGACGTAGGAGCCCTTTTCCGTGACGGAGGGGTCGTTCCACGGCAGCAGGGAGACCACGACGAAGATCGAGCCGAGATAGAAGACGGCGATCCGCCAGATCACGCTGTTGGTGGCCTTGGTGACCGCCTTCTGCGGGTTCTCGGTCTCGCCGGCGGCGAGGGTGACGATCTCGCTGCCCATGAAGGAGAAGACGACCAGCAGCACGCCGGTGAGGACGGCGCCGGGCCCGTTCGGCAGGAAGCCGCCGTGGTCGGTGAGATTGCCCAGCCCGGCCGTATTGCTGTCCACGCCGGGCAGGACGCCGAAGACGGCGAGCCCGCCGACGACGATGAACGCGGCGATCGCGACGACCTTGATGCCGGCGAACCAAAACTCGAACTCGCCGTACGAGCTCACTGACACCAGGTTGGTGGCGGTGAGCACCACCATCACGATCAGGGCCCAGGCCCACTGCGGGACGGCTGGGACCCAGCCCTCCAGGATCACCGCACCGGCGGTCGCCTCGACCGCGAGCACGACGACCCAGAAGAACCAGTAGAGCCAGCCGATCGAGAACCCGGCCCAGCGTCCGAGCGCCCGGTCCGCGTGGGCGGAGAACGACCCGGAGGTGGGGTTGGCAGCGGACATCTCGCCGAGCATCCGCATCACCAGCACCACCATCGTGCCCACCAGGGCGTAGGAGAGCAGGATGCCGGGGCCTGCGGTGGCGATGCCGGAGCTGGACCCGACGAATAGGCCGGCGCCGATGACCCCGCCGATGGCGATCATCGACAGGTGGCGGTTCTTGAGCCCGGCCTGGAGGCCGCCTACAGGGGGAGTCTGTGCGTGGGTGTCGGGCGACACCCTGTTCTCGTTCGTCGTGCTCATGGACATCCTTGAGTAGGGGTTCGAAGACTCGGCGTGCTGACTCGCCCGGCCAGAGCCATGGGGCGGGGAGAGGGGAGCAGTGCGGCTGTGATACCGGATCGCACTGGCTGAGCCCGATCGCGTTGTGGCGGATCAGTGGCGGGAGCGCACCTGCGTGGTCTTGTGGAGGCGGGTGTGCTGCGGATTCCGCACCAGTGGCGATTCTTCGAGAACGCCCGGGGCCAGCCGGAATGTGGGGCTGCCCGGATGTCTCATGGGCAGCAAGGCTAAGGACGGCGTTCGAAATCCGTACATGCTCCACTTTGGACGGTGAACATCCGCTCATTGTCCGCAGTGGAGCTTGCGCGGGAGGTGGAGGCCGCGCGCAGGGCCGCGCGTGGGTCAGCCCGTTACCTGGTCGGCGATGGCGGCCACAGAGCCGGGCATGAGCTGCGGCAGGACGTTCAGGCCCCACTCCCAGCCGTCGAGGCGTACGGAGCGTGCCGCGAGTCTGCGTGCGTGGTCCGGGCTCAGCGACCCTCCGAGGGTGATCAGCGCCGCGGCCTGAGTCGCGCGGTGGGTGAGGGAAAGCGCCAGGTCCTGGGCGCGCTCAGTGTCGCCGTCACCGGCAAGCCGCTCGACCACCGTCCTCGGGCTGCAGGAAGTCACGGGTGGTCGGGACGCTGTGGTCCATGACGCTCTCCAACACCATCGCGCGCACGCGGCGCGGGTAGGTCTCGGCGTACTGCGCCCCGAGCAGCGTGCCGTACGAGCTGCCGTGGAAGGTCAGTTTCCGCTCGCCAAGGGCGGCCCGGAGGGCGTCCAAGTCCCGAACCGTCTGGGCGGTGTCAAGGTGGTTGAACACCGGGCCGGTACGGGCCCGGCAGTCGGCACGGAGCCGCCTGTTGTACGCCACGGTGGCGTCGAAGTCCGCCTGGCGCTTCAGCTCCGGTGACGGCCGCTCAGCAAGCAGGGCGCCGGAGCAGGCCACCGGGTTGCTGCCGCCCACGCCGCGCGGATTGAAGCTGACGATGTCGAACCTGCGGCGAACCTCGGGGCTGAACAGGCTGATACGGCCCACCACCATCTCCACACCCGAGTCGCCCGGGTCTCTCCGTGGCTGCGGCCGGACGCCGCCACCTGCCCGGACCGCTCGTTCTGCCACACCTTCGGCCGCGGCGACGCCAAGCACCAGATGATCCCTGGCTGGCCGTACTCGGTCGTGGCGGCACTGGAGACCGGCCGCACCTCCTGGACCGCCGTGCTGGACGCCATCCGGCTGGCGCCTGGTGCGGACGTTGCCGCTGTCACCACCGCCCAGGTCCGCGATGTCGTCGAACGACTCATCGCCGCCGGTCAGTGGGCCGACGGTGACCCGGACATTCTGGTGGTGCTGGATGCCGGATACGACGCGCCGCGCATCGCTTTCCTGCTCAGGAACCTGCCAGTGGAGGTGCTGGGCCGCATGCGCTCGGACCGGGTGCTGCGCCGCTCGACCCCGCCTCGCGTCTACGACCCAAAGGGCGGCCGGCCGCCCAAGCACGGCGGCGAGTTCGTTCGGCGACCTCGCCACCTGGGGCAATGAGCAGGCCGTGAAGGTTACGGACACCCGTCTGTATGCAAAGCGACAGCGCGGGCCTGGGACCAGTTGCATCCGCGGCTGACCCGACGGGCGGCCTGGCTCGACCTGACGGCCCGCTGCCCATCATCGAGGGCACCGTCATCCGCCTGACCGTCGAACGGCCCTCCGGCGGCGACAACAAGCCCGTCTGGCTGTGGTGGTCCCGCGTCGACTCGCTCCCGGCGGATGTCGAACGCTGCTGGCAGGCGTTCCTGCGCCGCTTCGACCTGGAGCACACGTTTCGCCTGTTCAAGCAGACACTCGGATGGACCAAGCCGCGGCTGCGCAGTCCGGAGGCGGCGGAACGCTGGACGTGGCTGGTGATCGCCGCCCATACCCAGCTCCGCCTCGCCCGGCCCCTGGCGGTCGATCTGCGACGCCCGTGGGAGAAGAAGACTGAGCAGCGCAAGCTCACCCCCGCACGGGTCTGCCGGGGGTTCCGCCACCTCCGAGCGAAGACGCCACGGCGCACAGCCACCTAGTGGACACAGCACCCGCCGAGGACACTGAGGCCATGGTCATCGATGAGACTGCCAAGGTGATGGCCGTCAGGGCCGGAGCGGCACTGGCGGCCATCGTCGCCTCCCCGGTCCTCCTTGTGGCCGGGGCTTACCTGCGCAACCGCTACATGCGCTGGATCTACCGCGATGGCGCACCGGCCCCAATAGACAAGGAACACGGCCAAGTCAGCATCCACTACCTCGCCGTGACCAGCACCATCGTGAACTGGCTCTGCACGCCCTCCCAAGCACTGGTATCGCGCCTTCGACGCAACTGACCACACTGCTGCCCCCGCAGTCGCAGGCCAGGACGTTAAACGACAAGCTCAGAGCCTGTGTCTGATGCTGGCATGCAAATCGTCACTTCGCGGTGGCCGGCCGGGCGGGCGGATTCGTCGTGAATGGTGTCCTTGTCGGCATAGGTGCGGCATGATGACTTACTGTGCGTACACGGGGGTGCTAGTGGTGGGGTTGGAGTACCTCAATCTGGAGACAGTTTCGGCCGTATTCGGGATGGTTGTGGCCGCTGCGTCGTTCGTTCTGGGCGTGGCTACCTTCCGTGCGAACCGCGCCGAGGCCGCGAAAGGCCTGGACGTGGTTGCGAAGGAGCTGGCAGCAGACGTTCAGCGGGAGTGGAGCGCCGAGGCCGCCCGGCGTGAAGTGCGCGAGTCCTCTGCGTTGCCGGTCGCTTGGCGTCCCGCGGAGTCCGGACTGGTGGAAGGCTGGGCGGACTTGGTCACGACTGCCCGTGGTCTGCCCGGTGGCCCACCCGGTGATGCGGGCGCGTGGCCGGTGGACGCGGCTGGGTTGGAGGGTACCTACACGCAGATTGGCGAGGTCTTCACTCGGCGGGTGCCCACTCGCCGCTTGGTGGTTCTGGGCGAGCCCGGATCCGGCAAGAGTGTGTTGCTGATCCGTCTGCTGCAGGAACTGGCGCGGCCGGGGAGCGGCGGCCCGGTGCCGGTGCTGTTTTCTCTCGCGTCCTGGAACCCTCACGAGGGCGGTCTGAAAGCGTGGATGGCCGAGCAACTGTGCCGCAACCGCAACGTAGGCCTCAGGCGTCCTGCCTCCGCGGAGTCGCAGGAGATCGACCGGGCCCAGGCCCTGGTGGAGCGCGGACTTATTCTGCCGCTCCTGGACGGATTCGATGAGATTCCACCCGCCCTGCACGCTGTGGCCCTGCACGAGATCAACAAAGCCTGGCGGACGCAGCCTTTGGTCCTGGCGAGCCGCACCGACGCTTATCGCGCTGCCCTGAACGGGCCGGATGCCAGGCGGCTCGATGGTGCCGCTGGCATCCAGTTGGTACCGCTCACCCCTGGCCCGGCTGCCGACTACCTGCGCAGCGGTCTTCCCCATGCCGAGCGATGGGATGCGGTCATCGCCCGTCTGGGGAGCGATACTCCCGTCGGTCAGGCGTTGAGCACGCCGCTGGGCCTGTTCCTCGCGCGCACCATCTACGCCCCGCCGCCCAGAGTCGGCGCGACCGGGCCGGCTCCGCACCCGGACGAGCTGTGCGACACCACGCTCTTGCGCACACGCGACGAGCTGGAGCGCCATCTCTTCAGCCGCTTCATTACAGCCGTCTACGACGTCCGGGACGGGCACAGCAAGCGGTCCCGCTGGTCCGTGCAGCAAGCTCGTCACACGCTCGCCGTCCTTGCCCGGCACCTGGAAGCCCATCGCGGTGGCAGTACCGATTTGGCCTGGTGGGAACTCGGCTCGGCGGCGCCTGCAGAGCAGCGAGAAAACACCGCAGAGTTGGCGACCGCTCTCATCGGCGCCGTCACTGTCGGTCTTGTTGCCGGTCTCAGCTCTGGGCTCGGCTGGGGGCTCGCCGGCATGCTGGCCGCCTTCCTCATATGCGGGTTCGCTTCAGCCATCGGCCTCAGCAAAGCGGCCGCCGTCGTGTACCCGAGCTCCCGGTTCCAAACCGCCCTAAACTTCGGGATCACAGCAGCGTTCGTGACAGCGTTCGCTGTGGTCCAGTTCGTCGGCGCGCGCGCCGCCCAGTGGGCCGGCCTGATCGCCGCGGCCATACTCTGGAATCGGTTCAATAGAAGGCTGACGCTCGAGCGAGCGGATCTTGCCGTCCGGGTCGGGCCGGGGAAGTTGGTCACGCAAGATCGCAGGATCTTTTTCCAGATCATGCTGCTATACGTCCTGGGGTTCGGGGCCTGGGGCGTTTTCATGATGGGGCTGAATAGTAGTTTCTGGGTCATACCGGCGTTAGGCTTCGGCGGCGGGCTGGCCGTTGGGCTCACTATGGGACTGGCGCGCGGGTTCTATGTTGGATTCAGGGAGACGGCATGGCCGCAGTTCGCCGTAACAGCGGCCTGTCTGGCGATGCGGAACCATGTCCCGTGGTCATTGATGGTGTTTCTCCAGGACGCACACGATCGTGGCATACTGCGCCAAGTCGGCACGGTCTATCAGTTCCGTCACATCGGCCTGCAGCACTATCTCGCCGAGCAGCCCAGCAGTGATGACGACGCTCTCCCGAGAACCGGAGTGCCTGGCTCTTAATCCCGCCCGGTGGATGCTCCCTGCATTCAGGCCGACGGCGTGCGGCGCTGGTGGCCTTTCCTCGACAGCTGAGGGCCTTCGCCGTCGGTGAAGCCGCTGGTTCAGGTGGAGCGCGGCTACTGAGCTTGAACTCGGGTTGTCGTGGGTGTGAGTGATAGCCCGGTTCCGGCAAGGCATCCGTTGATCAGGTCAGGGCGGTACTGGATCGCTCTCAGGCCGCGACGGATGCTCTGGATCAGGTGCTCGGGTGTGGTGAAGGCGGTGTTGGACAGCCAGCCGCGTCGCAGCAGGGACCAGATGCCCTCGACGGAGTTGAGGTTGGGTGCGTGGGCGGCAGCTGGTAGACGGTGAGCCAGTCCCGTCCGGCGATGAACTGCCGCATGCCGGCGGTGAGGTGGACGTTGAGGTTGTCCCAGATGAGGACGATCGGGCCGCCGAGCTGCTGATGGGCGGTCTGGATCAGGCCGCGGTAGTCCTTCCAGGAGAAGCTCTTGCATCCATCGGGCCGGGCGTCTGGGCAGGGCCGGTAGATCAGCCGTGAGGCTTCGCCGGTCTTGTAGCAGGCCAGGGCGGCCACCGATAACGGCGGCGGGAGCGGCCCCGCAGGCGGACCACAGGGGTGTGTCCGCACCTGGGCCAGGCGCGGACACACACCCGTCATCCGGGTCCGCGGACGCTCCCAGCGCCGCTTCTCCATCGCCGCTCTGGCCTGCTACAAGCACGGCGAACGTTCACGCCTGATCTACCGGCCCAAACGGCACGTCGACCGCAAGCGGGGCGGCAGACGCAGTTTCACCTGGACCGACTACCGCGACCTGCTCATCGCCGCCCACCAGCAACTCGGCGCACCGATCGTGCTCGTATGGGACAACCTGAACGTGCACAGAGACCGCCGGCTGCGGGAGTTCATCGACACCCACGACTGGATCACCTGCTACTTCCTGCCGTCCTACGCACCCGACCTCAACCCCGTCGAGGGCATTTGGTCACTGCTGCGACGCAGCAGCCAGGCCAACACCGCATTCACCGACCCTGACCACCTCATGAGCGTGCTTCGGCACGGTCTCCGCCAGATCCAGTACCGCAGCAACCTCGTCGATGGATGTCTCTCCGAGACCGGCCTCACCTTGACGACATCACGGCAACAACGTCAGTAACGTGACTCGCCGACCTGTGACATCGAAGGTCAGCGCCGGGCAGGGGCACACCCCCGGTTACCAGTGGAGATCGCACGGCCACGGCGGGGTACGCACGCTGACAACGTATTTGGGGGATCTTCCCCCATGCGCCCCTTGCTGCCCACGCCCATGCTGAATCACGGCTCATCAGCCATTACCGGCAGGTATTCGTACGGAAGGAACAGCATGGCAACGTCAACACGCAGAGGGTTACAGGCCGTAGTGACAGCAGTGGCGGTGGGTACGGCGATCGCGCTGTCCACCGGACAGGCGCACGCCGCGAGCGGTGTGACCGCGGCCCCGACTTGCAACGGCTATGAGGCCAACATCGTCGGCACGCCGGGCAGTGACACCCTCACAGGCACAGACAACGCAGATGTGATCTTCGCTGACGCCGGCAACGATGTCGTGTTCGGGCTCGGTGAAGCGGACATCGTCTGCCTCGGCCCGGGCAACGACACCTTCAACGGTGGCGCGGGCGACGACCTGATCGTCGTCGATGCCGCTGTCGACGGTGCCGACAATGTCTCCGGCGGGCCCGGAAGGGACCTGGTGGACTACAGCGCCCGGACGACGCCAGTGACCGTCACCGTGGACTCGGTGGCCGACGACGGGGCGCCCGGCGAGGGCGACACCACCAACCCCGACGTGGAGTTGCTCGAGGGCGGCAGCGCGGGCGACACACTGACCGGAAGCCCGTCCAACACCTTCGAGGACATCCGCGGCAACGAGGGCAACGACACCATCACCAGCGGGGCCGGTGGCAGCAGCCAGTTGGTCGGCGGCCCGGGGAACGACACCCTGCGCGCCCGCGCCGGGGCCGGCGACGTCAGCCTCTTCGGCAGTGACGGCGCCGACACCCTTTTCGGGGGACCGGGCAACGACATCCTGAACGGGCAGGCCGAGGCCGACGTCATGGTCGGCGGCCTGGGCAACGACCTGGTCATCGGTGGCGCTGGCGACGACCAGTCGATCGCCGAGTCCACCTCCGCGGACGGAGCCGACGAATTCCGCGGCGGAGCGGATATCGACACGATGTCCTACTCCGCCCGGAACACCCCGGTCGCCGTGTCCCCGGACGGTCGCGCCGACGACGGCGCGGTGATTGAAGGGGACAACGTGAACGCCACCGTGGAGAACATCCGCGGCGGACAGGCCGGCGACTTCCTCTACGGCAACGCGCTGGCGAACAGGCTGTTCGGTGGCACCGGCAGCGACACCATCAGAGCGGTCGACGGCATCTCCGGCAACGACGTGGTCGACGGCGCTCAGGGATCGGGCACCGATGAGTGCACTGCTGATCCAGGAGACATCATCAGCAACTGCCCCTGATCCGGCTGAGACCGGCGGGCGCGACGGGCACAGGCCCCGTTGTGCCCGCCAACCCGCTCGTGCTCCCCCACACCTCGAGCGACCGGTTCGAACTGGCCCGCGCCTACGCCGGCCTCGGCCGCACCCTCCGCTCTTCTCGGCCGGCATCGTCGCCGCGTTCCAGCGACGCGCCCAGCACCTGGCCGAGCACAGAGCTGCGCGTGGCCGCCGACGGGGGGCGTACTGGCTCCCGAGTTGGTAAACCTGACCTACGAGACCACGATCTATGGTCAGCGGGCACGCCGCAGCTCGCTCTGGCGCAAGCAGAGTGAGGGTTCGGGCTGGCGGATGTACTACCACCAGGCCACCTCTGTCCCGTCGGACGTCGAATAGTCGAACAGTGGCAGGTAGCAGCGTCAGCTGGCAGGAGATCCGTGAGTGGCCCGCGCTCACGGCTACTGAGGTTTCGGTTCGGGGTGACGTCATGGCGGCGTCGTGATCAGTCCGGTCTCGGCGATGAACCCGTCGAGCAGGTCGGGCCGGTACTGCATCCGTTTGAGGCGGGTGCGGACGAGCCCGTCGAGGTCATCGATGCTGCACGGGGCGAGGTTGCCCAGGCTCTTCTTCAGGTGGGCCCACACACCCTCGGCCAGGTTGAGGTCGGGGGTGCAGGTCGGGAAGCGGAAGAGCGTCAGCCACGGCCGCTTCCCGATCAGCTCGCGCATGGCGGCGTCAACGTGGTGGTTGTAGTCGTCCCACACCAGCACGATGTTGCCGCCGAGCTGCTGATGGGCGGCGTCCAGCAACGAGGCGAAGTCCTTCTCCCGAAAGCCCTTCTTCTCTCCCTTGCGGCCGCGGTGCACCATCATCCGGAGGACCAGCCGGGTGCGCCGGTCGACCTTTTGACAGACCGGGCCCGCCAGGGAGATGCGGCCCGAGCCGGCCGCGCGGACCCTGACTAGAGACGGACGGCCACGGCGGGACCAGGTACACGCCTTCGGCGGCCGCAGCAGCTGCCCTGCCTCGTCCGCGAAGCACAGCCAGGCGTCCCGGTCCCTCACCGTCTTTCCACCCGTGGCCACGTCTCCTTCAACCACGTGGCCACGGCCTCCTCGTCGCGTTCGGCAGCCCGCCGCACCGGCACCTGCACCGTCCACCCCATCTCGCGCAGGATGCGCCAGGTCTGGACCGGGCTGAAACGCACGTGGAACCGCCGGGCGACCACGGTGGCCACACGGGCCGGCGTCCAGCGCTGGTCCTCCGTCCAGCTGTGCGCGGCCGGTCCCTTCTCCAGCTCCGCCGCCGGCCAGACCCGCCACTCAGGCTTCATCCGTGACGGACGCCCGGACGGCCCCTTGGACCGCAGCCCCTCAACGCCGTCCTCCCGCCAGCGGGCATGCCAGGCATAGGCGGACTTTCGCCAGACACGTAACCGCCGCGCGACCTGCGGCGGTGTCACCTTGCGCAAATAACTCGGCAGCCTCGAACCGCACTTGCCCCCCGGGCCCGCTGCGTCGCGGTCAGGCCACCCCCCATCGGGATACCGCATGACACCGGGATACACCCACCAGCGAGATCGCCGTCACCCTGGTTCGAAAACCTCAGTAGTAAGTTGATCCCCTCACGCTGAATGCCGACGTTCACTGTCAGAGGGCAGACCCCGGTCAGCCGGGGATGCACTCGACCACCCCGGGGGGCTCCACATGACGAACGAACGACGGACGGTCGACCAGCTCCTCTGGTCTCTCCTGGACTCCCTCCGGGGACACATGGATGCCGGCGAGATGGCCGACGTGCTGCTGTGGAATGCCGTTGAATGGCGAGCCCGGACTACGGGCCTGCCTGCACCAGAACTCGAAGACCTTCAGCGTGCCGCGGCAAACGCACGGCGCAGAACCTCTGAGTTGGACTCATTGCTAGATGGTGAGCAACAGGCACTGAACAGCTACACACCGACCCAGCTGCGTCACTACGCCCGTCTTCTGCTCCGCCCCTACCTGCCCTCGGACCACCGTGGCGAGTTCACCACGTCGGCCTCGCTCGTCGAGGTTGCCAGAACCGCCCTGACGGCGTACGCGCACGAGAGCCGCACGGAGGCGGCACATCTCTACGATCCAGCGTGCGGTTCCGCCACTCTGGCGCTGGACGCGGCGCAGGCGCTGGCCGAGCAGACCGGAACGGCTGTCACCGTCAACGGCCAGGACATCAACGCGGCGACTGTCCGGCGTGCCCGTGCCCACGCCTTTCTCCTGGGCGCCGACTCCAGGTTCAGCCAGGCTGACTCGCTCACACAGGACGCCTTCCCCGACCGCCGATTCGACTACACGGTGGCCGAGATTCCGTACAACCTGTCCTGGCGGAACAGCTACGAGGAATGCGCAGTCGAGGCAGACCGACCGGAAGGCCGCTACCCCGCCGGGCTTCCACAGCCCGAAGACGCTTCGCTCCTGTTCGCCCAGATCTTGGTCAGCAAGCTTCGGGATCCGGCGGATGGCGGCGGCCGGGGCATCATGTTCACCACCACCGGACCGCTGTACGACGCGGGCGGCAGCGCTGTCCGTGCCTGGCTGCTCGACCAGGATCTCCTGGACGCCGTGGTCGTACTGCCCGAAGGGCTCAGCACCAGCACCGGAATGCGGCTATACGCCCTGGTCTTCTCCAACCGCAAGCCCGCGGCACGTCGACGCAAGGTGCAGTTCATTGACCTCCGCGGCTTCTATCAGGACGGGGACGCCCGTCGACTCGAACGCCGCACGATCAGCGAGGCGGCTCTCGACGAACTGTCCCGCAGCCTGAGGCATTCAAAGCCGACGGCCTACAGCCGAACAGCCGCAGCAAAGGATCTGTCCTTTCGGCAGGTCAGCGTCACCCACCACGCCACCGCGGTCACCAGCAGGCGCGAGCCGGGGGATGTCCCGCGCCTGACCATGCTCCTGCCGGCGACCTCCACCACCGAAGCGTGGCGCGACACTCGGTACGCCACCGTGCCACCGACCGTGACAGACGAGGCCAAACCACCGCTCACACGGTTCGACGTGGACCGCGTCTTCACCACCGACCGAACCCCGCGTGCGCTGCGAGCCCTCACCCAGCTCGGCTGGAAGACCGCCCGTCTCACCGAGCTTACCGAGCACCTCTGCTACATCCCCTCGGCCAAGGCCGCCGAGCGCGCCGCCATGCTGTCGGCCGTGACCGGGGAGCAGGCTCTCGTCGTCCCCATCGAACCGCACCTGGACGCGGTGACTGGGGACCCTGGAGAAGTCGCTCCCGACAACCGCGTGCTCGTGATCCGGCCCAGGAACGCGCACACGGACGCCGAATACCTGGCGGGGTGGCTCAATTCCCCTCTCGGTCGGCACCTGCGCTCGACAGCCGTCGGCTCCGGCGGGGACAGCTACGTCAGTCCCCGCGCCGTCAACCTCAACCAGGCCTGGCGCATGGCTGACGATCTTCTCGTCGCCCTGCCGGACCTCCCCGTCCAGCGGGAAATGGCCCGCGCGGAACGGGCGCTGGTCGCAGCCCGCCGTCACCTGGTCGACTCGCACCGGGAACTCTGGAACGACCCCAAAAAGAGATCCGACATCTACCGCGAAGCCAGCAGTCTCATTCCGTCGGCAGATCTCGCTCAATGGGCGGCCAGCCTGCCCTTCCCAATGGCCAGCGCCCTCTGGGCCTACGAGTCCAAAGGCGACAGCAACCTGCACGCCCGCCGCGACCAGATGTTCCACTTCTGGGAAGCCACCATCCAATTCCACGCCACAGTCAGCGTGTCAGCCCTGCTCCAGGACCGTTCACGGCTTGAGCAGGAACTTCCCGCACTCGCCGAGCAAATCAGCTCCGTGGGACTCACCCCCGAGCGGGCCACCCTCGGTGTCTGGCACATCATCCTGCAACGGCTCAACAAGAGATATCGCACCGCGCTGACCGGAACCGACACCGACGAGCAGGCGCGAGCACGAGCAGCCTTTGCCGACGCACCACCAGATTTCCTGGACACCCTCCTCAGCACCGACCTCACGAACCTGTTCGGAGAGGTGATCCAACGGCGCAATGCCTGGAGCGGCCACTCAGGTACGACAACCGCCGCGTCACTCAAAGAGCAGCTCGACATCCTGACCGGTCACGTCCACACTCTGCGCAACCTGATCGGCGCCGGCTGGCAGGACTTTCCTCTCGTGCGCGCCGGCGCCGCCCGGATCAGAAACAGGGTGTTTCACCATGATGTGGACCTGGCCATGGGTCCCAACGCACCCTGCAGACAGGAACAGATCCCGATCAGCGTGGCCATGGAGGAAGACGGGCTGTACCTCCTCTCACGCGAAGCCGGCAGCGCACTCCCCTTCGCTCCGCTGATCGTGATGCACCCGGCAGCGTTCGGATCGAACAGCGGCTGCTACTACTTCAACCGCCTCCAACCTGAAGGTGTCCGATTCGTTGCCTACCACGAAGCAGCCGAACCGGAACGGATCGAGGACGCCCCACCCACCGCCGCTCTTGCTGCTGCTCTGGCCTCCGGCGAGACGGCTGCCAATGACGAATCTCACCAGACGGGACACGCCTGAAGGAGCGCTCTGTCCAATAGAGTCGTTTTGGTGGCGCTTCGGTGGCGACTCATCGTGAGGCTGCTGGGGCAGTAGCGCTTCACGGGGAGCAATCATCAAGAGCTGTGGGTGGGGTGGGGATGACGTTGCGCGTTGCGCTGCGGCCGCGCCGAGGGGAGCGTCGCCACCCCGCTTACCGTGACCACCTCAGGAGAAGTCTGCTGCGGTGATGCCGTCGGGATGTCCGAACGGCCACTCCACCAGCTCGATCCGGTAACCGTCCGGGTCCGTGAGCCACGACGTCTTCGGGCCGTGAGGGCCGCCCGGATACTGGACAGGCTCCGGCTCCAGGCCGGCTTCGGCCAGCGTCTTCAGGGTGACAGTCAGCGTGTCCACCTGGATCGCGAGGTGGTCGATTCCGCTGCCCACGTCGACCGGTCCGTCGGCGGGACGGTGGACCAGTTCGAGCGAAGCCGCCGGTTCGCCGGGGAACTTGAGGATCACGAGGCGACTCCCGTCGCCGACCTCGACCCTGCCCAGCTCGCCGTAGCCCAAGGCGGTGTAGAAACGGAGCGAGCGATCCAGATCGGTGACGCGGTAGGCGACGAAGAGCGTCTTCACGCGGCCTCCCCGGGTCGGCGCACCCGGTAGCGGAGGTGCGTGACGTCTCGATCCTCGAGCCGTCGGACGAGGTCGAGTTCGATGTGATCACCACCGAGGTGGTCGAACAGTCGTCGACCGCCACCGAGGAGGACCTGCACCAGGTGGATCTCCATCTCGTCCATCTGCCCGGCTCGGAGAAGCGCTTGGGCCGCCCCCGCCCCATGGACCATGACCGGCCGGTCCCCGGCGGCCGCGCGAGCCTGGCGGGCGCAGTCCTCGACGTCGGTGACGAAGCGCGCGTGGCCGGGTGGCACGTCCCCGTCATCCACATGGTGGGTGAGGACGAAGATCGGCACACCGTCGTGATGGTCGCCCTGCCAACGCCCGGCGAGTTCGAAGGTCCGACGGCCGGAAATCACCGCGCCGGACGCCAGGGCCTCGCGGTAAACCTGGCCGCTCGGACCGTCGGACTGCCGATCGTCGAGCCAGTTGAAAAGCCGTCCGCCGTCGCGTCCGAGTTCCTGACCTGGCCGATCCTCCGGCCCGGCGATGTAGCCGTCGAGCGACATCGACATGTACAGCCGAATCGCATTGGGCATCCTGGTCTCCCTCTCTCCTCCAGACACCGGGTCCCGCCGCTTCCTGATCCGCCGGCGGGGCGGGCCTGTCACAAGGAAGACTTCAGGCAACCGGCAGACTCATCGGCCCGACGCGCCGACCCTGCTGCCCAGGGCGGCGCGCGGGGGAGTTGTAGTCAGGATCTGTGGATGAATCGAGGAGCGTTCAGACTGCGTGGCTCTCGGGGCGTTCGACGAGGTGGCGGCGCTCGAAGCGGGCTCCGGCGCGGACGAGGGCGACGAGGTGGGGTGCGTTCACGGCTCGCCAGCGGGCCCTGGAGGAGGAGGTCCTGGAAGGTCTGGAGTCCGCCAACACCTACTCAACGCTCTTCCTGGACGTCCCCGCCACGGACGACGAGTCCCCGCGGTGGCGGACACCCTGGGTGCGGAGGAAGAAGCACTGGAGGGCGTCGAGTACCGGGAGTCGCTCAAGCCACTGCTCGAGGACCTGCCGCCCCGGGAGAAGCGGATCCTGCTGCTGCGTTTCTTCGGCAACATGCCCCAGTCCCAGATCGCCCAGGAAGTCGGCATCTCGCAGATGCACGTCTCCCGCCTCCTGGCCCGCACCCTTTCGCAACTGCGTGAAAGGCTTTCGATGGAGGAGTGAACCGCCGAAAGCGATGGCCGCCGGGGACCCTCATCATGGCGCGCGGAACCCGGCCGCCGGAGCACCTGTCGATGAGCACCTCGGACAGGCGCCCAGTGCCTGTTTCACGGCCGCACAGCGTCGGCCCCCTCCTGAGGGAGAAGTGGGGAGCCCGGCCTCAGCTGTTGGCTTGCACGGGCTGTGTTTCGGCCTGGTGCCGTGCGGTCGGTGTGTCCGGGGCTGTGTAGTAGACGGACGGACCTTGCTTGGTGCGCTGGGCATGGCTCTTGGCGACGAGTCCTTCGAGGGTGGTGCGCACAACGTTGGTCTGGATACGGCGGTCGGGATGAGCCTGGCTGAGCGCGGCAGCAACCTCCGCGGCGGAGCGCGGTTCGCTCTGTTCGGTGAGGTGGCGGCGGATGAGTTCGACCAGGGTGGGTTTGTCTGCCTTCGTGGACTCAACCTTGGCCGCGGACTTCTTGGCCGGCTTGCTGCCTCGTGGGGGAGTGGTCTTCTTCACCCGGGTTCGCTTGCCGGCATCAGGCTCGGTGGCGTTCTTCTGCCGGGGAACGGAAGGCGCTTCCACATTTTCGGTCGTGGAAGCAGGCTCTGGTGTGCCCACACCTCCCAGTGCCTGCTGCATGTTCACCAGCACGGTGTGGTCGTGCTGCAGCGACTGGAGCTGCTCCTGCAGGGCATCGATCTCTCCACGGAGACGCTCCTGCTCCTTGGCGTTACGCTCGAGGTCGGCGGCGACCTGGGCGGTGTACTGCGCCTTGAGATCAGTTGTCTGCAATGGCGTTTCGGTCATGGCAGTTCCCCTTCACGGGTAAACGGCTGTGCTGTTTGCGATGGATGTTACTCACCATTTCTCTGACACAGCCGCCCTTGTTGCCATGCACGCCGCCGATCCGAAGGAGGTGGTCATGCCGCTGCACCGTGATGCGAGCACGCGCAGGCGCGCATCCACAACAACAGGAGCATGGCCTGGCCCTGGCACACTGCTCAGGCCGCACGGGGGCTGGGCAGGTGAGTGTCGATCCATGACAGGCCGCCAAGGTCGAGGTGGTGGCGGCCGCGGGTGACAGCGACGTAGGCGAGGCGGGCGTCGGTGTCATTGACCGGTTCAGGGATGGGGCGGCCTTGGGCGTCGTGTTGACCGGTGTCTTTCGGCGGGGGAAAGTCGTGGGCGATTTCGACCGTGGGCCATTCGCGGCCCTTCGCCGTATGCGCCGTGGAGACGGTGACGTCAGCGTCCTTCTCGTCGGTGAGCTGATCGATCGCGGCGAGGACGGCGCGTCATCACATCGCAGGCCCGCGCCAGCCGTAGATGGCCTGGGCGGAATCGCCTTGCTGCCAGCCGGCGCAGGGGCGGGACGTGGTGGCGGGCCAGGGCGCTGTCGGCGTAGTAGCAGAAGCGGGTCACGGTGCGCAGCACGGTGTAGGACAGCGTCCTGCAGTTGATCTCGTGCTCGCCGACGTGCACGGGCGGGTGATGCCGAGAGCCCGGCCGGTCTTCCAGGCGGGCTGGCGGGGGCTGTTGAGGCAACGGGCGTAGTGGTGGCCGAGGGCGGCGCAGGCCGTTGCGTGGGCCGTCTTGCACTGCACACGGCCAGGGAAGCGGCGTCGCGGGCGATGTCCTTGTTGGAGGCGAGACAGCGGCCACGGCGCTGGGTGCTGGCGGCGAGCAGGGCGAGGGTGGAGGTCTTTCCCTGAGGGCTGGCGACCGTGCCGCGGGAGGTGACGCCGGGTCTGTGTCCGGTGATGCAGATAGCCGGGGTCGACCAGGAGCTGATCGACTGGTCCCCCACCTGCCGCCAGGAGCGAGGCGGCGCTGGAGGGCATCACCGATAAGTACGTCCGCGACTACGGCCGCCTGCCCGGCGAGCACGCCCGGCACGGACTGGCGTGGCAGGCGGCGCAGGACACCGGATAAGAAGACCGCTCGCACTCTGGAGCAGCTGCGGACGTGGTGGCGTGCGTCCGCGATCCGGACTCGGTGCGCCCGCTGGTGGACACCGCACTCGCTGCCGTCGACGCCGCCGCCGTCGTCTTCACCGTGCGCCGTGCCTTCGCCCGCCGTCATGTCCTAGCCGAGGCCCGCCGGCACCTTGGCGAGACCTTGCGCGGCCGCGCGTTCGCGCGCGGCCTGGACGACTACGTCGCCGACCAAGCCCTGGCCCGCCCGCTGGTGGATCGCCGGCACCGACGGCAAGCCACCGCGCGCGGCGACCTGGTACGAGCGGGCCCGGGTCGCCAGCCTCGCCCTGCAGAACTCGATCCGCACCGCCCGCACCGCACCCGCCGCCACGTGGGACGAGGCACGGCCCGCGACCGCGTCGGCCGCCACACACGCCGACGACCATGACCACCGGCACGACCAGGCGGCGACCGAGCCGCACGCCGCCGACCACCCGGCCCGGGCGACGGTGTGCCGCTGCAGTTCATCGAGGACGACAACTGCACCGAGGAAGCCGTCCTCATCGCCGCGAGTTCGACAAGTACACGCGGTTCTTCATGCGGAAGGAGAAGGACACCGACGGCATCGAGAAGCCGATGCGGCGCACCCGCTGGTCCGTGCCTCCTTCCGAGGAGTACGAACGGGTGCACCCGCCGGTCCTGCTCGTCCGTGTCCCGGTCGGCGGCCGGCAGCGCAGCGGGCTCCTGGCCGACGTCGGCACTCCCGCCGTCCGAGGACGCGAGGCGGTGACGTCTTCGGCGGTGGCGAGGGCGGCGAGCGGGTCTGTGACGGGACATCGACTGAGTGCCTGGGCCCGGGTTCGCCGTCCGCGCGTCATCCGCCGGGCGTCGTCAGTACGTTGGCCGGTCTGCCCGTGAGGTACGTGGTCAGGTTGTGGTGGATTTCGGCAAGGTTGGCGGTGCGGGCGGCGTCGGTGTACCAGGCGATGCCTGGGCTGAGCACGACATTGCTGAGTCCGCGCAGCACTTCGGCGCCGTCGTCCACCAGGTCGTCCAGCGCGGCACCCGCGAGTCGGCCGTCGGCGAGCATGCGGGCCAGGGCCGGCTGGTCGACGAGTGAGCCCCGGCAGGTGTTGACCAGGACTGCCGTGGGCCGCAGCATGGCCAGCCGTTCAGCAGTGAGGATGCGCTGGGTGGCCGGGGTCAGAGGAACGTGCAGCGACAGGACGTCACTGCGACGCAGCAGGTCCTCCAAGGGGACGGCCGTGATGCCGGAGGCGGTGGTGCGGGTCCGGTTGGTGCCGATCACCTGCATGCCGAACCCGGCGGCGATCCGGGCGACGGCGGTGGCGATGCGTCCCGTCCCCAGCACTCCCAGCGTCAGGCCGCTGAGCTGCCGACCGAGAAAGGGTGGGTAGAGGTGGCTCGCGCCCCGGCGGACCGCACGATCCGCCGGCAGAAGCCGACGACCGACCGCGAGCAGCAGGGCGAACGTGTGCTCGGCCACCGCCTGGCAGGAGTAGTCGGGGCAGTGGGCCACGGTGATCCCGCGCTCCCGCGCCGCCGCCAAGTCCACACTGTCGAAGCTGCTGGTCACCAGGGTGAGGTAGCGCAGCCGGTCCACTCCGGCCAGTAGCTCGGCGTCGAGATGCGTCCACTCCACGATGGCCGCGTCGGCACCGCTGAGCCTGGCGGCGGCGGTCCTGCGGTCGGGCCGGTCACGGAAGACCTCGAAGTCGCCCAGTCCGGCGAATCTGCGACGCCAGACCTCGGGCAGGTACGTCGGCTCGTCCAGGTACACGATCCTCATGCCGCACCTTCCCGGCGCGGCAGCGCAGCAGCAACCAGTGCGGCCCTCGCCCGGGCACAGGCGGCGGCGAACACGGCCGGATCGCGGGCGAGTGCGAAGCGTACGTAGCGGGAACCGGTCTGCGGGTCCTCCCAGTGGAAGTGATCGCCGGGCAGAATCCCGACCCCCGCGTCCGCGAGGAGCCCCACCACGTCGAGGGCGCTGAGCACGGGAGAACCGATGCGCATCCACTCGACGCTGATCGTCGCCACCGGCCCGGCGGGTGCCAGCACAGTGCCCCGCAGCCCACGGCGCAGGACAGCCCGGTTCTCGCGGACCAGCCAGCGCACCGTCGCCTCCAGACCGCGCTCGGCGGAGTCCTGCAGATAGCGGGTCACCAGGCGCAGGACGAACGGGCTGACGTTGAGCAGCAGATCGTTGTGCAGCTCGTACAGGGGGCCGTAGAGGTCCTCGCTGGCGGCCAGGATGCTGCACTTCATGTCCAGGGTCGGCCAGGTCTTCCCGGTGTCCTCGACGCACAGGTAGGAGACACCGGAGTTCTCCAGGACCGCGTACTGGTCCCACCGCTCGCAGCCGGTGTGGAAGCGGAAGGTCCAGTCGATGACCAGGAGAGTGCCGGCCGTGGCGCACCGCTGTACGAGGCGGGCGAACTCGGGCTCGGTCAGTGTGAACCCGGTGGGGTTGTTGGGCAGGGTCACAAATAACGCCCCCAATCCTCCCTCTCCGAGCAGCCGTTCCAGACCGGGCCCGGTCAGATCGTGCTCCGCGACCGGACGCAGCAGGGCCCCGCGCCGCCGCAGAATCCCGGGCAGGTTGTCGAAACAGGGACGCAGCAGCCCGACCTGCGTCCCTTGAGCACTGAGGAAGGCCGCGACCAGGTCGATGGACTGGGACGCCGACTGGCACAGCAGTGTCCGCCGCCGGTCGGCGGCGGTCGGCTGACCGGCCAGCCCGTAGAAGGCGAGCCGGAATTCCTCCTCGAGATCCCGCAGCGGCCGCCTCTCGCTCTCCGCGAAGAGCGACGGCAACTGACGGACTATGAGCTGCTGCGCGGGGTCCTGGAACTGATGGGCGTGACCGTCGGCCAGATTGAACTCACATTCGATACCCAGATGCTCGTACTGAGTCAGATTCGGAAGGATGACTGGTGGCGTCACTGTGTTCTCCCCTTTGCGGATGCGGCAGTTGTGCCGGATTCGGTGATTCCGTTGTCCGGCTCTCGCCGCCGGCCAGGCGCAGCATGAGCTCATGCACGAGAAGTGCGGCCGTGAGGTATTGCCACAGTTCCGGCTGGATCAGCAGGGGTAGTGCCATGACCAGTGCGGCAGCGGCTACGGCGAGCCGGCGCCGCAGATTCCGCGATCGCAGTAAGCGGCGGCCCCCGGGACTGATCATTTCCACCTCCACGGCCCATCGTGGTTTCACGGTACGAGCGGATCCCACGGATCATCAAATGCCTTCTGTACCGCAGAGACGGCAACCGTTAGTGTGAATAAAACGGAACCCGAGGAAAGCGGCAATCGTCCTGCGCTGAGGTAGCGACCATGACCCGTGAACCGCGACCTGTTGTCTTCGAGGCATCTCTGCGCAGTCTGCTGGACAGCGCGGCACTAGCCGGGAACAGGAAAAAGTTGGCCCGCGCGCTGGGCGTCAACGAGGCGACGATCTCCCACTACCTGCACGGCCGGATCAGACCGAGTTTCGACACCCTCGTCGGCATAGCCGATTTCTTCAACGTCAGCCTGGACTACGTGGTGTTCGGGGAGCGGCCGCGGCTGCAGGCTCCCGAGGACCCGGTCGGGCTGCGGGCCCAGATCAGACGGGCCGTCGTCGAGTCGAGCGACCTCAGCGGCCGGCATCTGGACATGTTCACCAGGATCAGTCGTCGGCTCGAGGCGAAGATCGACGACGTCGCCCGGGCCCTGGTCGAGGAGAACGAGGGCTGGGGGCCGGTGGGCTTCGTCACCGACGCGGAGGCGATCGGCCTGGAGGCGTGCATTACCCGCATGCGGATCATGACCCGGCTGTTCCAGTCGGACGTCCAGGACGGCGAACCGGGCGCGTTCTTCGAGGTGGTCTCCGCCAACCTCCTCTCCGGCCGCCCCTACCAGTACCTGCTGTACGGCGAACGCGACTTATGGTTTCCCGCCGTCGAGTCGTTCCGAGACCTGGTGATCCGCAGCGGCGTGCCCGTGGAACTCACCCACGAACTCCTGCAGTTCCGCGCCGTCGAACAGGAACTGGTGAGCTCGGTGTGCATCCTCGACCTCGACGTGCCGCTGGTCAGCCGTCAGGAGCCAATCCTGCTGGAACGCCACCGGGACAACATCTCACGCGAGGGAATCTGGGCGTACATGTCCATCGAACGGGCGGATGCCCAGGGAGGGGTAACGATCGAACCGCTGTACCTGGAGTCGACACTGCGTCAATTCAACCGGGACTGGGCAGTCGCCCGCCCTCTGTGAGCGGCGTGAGTCTGCGGTGAAACAGGCCGGGTGCCCTATGCTGGCGTCCTGAATTGGGCGCCGACTTCAGCACCCTCCGTAAAGGATGGGCCAGAGGTCTGAGCGTCCGTAAGAATCTTCACGATGGGGTGTCTTCGGATGAACCAGCCAGCGGACACGACCGCCGCAAACAGTACCCCGGCAGCCCCGCCATTCGTGCCCGCGGACTTCCATGTGCCCGACGGATGCACCGCAGAGACATTCCGTTTGGTCCCGATCCGCCCCGAACACAACGAACGCGACTACCACGCTTGGACCACGAGCGTGGAACACATCCGGCATACCCCCGGATTCGAGACATACGGCTGGCCCGTCTCGATGACGCTCGATGAGAACATGGATGATCTCGTCCAGCACGCGGCCGACTTCCGCGCCCGAACCGGGTTCACCTATTCCGTGATGAACGACGAGGACGACGTCATCGGCTGCGTGTACATCTATCCCTCGAACCGCCCCCTGCACGCCGTCGTCCGCTCCTGGGTACGTGAGGACCACGCCCACCTCGACGCACCCCTGTACGACATCGTCGACAACTGGCTCCGCAAGGCCTGGCCCTTCGCCGACTACAGCTACGCCCCACGCTCGAAGGAATACGTGTAGCCCGCTCCTCGGCCCCCGGCCCCGTCGGCATGTTGTGGCGTATGACGTCTACCGAGTGCACGAGCAGATCCACTCCAACACGCACAAGCCGGCGAAGCTGAAGCACCGCAAGACAGGGGATTTCCGGGAGGTTCCCCTGCCGCGCTCGGAGCGGGAAGCGATGGAGCGATACGAGGAGAAGCACGGGACCACGAAGGATGGCTATTTGCTGCGTGGTCCCAGTGGGTACTACACGGAGCCGATGGAACGCCGACGGGTGCACAGGCTCTTCAAGGACCTTCCCGCGGAGGACGGTGTCGGGATGTACGGCTTCCGGCACTACTTTGCCTAAGGGCTGTCCCGTAACTGCTGGTCACGGATGAGATGATCTTGCTGTGTCTGGTGTGATCACGGCGTCGGAGCCCTCCTGGATAGCCCCGTTCACCGGGCTGAGCCCGCGTCAGTTCGGCAAGCT
>NZ_VJZE01000900.1 GCF_009377205.1 Streptomyces phyllanthi
TTCATCGGGATTCCTCCGTGGATACCCCCGCCTTCAGGCGGGGGAGGAAACGGACTCCTGCGGAGCAGGGCAGGGAAAGCCGATTCGCCCTCCGGGCGGACCGGCGTCCATCGCCAACGGTGAGCATGTGGCCACAAGTTGTGATGATAGTTTGTGAGTCATGGCCACTCGCGTGAAGCGGGCGTTCAAGTACCGCTTCTATCCGACCGATGCGCAGGCAGCCGAGCTGTCGCGCACCTTCGGATGCGTGCGCAAGGTCTACAACATGGCACTCGCCGCCCGCACCGAGGCCTGGGCGCGGCAGGAGCGGGTCAACTACAACCAGACCTCGGCCATGCTGACCGCGTGGAAGAAGACCGAAGAGCTGGCCTACCTCAACGAGGTCTCCTCCGTCCCGCTGCAGCAGGCACTGCGGCACCTGCAGACAGCCTTCGCGAACTTCTTCGCCAAACGCGCCAAGTACCCGCGGTTCAAGGTGAGGAAGAAGTCGCGGGCGAGCGCGGAGTACACCTCTTCGGCGTTCCGCTTTTGCGACGGCCGCCTGACGCTGGCGAAGATGGCCGACCCGCTCAGTATCGTCTGGTCGCGTCCCCTGCCCGACGGGGCATCGCCGACCACGGTGACCGTCAGCCGGGATGGCGCGGGTCGCTGGTTCGTTTCCCTGGTGTGCCAGGACCCGTCCGTCAAGCCCCTCGCGGCCACCGATGCGGCGGTCGGCATCGACGTCGGCCTGGACCACCTGCTCACCCTGTCGACCGGGGAGAAGATCACCAACCCGCGGCACGAGCGCCGCGACCGCGAGCGCCTGGCCAAGGCCCAGCGGGAGTTGTCCCGCAAGGCCAAAGGGGAGGGCGCCAACCGGCGCAAGGCCCGCCAGAAGGTCGCGAAGATCCACGCCCGGATCGCCGACCGCAGGCGCGATGTGCTGCACAGACTGACCACTCGACTCGTGCGTGAGAACCAAACGCTCGTGATCGAGGATCTGACCGTACGCACCATGGTCAAGAACCGGAGCCTGGCCCGCGCCATCAGTGACGCCGCGTGGTCGCAGTTCCGGAGCATGCTGGAGTACAAGGCCCACTGGTACGGGCGGGACGTGGTCGCGGTCGACCGCTTCTTCCCCTCCTCCAAGCTGTGCTCCCACTGCGGCACCCTCCAGCCGGAGATGCCGCTGAACGTCCGCACCTGGACGTGCGACAACTGCGGCACGGCCCATGACCGGGACGTGAACGCGGCGAAGAACCTTCTGGCCGCCGGGCTGGCGGTGTCTGTCTGTGGAGCTGGTGTAAGACCTCAACGGAGAACTCCGGGCGGGCAGTCGGCGATGAAGCAGAAAACCCCACGGCGCGAGCCGTAGGAATCCCCCTCGTTCACGAGGGGGAGGAAGTCAA
>NZ_VJZE01000901.1 GCF_009377205.1 Streptomyces phyllanthi
GGCATGGGCTCGTTGGTGGGGTCGTGGTCGTACGCGAGGCCGTGGGGCGTACGCGAGGCCGTGGGGCGTACGCGAGGCCGTGGGGCGTACGCGAGGCCGTGGGGCGTACGCGAGGGCGTGGGGCGTACGTGGTGATCCGGGTGATCCTGGTGTGCGTCATCGTGGACAGGCGCCGCTCAGACGATCCGTCCGGTGACGCCACTCAGACGATCCGTTCGGTGACGCTGCTCAGACATGCCTTCTGGTGAGACGGGCCAGTGCCGTGCTCTCCCGTGGTGGCGGGGCGGTGAGGTCGCCGATGCGCCAGGCGGGTACCCAGGGCACCCGGTAGACGTCGATCACGGAGTCGATCGCCTTGACGTACTGGGCGAGTTGGCGTGGCAGCCGGCCGGGTGCGTCGGCGACCAGGACGACGGCGTTGAGGTCGAGCCCGGGCGGTGCGTCCCCGCGCCGGAAGGTGCCGAGGGTGTGCAGGACGGCGTCCAGCCCGGAAGCGTGGGTCCGCGCGACCAGCAGCACCGACTCCGGTTCCCCGTGCTCGGGCCGGGGCCAGTACCGCCCTGCGTCGTGGCCGCCGAACACGGTTGCGAGAGTGGTGGTGCCCGCCCCGCCGTGCGTGGCGACCCAGGCGAACCGCCGGGGGCTCGCGGTCTGCTGGGCGGGTGGCGACTCCGGCTGCTGATCAGGGGCGGTGACCGGACCGCGTATCCAGATCTCCGGCCCACCCGTCGGCTGCTGCTCCCGCTGCCCCTGCATCGCCCTCTCCTCCGCCTCTTCCCATCGATCTTCATGGTGCCCGGACCATCCCGGAAGCGGGGCGTCTGTTGCTGGGACGAGCCTGTGACGCTGCGGTGACGCGGTGGGCGGGGGTGATTCGAGAGACTCGTCCGAGTGGCGGTAACCGGCGGGGGTACGACCGCGTTTCGGTTTCCGGACCCGAGCGTACGTCAGGGACGGTGTGAGGAGAGGGGAGAGCGGGATGAAGCCGGTGAGCCCGGGTAGGCGCAAGCCGTGGTGCGTGAACGCTCTGCCGATCCGCCCGCACCGCTCTCCTTCTGACCCCGAGTGAGGAACGATGTTTCGACTCAGCCGCGAACAGAAGCGGGAACTCAAGCGGGCGGAGCATTCGCGGGCGGGGGCCGGGGTGGCCCCGATCGACGTACGGGTGCCGGCGTCGGGTGACGGTGCGACGGTGGGCGGGATGCCGGTGGCGGCCCTCATGGGTGAGCCCCTCCAGGCCACCGTCCTCGACTACCTCCACCGCCTCGCCCTCGCCACGGGGCATCCGGTCCTCGCCACCGTCCACGACGAGCGCATCGGCTATGCGGTACCGCTGGAGATCGCCGTGGACGGCTCCAGTCAGTTCACGGGGGAGCCGGTGCCGGTG
>NZ_VJZE01000902.1 GCF_009377205.1 Streptomyces phyllanthi
CTCCGCACACCGCCTCTCCCTCCGTCTCCCCTCCGCGCGTCTCCGGAGCCCGCCCGTGAACCACAACCCCTCCCCCGAGACGGTCGTCGACGATGTGCCCGGTGCCCCCGATGCCGACCGGCGGCTGCGCGACGCGTTCGCCGAGGCCGCGTACGGCTTCACACCGCCCCCCGTCCCGCTGGCCGCGATCGAGCGCGACGGCCGCCGCCGCAGGCGCCGCCGCCGGGCCGCCCTGGTGAGCGCGGGCATCGGACTGCTCCTGGCCCCGCTGGCCGTGTTCACCCTGCGCCTGACCGTCGCCTCCGCGGAACCGGCCTCCGAGCACGTCAGGCCTCCGGCCACGTCCCCCTCCGCACCCTCGCAGTCGCCCACCGACTCGCCGCGCGCCGGAAAGGTGCGGGTGGTGAAGCCCGGACAGCGGGTGACGGCCGCGGACGGCACGGAGATCTGGCTGACGGAGGAGGGCAAGTTCTGGCAGCTCCCGGACGAGACCGACGCCGAACCCCGGTTCCGCAGCGTGGTCGACGGCAACCTCGACATGAGCACGCCCAACATCACCCTGCAGGAGCAGGGCAGCGGCGACGGAACCTACTTCCTCTCCGGCGTCTACGTCGGCAAGGGCGAGGCCGCCCGCGTCGAGATCACCACCGTCTCGGGCCGACCGATCGACGGCACGGTCCTGCGGCTGGCGGGCAACGAGAAGTGGGGCGCCTGGTACGCGACCACACCGGCCCTGGACTC
The DNA here is from genome assembly GCF_009377205.1 of Streptomyces phyllanthi. Taxonomy (GTDB): domain Bacteria; phylum Actinomycetota; class Actinomycetes; order Streptomycetales; family Streptomycetaceae; genus Streptomyces; species Streptomyces phyllanthi. Next base: position 742 of record NZ_VJZE01000902.1, read on the forward strand.
CGTCCCGCAGACCTCGGACTTCGCGGGGATCACCGGTCACGTCACGGTGTACGACGCCGCGGACCGGGTGATCGCGGACCAGGACTTCACCTTGTGAGCGGGAGCGTGAGCGGGGCGTGAGCGAGGCGTGAGCTGGGTGTGAGCTGGGTGCGGGGCCTCAGCGCTTCTCGTAAGGGTTCGCGGGCTCCTCGACGGTCCTGACCGCCGTGACGTCCAGGACCGGCGGCCAGGCCTCCTCCGAGCCGAGTTCGCCCGCGGGGTGCCAGGTGCCGGTGAGGGTGACCCAGGTGTCGTCGGGCGGGGCGTCGGCGCCACGGACCTCGATCTTGTACGGGCTGGCGTCGGCGGCACAGCAGGAGACGAGGAGCCGGGTGAGATACCAGGTGCCCGCCTCCTTGGCCCCGTCTTCGCCCTCGTGGGTGACGAAGCCCGTCATACGGACCGTACGGCCCCGGAGGGACCGCTCGCTGTCGTAGATCGCCCGGGAGCTGAACTCGCCCAGGGTCAGCTCGACGGGATCCCCGGCCGGAAGCTCCGGGAACGTGCCGACGCCCCGCGCCGCGGACTCCGCCGCCTCGCGGCCGGCACTGTACGAACCGAGGGCCGGGGGAGGGAAGAGCAGAAGGG
>NZ_VJZE01000903.1 GCF_009377205.1 Streptomyces phyllanthi
GTGCCACCTGGGGCGGGCCATGCGGTGGACGGCCCGTGGCCGGTGGCCGGGGGGCTCCGCCTACTGTCCGGAGGACTTCGCCGCCTTCATCTGCTGCTTGTGCGCCCGGACCTTGGCCAGCGACTCGGGGCCGGTGATGTCGGCGACCGAGCGGAAGGAGCCGGGTTCGCCGTAGGGGCCCGCGGCCTCGCGCCAGCCCTCGGGGCGCACGCCGAGCTGCTTGCCCAGCAGGGCGAGGAAGATCTGGGCCTTCTGGGCGCCGAAGCCGGGGAGTTCACGGAGGCGCTTCAGGAGGTCCCGGCCCGAGGCGACCCCCTCCCAGACCGCGCTCGCGTCACCGTCGTAGTGCTCGACGAGGTACTGGCACAGCTGCTGGATCCGTCCGGCCATGGAGCCCGGGTAGCGGTGGACCGCCGGCTTCCGGGAGAGCAGGGCGGCGAAGTCCTCCGGGTCGTGCGTGGCGATCTCGTGCGCGTCGAGGTCGTCCGTGCCGAGCCGCTGGGCGATGGTGGCCGGGCCCTTGAACGCCCATTCCATCGGCACCTGCTGGTCCAGCAGCATGCCGACGAGCGCGGCCAGGGGGCTGCGCCCGAGGAGTTCGTCGGCCGCGGGGTCCTGGGCGAGATGAAGGGTGACGTCCATGCCTCGATGATCCCGCCTCCGCGCACGATCCGCGCGCACTGTCTCCTTGGCCCCCGGCCGGTCCGGGCGGGGGCCGGTCGGCACCGGCCGCGCGCTGCCGGTCGCCTTCATGAGGTACGCCCTCGTCCCTTCCGGACCGCCGGCGGGTGGCCGCCGGTCCCGACGAGGGCGACGGGAGAGCCGTCGCCGGTTCGCCCGCGAGGGCTTCGGGGCCGGATCCGCCTGTTCGGCACCGGGGAAGTGACGGTCGGTCAGTAGCCTGGCCCGGTGACCCCCGAAGATCTCGTCGCCCACTACGGGCTGGAGCCCATTCCGCGTGAGGGCGGGCGGTTCCGGCGTACCTGGGCGGGGCCCGAGCGGGACGACGGGCGGCCGGAGGGGTCCGCGATCGTCGCCCTGCTCACCTCCGCGCCCGGTGACCACTCGGCGCTGCACCGGCTGCCCTCGGACGAGGTGTGGCACTTCTACCTCGGCGACCCACTGGAGCTCCTGCTGCTCGCGCCGGACGGTTCGTCCCGTACGGCGGTGCTCGGTCCGGACGTGCTCGGTGGCCAGTGGGTGCAGTACACCGTGCCCGCCGGGACCTGGATGGGGGCGCGGGTCGTCGCGGGCGGGGCGTGGGCGTTGTTCGGCTGCACGATGGCGCCGGGCTTCACGTACGAGGGCTACGAGCACGGGGACGTGGACGAGTTGACGGCGCGTTACCCGGCGGAGGC
>NZ_VJZE01000904.1 GCF_009377205.1 Streptomyces phyllanthi
GTCGGGGTCGGGGACTCGTGGGGCGTGAGAGTGGCGGACACCCGCGCCACCATACAGGAACGAATGAATACTCATTCATGTGTTCATCTGCGGTGGGTAAGATGTCGGCCATGGGTCATGGAGCCGTCACCACCGCGCAGGAAGCCGCCCCTCGCGTACGCCTCGACGCGGCCAACGTCGCGAAGGTGGCCACGACCCTCCAGGCCCTCTCCACCCCGTCCCGTCTGCTGATCCTCGCGCGGCTGCGTGAAGGGCCGCTGCCGGCGACCGAGTTGGCGGCCGAGGTCGGCATGGAGCAGTCGGCGTGCTCGCACCAGCTCCGGCTGCTGCGCAACCTGGGCCTGGTCGTGGGCGAGCGGCGGGGACGTTCGGTGGTGTACGCGCTGCACGACCACCATGTCGCCGAACTGCTCGACCAGGCCGTGTACCACGTGGAGCACCTGCGCCTGGGGATCAGCGACGCGGCCGAGGTGGACTAGGGGCGCCCGGTCGGCATGTCAGGGCAGCAGGCCGAGGCCGCGGGCGGTGTTGACCACGTCGAGGCGTGAGTGGCAGCCGAGCCTGCGCATGGCGCTGCGCAGGTAGCTCTTGACCGTTTCGATCCGCAGGCCGAGCTGGTCGGCGACATCGCTGTTGGTCCAGCCGAGCGCGACACAGGAGAGGACGTCGAGTTCCCTCGCCGACAGGGCCGGTACGGGCGGGCCTCCGGGGTGGTTCCCGGCCTCGGCCAGCTTCTCGCACGCCGCGCTGACCCGGTCGCGGATATCGGAGTCCGCGACCTGCTGGGCGAGGATCCGCAGCTCCGCGTAGGCCTCGCGGACGGTCTCCCAGCGGGGGGACGAGGCCGGGTCCGCGCAGTCGAGCGGGGCCGTCTCCCCGTCCAGGTCCGCGAGACGGCGGTTCACCTCGTCCTGTACCGCCAGGCTCTGCTCCAGGTCCCGGGCGGCGTCCCGTACGGCGTCGAGGGTGCGGTCGCCCAGGGGTACGGCCTGGCGGACGGCGCCGTACAGCACCGCCCGTACGGAGCGGTTGACCACGACGGGGACCGCGGCCATGGCGCGCAGGCCCTCCGCCGCCACCACATGGTTGTACTGGTGGCTGATCCCCTTGGCGGACCCGTAGTCGTTGACCGCGATCGGGCGGCGCAGCGCCACCGCCCTGCCGCCGAGTCCCTGGCCGAAGCCGACGGTCACACCGCGCATCGCGCCCGTGGTGACGCCGACCATCTCGCTGAGCTGCACATGGCCCGGGCCCGACACGGCACCGCCGAAGGCGAGGTCCAGCTTGATGGCCCTGCGCAGGGATGTGAGGGCGCGGTTGACCTGACGGATGTCCGCGGTGGACGGGGGGATGAC
>NZ_VJZE01000905.1 GCF_009377205.1 Streptomyces phyllanthi
AGAGAGAGGGGAGGGGGCGGGCGGTCTGCCCGTGGTGGCTCAGACGGAGGCCGCGAGGGCTTCGGGACCGTGCCGGAACCCGGGGTCGACCTGGGCGGCCAGGTCCTGGCCGGTGGCCGCGTTGGCCCAGGCGGCGGCGTTGCGGAGATGGAACTCGACGGCGTGCCGCTGGAAGGCCGCCCAGTCCTTCGTACGGGAGTCGACGGCCTCGCGCAGCCGCCGCAGCGTCCCGGCGTTGTGCTGCTCCAGCTCGCCCTCGGTGCGCCCCTGTTCCTGGGCACGGACGAACGAGGACTGCACGCAGTGCGCCAGCAGGTCCTCCCCGACGTGCTCCTTCAGGAAGAGCAGGTCCTCCTCGCCGGTGACCTTGTTGCCCACGACGGCGACCGGGATGCCGAACTCCGCGGCGTGCTCCCGGTACTGGCGGTAGACGGAGACGCTCTTCCGCGTCGGCTCGACGACCAGGAACGTCATGTCGAAGCGGGTGAACAGGCCGGAGGCGAACGCGTCGGCGCCCGCCGTCATGTCCACGACGACGTACTCGCCGGCCCCGTCCACGAGGTGGTTGAGGTACAGCTCGACGGCGCCCAGCTTGGAGTGGTAGCAGGCCACGCCGAGGTCGCTCTCGTCGAAGGCCCCGGTCACCATCAGCGGTACGCCGCCCACGTTCCGCACGTGGCGGCCGTGGATCTCGTCGTCCCCGAGCAGCCGCAGCAACCGCGATCCGCGCCCCGGCGGCGTGGTCTTCACCATGGCGTCCCCGGACGTGATCCGCGGATTGCTCCCGCGCAGGAAGTCCTTGATGTCGCCGGTGCGCGCACTCAGCGGCGGCGCCCCGAACTCGTCGTCCTCGTCGAGCCCGAGCGCGTACGCCAGGTGCTGGTTGATGTCACCGTCGATCGCGACGACCGGCGCGCCGGAGCCGGCCAGGTGACGGGAGAACAGCGCGGACAGGGTCGTCTTGCCGCTGCCGCCCTTGCCTACGAAGGCCACACGCATGGGGCGACACTCCCTCGATCCCTATTGAAAATGGCTTTCATGAGCATAGGTTCGGGAGGGGTGCGGCCGTTGTCAAATCGGCTTCGGACCAACGCGCCCGCCGGGACGCCCAGTTGGCGGAACGCGGGGCTCGGGCCTCTCGGTCCTCGGGCGCCTCAGTCCTCGGGGTGCAGCAGTCCGCGCTCGTACGCCTTCACCAGGTGCTGCGGTACGAGGTGGGTCGCGCCGTCGATCCTGACCGGCACCAGCTGGGGCGTACTCGCCTTCCACTGGGCGCGGCGGTGGCGGGTGTTGCTGCGGGACATCTTCCGCTTGGGGACGGCCATGGGGACTCCGGAAGGGGGAGGGG
>NZ_VJZE01000906.1 GCF_009377205.1 Streptomyces phyllanthi
GGCGACGGAGCCGACAGCGGCGCCCAGCAGCGCGGCGAGTCCTGCGTCCATGTGCCAAGTCTTCCGCTTTTCTCAATCATCCGATGCGCCGGGGCTTCGTTCCCTTTCTTGTGGTGCATGGGACGGTCTGCGAAGGGACCGGGTCGCTTCTGGAGCCGGTCACTTCCCCCAGAGCTTCCGGTACGCCTCCCGGTAACCCTCCGGGTCCCAGGAGGACTTGCCGCCGCTGTTGTCGGCCGTGGTGATGTGGACCGGGGCGACGTAGCCGCTGGCGGGCTTGCCGGCGAAGGCGCGGTTGAACTCGTCGATGATCTGCCAGCCCTGCTCGGACAGCGGCTCGGGGACCGTCGCCGTCTGGAACTGCTTGCTGTTGATGCGCTGGAAGGCGGACGGATCGCCGTCTCCCGCACCGATGTTGAAGGGGGCTCCGTTGCCCTTCTTGCCCGCCGCGCGCAGGGACGGGGCGGCGTCGGCGAAGTACAGGTCGTTGATGGCGACGGAGTTGGTCCACTTGGTGCCGAAGCGGGACAGCAGCGCGGACACCTCTTGCGGCGTGCGGTTGCTGGCGTCGGCGATGGGGATGTTGGACGTCGTCAGGACCTTGACGTCGGAGCAGGTGGCGAGCTCCTTCTCGATCAGGTCCGACTTGCCCTTGGCGAAGGGGATGGATGCGTCGGTGAACACCACCACGCCGGCGCGGCCGTTGGACTGGCTGATGACCCAGTCCGCGCTGATCTTGGCGACGTCCTGGACCCTGGTGGTGACATTGCTGAAGAGTTTCGGGTTCGTGCTGGGGCCGGGGGCGTCCACTGCGTGCCAGCCGATGAGCGGGATGCCGGCGGCGTTGGCCTGGGCGACCTGCTGGGCGGTCGACTTGGGGTCGAAGCCGGACAGCACGATACCGTCGGGCTTGACGGCGACGGCCTGGCTGAGGGCGGCCTGGATGCCGGCCGGGGTGCCCTGGCCGTCGATGACGCGCATCTTCCATCCGATGGCCTTGGCGGCCTCCTTGACCCCCTCGGCGGTGCCGGCGACTCCCGGGTTGGTCATGCTCTGGGCCACGTAGACGACGGTCTTGCCGGGGACGGCCTCGGGGCCGGTGGTCGGGCCGTCCCAGGGGGCGTTGACGTCCTCGGCCGCCTTGACCGCGGCCTTGGCCTTGGCGAGGACGGCGGGGCAGCCGGCCTTCGAGTCGCTGACGGCGGCGGCGCTGCCGGCCTCGGAACCTCGGGTGCAGCCGACGGCGAAGGCCGTGACCAGGGCGAGCGCGGCCACAGCTCTCAGCGGCGCCGTGCGGGAGTGGCTGTACGACACGGACATGCTCCTTGCTGACGTACGGG
>NZ_VJZE01000907.1 GCF_009377205.1 Streptomyces phyllanthi
ACACAGTGGACGCGAGCAACTGAGGACAAGCCCTCGGCCTATTAGTACCGGTCAACTCCACACGTTACCGTGCTTCCATATCCGGCCTATCAACCCAGTCGTCTACTGGGAGCCTTACCCCATCAAGTGGGTGGGAGTCCTCATCTCGAAGCAGGCTTCCCGCTTAGATGCTTTCAGCGGTTATCCCTCCCGAACGTAGCCAACCAGCCATGCCCTTGGCAGAACAACTGGCACACCAGAGGTTCGTCCGTCCCGGTCCTCTCGTACTAGGGACAGCCCTTCTCAAGACTCCTACGCGCACAGCGGATAGGGACCGAACTGTCTCACGACGTTCTAAACCCAGCTCGCGTACCGCTTTAATGGGCGAACAGCCCAACCCTTGGGACCGACTCCAGCCCCAGGATGCGACGAGCCGACATCGAGGTGCCAAACCATCCCGTCGATATGGACTCTTGGGGAAGATCAGCCTGTTATCCCCGGGGTACCTTTTATCCGTTGAGCGACGGCGCTTCCACAAGCCACCGCCGGATCACTAGTCCCGACTTTCGTCCCTGCTCGACCCGTCGGTCTCACAGTCAAGCTCCCTTGTGCACTTACACTCAACACCTGATTGCCAACCAGGCTGAGGGAACCTTTGGGCGCCTCCGTTACCCTTTAGGAGGCAACCGCCCCAGTTAAACTACCCATCAGACACTGTCCCTGATCCGGATCACGGACCCAGGTTAGACATCCAGCACGACCAGACTGGTATTTCAACGACGACTCCCCCTGAACTGGCGTCCAGAGTTCACAGTCTCCCAGCTATCCTACACAAGCCGAACCGAACACCAATATCAAACTGTAGTAAAGGTCCCGGGGTCTTTCCGTCCTGCTGCGCGAAACGAGCATCTTTACTCGTAGTGCAATTTCACCGGGCCTATGGTTGAGACAGTCGAGAAGTCGTTACGCCATTCGTGCAGGTCGGAACTTACCCGACAAGGAATTTCGCTACCTTAGGATGGTTATAGTTACCACCGCCGTTTACTGGCGCTTAAGTTCTCAGCTTCGCCCCACCGAAATGGAGCTAACCGGTCCCCTTAACGTTCCAGCACCGGGCAGGCGTCAGTCCGTATACATCGCCTTACGGCTTCGCACGGACCTGTGTTTTTAGTAAACAGTCGCTTCTCGCTGGTCTCTGCGGCCACCCCCAGCTCAAGCAGCACGTGCTCTCACCGGACGTGGCCCCCCTTCTCCCGAAGTTACGGGGGCATTTTGCCGAGTTCCTTAACCATAGTTCACCCGAACGCCTCGGTATTCTCTACCAGACCACCTGAGTCGGTTTAGGGTACGGGCCGCCAT
>NZ_VJZE01000908.1 GCF_009377205.1 Streptomyces phyllanthi
CCCCACCTCCGCGGCTCGCCGCCGTCCTCGGCTACTTCGCGTGCGTCACCGCGTAGATCATCACGAACGCCACGACATGGATCCCGAACAGGAAGTACCCGAGGAACCACCACACGTGGCGCTCGTTCTTCCTCTCCTCCGCCAGACGCCGCTGCTCCGGCGAGATCTCCTCGGACATCACAGCTCCCGGTGGACCTTGGTGTTCGAGGCCTGCGCCCGGGGCCGCAGGACGAGCAGGTCGACATTGACATGACTGGGCCGGGTGACCGCCCACGCGATGGTGTCCGCCACGTCGTCGGCGGTCAGCGGCTCCGCCACGCCCTCGTACACCTGCGCCGCCTTCTCCTTGTCACCGCCGAACCGGGTCAGCGCGAACTCGTCCGTCCTCACCATGCCGGGCGCGACCTCGATCACCCGGACCGGCGTACCGACGATCTCCAGCCGCAGCGTCTCCGCCAGCACGTGCGCACCGTGCTTCGCGGCCACGTACCCCGCACCGCCCTCGTACGTTCCGAGCCCGGCCGTGGACGAGACCACGACCACCGTGCCGTCGCCGCTCGCCGTGAGCGCCGGGAGCAGCGCCTGGGTCAGGTTCAGGGTGCCGATGACGTTCGTCTCGTACATCCGGCGCCAGTCCTCCGGGTCGCCCGTCGCGACCGGGTCGGCACCGAGCGCGCCACCCGCGTTGTTCACCAGCACACCGATCGTCCGGAACGCCGAGGCGAACTCGTCCACCGCCGCCCGGTCCGTCACATCCAGCGGGTACGCCGTCGCCGAGTGCCCCGCCGCGTTGATCTCCTCCGCCAGCGCCTCGATACGGTCCTTGCGGCGCGCCGTCAGCACGACGCGGTACCCGGCCGCGGCCAGCTGCCGGGCCGTCGCGGCACCGATACCGCTGCTCGCACCGGTGACGACGGCGATACGGGAGGCGGCGGACGGGGTTGCGGGGGCGGTCATGGACGTAACTCCTCGATGCCGTACTTGAGCCTGGTGCCTGATGTCTGACGCCGCCGGGTGGCTGGGCACCCGTTCGAGCGGCCCACTGCCCGCCAGGATAGGTGCAGCCGACACACGACCGCCGTACCCGTCCAGCCGGTGAGCGGCCCGCCCTCAACTCCCCCCGCGCGGCGCGTACATGATCAAGGCCATCCCCACCAGGCAGACCAGCGCCCCGACCACATCCCACCGGTCCGGCCGGTACCCGTCCGCGACCACGCCCCAGACCAGCGACCCGGCCACGAACACCCCGCCGTACGCCGCCAGGACGCGCCCGAAGTGCGCGTCGGGCTGAAGGGTCGCCACGAACCCGTACGCCCCGAGCGCGACGACCCCCACCC
>NZ_VJZE01000909.1 GCF_009377205.1 Streptomyces phyllanthi
CGCCCCCACGTCGCTCCCCGACCCGCCTGCCACTCCACGCCCGTCGGTACGTCCCCAAGGAGACACGCACCATGCCCACCTTCCACCGCCAGCCCGAGTGGCAGCAGAAGGCCGGCCGGCACACACGGCTGGTCGACCCGGTCCTCACCGTGCGGCAGCTGTCGCGCTTCGAGTTCAACATGAGGTCCCTCGTCCGCATCGACCACGCGCTGGTCTTCTCCACACCGAAGGGCGGCTACGAGGCCTATCTGCCGCCGCAGCGGCCGACGCGCGCCGACGTGGCCGCCAAGCGGTACACCGCCGTGTACGAGGTCGACATGGGCGTGCACCCGTCCACGGACGAGCTCCGACTGCCCAGCGACAACGACGCGTTCGAGTTCACCGCCGAGGCCGAACTCTCCTGGCAGGTCCTCGACCCCGCCCGGTTCGTGGCGAGCGGGCACCGGAACGTGCCCGCGCTGATCCTCGGTGAACTCCAGCAGGCGGCCCGGCCCGTGACCCGCCGCTTCTCCATCGCCGACAGCGCCACCGCCGAGCGGGAGCTGCTGGAGGCGGTCACCGTGCTGGGGCCCCTCGGCGCGACCGCGGGACTCCAGGTCACCTGGACCCTCCGGCTGCGGCGCGACCAGGAGAACATCGACCACCAGAAGCGGCTCCAGGCCATCGACCATTCCGCCACCGAGCAGATGCGCGTGGCGCAGCGCGGCATGGACGTGGACGTGGAGGTGGACCGCCGCAACCGCCAGCAGGACGCCCTGCAGATCGAGCGGGCCATGCAGTACGGCGGGCAGCAGCAGGAACTCGCACTCCAGCAGCAGCGGTGGCAGTACGAACAGGCGATGCTGCACAGCGGCCAGCAGCACCAGCTCGCCCTCCAGCAGGGGCAGCAGGAGCTGGAACTCCAGCAGGTCGAGGCGCAGAAGATCGCCTTCTACCAGTGGCATCTGCAACAGGGCGGCGTCCACGCCTGGGCACTGCACCTCGCCAGTCATCCGGAGGACTCCCGCCTGGTCATGTCCAGCATGCGCGAGGACCAACTCCGCATGATCCAGTCCCAGATGGACCTGGTGACCCAGCTCCTGGGCAGCGACGCAGCCGAGAACTGGGAGCTGGAGGAGCCCAAGAAGCTCGCCCTGCGCACGGTCAACGACATCCTCACCCAGCGCCTCCCCGGAGTGCCCCAGACCCCGCCACCGCTCCCGTACGACGACGGTCCGGGACAACTCGCGGCGGGGCAGCAGGACACGGGCGACGCGGGGCAAGCGGGGCAACAACCACAGGGCCCGCCCCCGCCCGGCCACCACCCGGCACAGACGCCCACGGCAGGGC
>NZ_VJZE01000090.1 GCF_009377205.1 Streptomyces phyllanthi
CGAGAGAACTCTGGCCCGCCACCACCGCGCCGCACACGGTCGGGGCCCGGCCACCACCGGTGACCGGGCCCCGACCGTCGTCCGAACGGACCTCAACCGTCGCTCAGGCGAACCTCAGACCAGGTTCACCGACCGCGCCGACGTCGCCCCGATCTCCTCGGCCACCTCGGTCAGCACCGGCTGCGGAACCGTGTCGTCCACAGTGAGAACCGCGAGCGCCTCCCCACCAGCCGTGGAGCGGGACACCTGCATCCCCGCGATGTTGATACCGGCCTCACCGAAGATGCGCCCGACCGTACCGACGACACCCGGCCGGTCCACATACGTGAAGACCACCATGTGGTCGGCAAGCGCCAGATCCACGTCGTACTCGTTCACGGCCACGATCTTCTGGTGATGCTTCGGCCCCGCCAGCGTCCCGGAGACGGAGACCTCCTCACCACTGCCGAGCGTCCCGCGCACGGTCACGACATTGCGGTGGTCCGGCGACTCCGAGCTCGTCGTCAGCCGTACCTCCACACCCCGCTCCTGAGCGAAGAGAGGCGCGTTGACATACGACACCGCCTCGTCGACGACGTCCTCGAACACACCCTTGAGCGCCGACAGCTCCAGCACCTTCACATCGTGCTGCGTGATCTCGCCGTACACCTCGACGTCGAGACGAACGGCCACCTCACCCGCGAGCGCGGTGAAGATCCGGCCCAGCCGCTCGGCAAGCGGAAGACCCGGCTTGACGTCCTCGGCGATGACGCCGCCCTGGACGTTCACCGCGTCCGGCACCAGCTCACCCGCGAGAGCGAGCCGCACGGACCGCGCGACCGCGATACCCGCCTTCTCCTGGGCCTCGTCCGTGGACGCGCCGAGGTGCGGGGTGCAGACGACCTGGTCGAGCTCGAAGAGCGGGGAGTCCGTGCACGGCTCCTTCGCGTACACGTCGAGGCCCGCGCCCGCGACCCGCCCCTCCTTGAGCGCCGAGTACAGCGCCGCCTCGTCCACGATCCCACCGCGCGCGGCGTTGACGATCCGCACCGACGGCTTGACCTTGTGCAGCGCCTCGGCACCGATGAGGCCGAGGGTCTCCGGCGTCTTGGGCAGGTGGACGGTGATGAAGTCCGAGACCTCGAGCAGCTCGTCCAGCGACAGCACCTTCACGCCCATCTGCGCGGCCCGCGCGGGCTGGACGTACGGGTCGTACGCGACGACCTTCATGCCGAACGCGGACATCCGCTGGGCGACGAGCGCACCGATGCGGCCGAGGCCCACGACACCGAGGGTCTTCTCCGCCAGCTCGACACCGGTGTACTTGCTGCGCTTCCACTCGCCGTTCTTCAGCGCCGTGTTGGCCTGCGGGATGTGGCGGGCGGTGGCGAGGAGGAGACCGCAGGCCAGCTCGGCCGCGGTGACGATGTTCGAGGTGGGGGCGTTGACGACCATCACGCCGGCCTTGGTGGCGGCGGAGACGTCCACGTTGTCCAGGCCGACGCCGGCTCGGGCGACGACCTTCAGCTTGTTCGCGGCGGCGATGGCCTCGGCGTCGACCTTCGTCGCGGAACGGATCAGGATGGCGTCGACCTCGGCGATGGCCGGGAGCAGTTCGGCTCGGTCCGCCCCGTTGCACTGGCGGATCTCGAAGTCCGGGCCAAGCGCGTCCACGGTGGCGGGCGACAGCTCTTCAGCGATGAGTACGACTGGTTTCGAGCTCACGTGAGTCCTCACAAGTCCAATGCTGCGGACGGCCGTCCCGACGGCCGCAGGCGGTGGAGGGGTGGTGGCCGCGTGGAAGACGCACGACGCTGTGGGCCTGACGCGTATGTAATACGGCAGTGTAGTGGCGTGGCGGAGGTCGTCTCACGCTCTGCGGAAGGATCACCCGGACGAGAGAACCCCCGTCGACGGCCTTCCGGCGGTCGCGAGGACCAGCCCCCGGTACTGCCCGGACGACCCGTCCCCTTCGTCGATCACCGGCGATCCAGCCCCTCCGGCGTTCGAGGAGCGGGGTCCGGGGGCGTAGCCCCGCGGCCGGACCCCGCGAACGGTCCGGCCGTGACACCGGGCTCGCCCGGTGCCACGGCCGATCCCGCGGAGTGTTACGCGTCCTCGTCGTTCACCCAGCTCATCAGCTTGCGCAGCTCCTTGCCGGTGGTCTCCAGCAGGTGCTCCGAGTCCTGGGTCTTGTACTCGTTGTACTTCTTCAGACCGCCGTGGTACTCGTCCATCCAGGCCTGGGCGAACGAGCCGTCCTGGATCTCGGCGAGGACCTTCTTCATCTCGGCCTTGGTGGCGTCCGTGATGATGCGCGGGCCCGTGACGTAGTCGCCCCACTCGGCGGTCTCGGAGATCGACCAGCGCATCTTCTCCAGGCCGCCCTCGTACATGAGGTCGACGATCAGCTTCAGCTCGTGCAGGCACTCGAAGTACGCGATCTCCGGCTGGTAGCCCGCCTCGGTCAGCGTCTCGAAGCCCGCCTTGACCAGCGCGGCCGTACCGCCGCAGAGGACGGCCTGCTCGCCGAACAGGTCGGTCTCGGTCTCCTCGGTGAAGGTCGTCTTGATGACGCCGGCACGGGTGCCGCCGATGCCCTTGGCGTACGACAGGGCGAGCGCGAAGGCGTTGCCGGTGGCGTCCTGCTCGACGGCGGCGATGCACGGGACGCCGCGGCCCTCCTCGTACTGGCGGCGGACCAGGTGGCCCGGGCCCTTGGGAGCGACCATGCAGACATCGACGCCGGCCGGGGGCTTGATGAAGCCGAAGCGGATGTTCAGGCCGTGGCCGAAGAACAGCGCGTCGCCGTCCTTCAGGTTGTCCTTGATGTGCTCCTCGTAGACCTGGGCCTGGATCGGGTCCGGGACGAGGATCATGATGACGTCGGCCTCGGCGGCGGCCTCCGACGGGGTCACCACGCGCAGGCCCTGCTCCTCGGCCTTCGCCTTGGACTTGGAGCCCTCGTGCAGACCGACGCGGACGTCGACACCCGAGTCGCGCAGCGACAGGGCGTGGGCGTGGCCCTGGCTGCCGTAGCCGATGACCGCGACCTTGCGGCCCTGGATGATGGACAGGTCGGCGTCAGCGTCGTAGAACAGCTCGGCCACTTTGGGTTCTCTCCTTGAGTGCAGGTGTTGCGTCCCACCGTATGACGGCGGGGTCGGGGGACGTCTCGCGGTCTCGCCATACGGGCGGCCGGTGATCTCCGACCGCCCGTTCCTGTCGTGGTCGCGGAGGACTCGCGGTCGAATCCTCCACGAGTCTCCACGAGTCCCTACGCGGACCGGTCGAGGGCGCGCAGGGACCGGTCCGTGATCGAACGGGCACCGCGGCCGATCGCGATCGTGCCGGACTGGACCAGCTCCTTGATGCCGAACGGCTCCAGCATCTTCAGCATGGCCTCCAGCTTGTCACTGGACCCGGTGGCCTCGATGGTGACGGCCTCCGGGGAGACGTCGACGGTCTTGGCGCGGAACAGCTGGACGATCTCGACGATCTGGGAGCGCGTCTCGTTGTCGGCGCGCACCTTCACCAGAACGAGTTCACGCTGGACCGCGGACGACGGCTCCAGTTCGACAATCTTCAGCACGTTGACGAGCTTGTTGAGCTGCTTCGTCACCTGCTCCAAGGGGAGATCCTCGATCACGTTCACCACGATGGTGATGCGGGAGATTTCAGGGTGCTCGGTGACACCGACCGCGAGGGAGTCGATGTTGAAGCCGCGGCGGGAGAACAGGGCGGCGATCCGGGCGAGGATGCCGGGAGTGTTCTCGACGAGCACCGAGAGCGTGTGCTTGGACATGGGGGTCGTACCTCTTCCTGGTGCTCTCAGTCGTCTTCGTTGTCGCCGAAGTCGGGACGGACGTCCCGGGCGGCCATGATCTCGTCGTTGGAGGTGCCGGCGGCGACCATCGGCCACACCATCGCGTCCTCGTGGACGATGAAGTCGATGACGACCGGGCGGTCGTTGATCGAGTTCGCCTCCTCGATGACCTTGTCCAGCTCGTCCGGGGACTCGCAGCGGATCGCGTGGCAGCCCATGGCCTCCGACAGCTTCACGAAGTCGGGGACGCGGGTGCCCCTGGCCCCCGGATTGACGTCGTCGGGCCCGGAGTGCAGCACGGTGTTGGAGTAGCGCTGGTTGTAGAAGAGGGTCTGCCACTGGCGGACCATCCCGAGTGCGCCGTTGTTGATGATGGCGATCTTGATCGGGATGTTGTTCAGGGCGCAGGTGGTGAGCTCCTGGTTGGTCATCTGGAAGCAGCCGTCGCCGTCGATCGCCCAGACCGTGCGCTCGGGCACGCCCGCCTTGGCGCCCATCGCGGCCGGGACCGCGTAGCCCATCGTCCCGGCTCCGCCGGAGTTCAGCCAGGTGGCGGGCTTGTCGTACTCGATGAAGTGGGCGGCCCACATCTGGTGCTGGCCGACACCCGCCGCGAAGATCGTGCCCTCGGGGGCGAGCTGTCCGATGCGCTCGATGACCTGCTGCGGGGAGAGCGAGCCGTCGGCGGGCTGGTCGTAGCCGAGCGGGTAGGTCTCGCGCCAGCGGTTCAGATCGGTCCACCAAGCGGTGTAGTCGCCCTGGTGGCCCTCGCTGTGCTCCTTCTGCACGGCCTGGATCAGGTCGGCGATGACCTCGCGGGCGTCACCGACGATCGGCACGTCGGCGGCGCGGTTCTTGCCGATCTCGGCCGGGTCGATATCGGCGTGGACGATCTTGGCGTACGGGGCGAAGCTGTCCAGCTTGCCGGTGACGCGGTCGTCGAAGCGGGCTCCGAGGGCGACGATCAGGTCGGCCTTCTGCAGCGCGGTGACGGCGGTGACCGAACCGTGCATGCCCGGCATTCCCACGTGCAGGGGGTGGTTGTCGGGGAATGCGCCGAGCGCCATCAGGGTGGTGGTGACGGGCGCTCCGGTGAGTTCCGCGAGGACCTTCAGCTCGGCGGTGGCGCCGGCCTTGATCACGCCGCCGCCGACGTAGAGGACGGGCCGCTTGGCGGCGGTGATCAGCTTGGCGGCCTCGCGGATCTGCTTGGCGTGCGGCTTGGTGACGGGCCGGTAGCCGGGCAGGTCCATGGTGGGCGGCCAGGAGAACGTGGTCTGCGCCTGGAGGGCGTCCTTGGCGATGTCGACCAGGACCGGGCCGGGGCGCCCGGTGGAGGCGATGTGGAACGCCTGCGCGATCACCCGCGGGATGTCCTCGGCCTTGGTGACCAGGAAGTTGTGCTTGGTGATCGGCATCGTGATGCCGACGATGTCCGCCTCCTGGAAGGCGTCCGTGCCGATCGCCTTCGAGGCGACCTGACCGGTGATCGCCACCATCGGCACCGAGTCCATGTGCGCGTCCGCGATCGGGGTCACCAGGTTGGTGGCACCCGGCCCGGACGTCGCCATGCACACCCCGACCTTGCCGGTGGCCTGCGCGTAACCGGTGGCCGCGTGGCCGGCGCCCTGCTCGTGGCGGACCAGCACGTGGCGCACCCGCGTGGAGTCCATCATCGGGTCGTACGCCGGCAGGATGGCGCCCCCGGGAATGCCGAATACCGTGTCCGCTCCGACCTCCTCGAGCGAGCGGATGAGGGACTTCGCGCCCGTCACATGCTCGATGGGGGCGGACTGGGGTCCTCCGGATCGGGGCCGCGGCTGCGGATGGTGGGCCCCGGTGGCCTGCTCGGTCATCGGCATTCTCTTCTCGATGCTGAGGGTTTTTGCGAGGTTTGTTCGGTGTGCGACAGGTGTCTGTGCAACAAAAAACCCCTCGTGCCGTGAGGCAAGCGAGGGGAGCGCGCCGGGTACGGTCGCTGGGGATTCCGGTGGGTTTCCGGTGGGTCCCAGCTTCAGCCGACGCGCTTTCCAAGTACGAGAATTCGGGTGCGCATGGCACAGACCCTCTACCCGGCACGCACCACATGTCAAGCGGGTGGGACGGGAGTCTCACTATGCGAGCGCAGGACCGTCCCGCCCCCGTAGACCGCAGGCACACCGGTGGTGTACACCCCCGCTCCCCCGCCGGCGAACACGGGCTCCGCCGGCCCATGGGGCACCGGGCAGCGCCCCGAGGACAGGACCCGGCGCAGCCGGTACTCGTCGAGCGGCGCGGAGAAGGCCGCCCCCTGTCCATGGCTGCATCCCATGGCGCGCAGGGCGATCACCTGCTCGGGAAGGTCCACGCCGTCCGCGAGCGACTGCACGCCGAGGTCGTTCGCGATCCGGAGCAGCCCGCTGGTGATCTTGTACAGCCGTGGGGACTCGACGATTCCCTCGACCAGGCCGCGGTCGAGTTTGAGTACGTCGACGGGGAGGCGCAGCAGGGCGGGGAGGGCGCCGTGGCCGCTGCCGAAGCCGTCCAGGGCGATCCGGACGCCGAGCCGCCTGAGCGCGTTCAGCCGGCGCTCCAGCTCGCCGAGGGAGACCCGGGGGTCGGTGTCCGCCAGCTCGATGACCAGGGCGCCGGAGGGGAGCCCGTAGCGGGTCAGGAGCGCCTCGACGGACCCCAGGGGCATCGAGCGGTCCAGCAGGCGCCGGGCACCCATCCGGACGGCCACGGGCACGCCGACGCCGGTGGCGGTGCGCTCGGCGGCCTGCACGACCGCCTCCTCCAGGATCCAGCGGTCGAGTTCGGCGGTCCTGTCGCCGTCCTCCGAGACCCGCAGGAACTCGGAGGGCGTGAAGAGCACCCCCTGGGACGAGCGCCAGCGGGCCTGCGCGGTGACCGATGTGATCCGGCCGTCCTCGAGCGCGACGACGGGCTGGTGCAGCAGCGTGAACTCGCCGTCGTGCAGGGCCGCGCGCAGCCTTGTGGCCAGCTCCGCCTTGCGCGCCACGTCCTGCTGCATCTGCGGGACGTACAGCTCGACGCGGCCCTTGCCGGACGCCTTGGCGCGGTACATGGCGAGATCGGCGTTGCGCAGCAGCTCCCCCGCGCCGAGGCCCGGCTCGGCGAAGGCGACACCGATGGAGGCGGCCACCCGCACCTCGTTGCCGTCGATCGTGTACGGCTGCGAGAGGGTGATCCGAAGCCGGTCGGCGAGCTCGAAGATGTGCTGCTCGCGTGCGGCGCGGTCGCGGGTGCCGTCACCCACGATGAGGGCCGCGAACTCGTCGCCGCCCAGGCGGGAGGCGGTGTCCCCCTGCCGGACCGCGTCCTGGAGTCGCCGGGCGGCCTGGACGAGGAGCTCGTCCCCCGCCTGGTGCCCGATCGTGTCGTTGACGGCCTTGAAGCCGTCGAGGTCGATGAAGAGAACCGCCGTGTTGCGAAGGGCGGGTCCGCGATCGGAGGCGCGGCGGCCGGACAGCGCCTGCTGTACACGCTTGGTGAACAGCGCGCGGTTGGGCAGGTCGGTGAGCGGGTCGTGCTCGGCGTTGTGCTGGAGCTGCGCCTGGAGGCGCACCCGTTCGGTCACGTCCCGGCTGTTGAAGATGAGGCCGCCGTGGTGCCGGTTGACCGTGGACTCCACGTTCAGCCAGCCGCCGTTGCCGGACCGGAAGCGGCACTCGATGCGGGTGGTGGGTTCTTCGAGGGGGCTGGCGGCGAGGAAGCGGCGCACTTCGTGCACCACGCAGCCCAGGTCCTCCGGGTGGATGAGGTCGGCGAGCTCGGTTCCCTCCAGGTCCTCCGCGGGACGCCCGTACACACCGGCGGCAGCCGGGCTGACGTAGTGGAGGACGCCGCTGGGCGCGGCGATCATGATGACGTCGCTGGAACCCTGCACCAGGGAGCGGAAGTGGTTCTCCTTCTGCGCCAGCTCCTGGGTGAGGTTGATGTTGTCGAGGAGCATGATGCCCTGGCGTGTCACGAGGGCGAGCACGACGGTGCAGGCGGTGATGAGCACCACGCGGTCGACGCTGCGGCCGTTGAGGATGTTGTAAAGGATCCCCAGGGTGCAGACGGCGGCGGCGAGGTAGGGAGTGAGCGCGGCCAGCGATCCGGCGATCGGGCGCGTGGCCGGGCAGCGGCTGTGAGCCCCTTCCTGGAGGAGCACGTGCACGTGTCCTCCCTGGTGTCCGTAGGGCCATTGCGCTGTGTGCTGGGGTGCCTGGTGCCGCTGTGACTCGTGCAACTGGGGCTCGTACGGCTGTGACGCGTACGACGGGGACTCGTGCCGCTGCGCTTCGTGCCGTGGCGCTTCGTGTGTGTGCGCCTCTCCCTGCGAACCCGGGAGGGGCTCCGGCATCCCGCGCGCGTGCTCGTCCGTGGCGTGTCGGCCGGTGTCCGGCCGGCCGCGTCGATGGCCGGCCCAGGGCGCGTACGCGAGGAGCAGGGAGCCCGCGAACCAGCCCGCGTCGAGGAGCTGGCCGGAGCGGTAGCTGTTGTGCAGCAGGGGTGAGGCGAACAGGGCGTCGCACATCACCGTGAGCGCGAGGGCGCCGATCGCGGTGTTCACCGCGGCGCGGTTCACCGCCGAGCGCCGGAAGTGCAGGACGAGCACCATGCTGACCAGGGCGATGTCGAGGAGCGGGTAGGCGAGCGACAGCGCCGTGTGCGCCACGTCGCCGCCGTCGTCCTTGGCGGCCTGAGCGAGCGCCAGACTCCAGGAGAGCGTCACCAGCGAGCCGCCGATCAGCCAGGCGTCCAGCGCCAGACAGACCCAACCGGCCTTGGTGACGGGCCTCTTGGCCAGGACGAGCAGCCCGACGATGGCCGGTGGCGCGAAGCACAGGAAGAACAGGTCGGCATAGCTCGGCTCGGGCACCTGACGGTCCAGCACGACCTCGTACCAGCCCCAGACCAGGTTGCCGAGCGAGGCCATCGCGGAGGACAGCGCGAAGAGCAGCCAGGCGGGTCGAAACCGGCTGCGGCTGCTGCGCGCGTAGCGGAAGCAGGAGACGGCCGCGGCTGCCGCCGCGGCGGCCAAGCCGAAGTCGCCCATGATGAGCGCGACCCGCTCGGAGCCCCAGCCGAACGCGGAACCGACGGCGTATCCCGCGCACACCAGGGCCAGCACGAGCTGTGAGCGCGCACTCGCTCGCGTGGCCTTCTCGGCGGCCGGCCCGCCGGGCAGCAGCGGGCTGGTCAACGGCTCCGCCCGCGACCCCGGGTGAACCGTGGCGGCGGACACCGGGCGGGGGCTCACCGGGACTCCCCCGTGAGCGCGATACCCGTGTCCCGCCGATACGGGCGGGCCGGATGCGGGTGCCTCGTGCGGCCTCCGTGCCCGCCGTGGTGAGGACCGGGGCCGCCGTCGCCGTGCCCACGCGCTCCGGTACTCAAGGGTCGTCGGCGGCCTCGCCGCGTCGGATCGTTCGTCCATAGGCCGTGCATCGCCCGTCGCCCCCCTCGCAGTCGCATGTCCATCCCCGGCGCCGAACGGTGCGCGGCGCAGCCCCTGTCCGGACGATACACCAGTCTCGTCACTCAGGGACATAGCCCTTCTACGCTGCGTAACGATCAACGGGGATACGAACACCTTCCGCATCCAAAGGACTGCGGAGGGTGCCTGAGGTGGATCAGGTGTGAGTCGTCCGGCCTGTCGTAAGGACCACGTTCCGCAGCGGTTCCCGGTTCACAAAACGATTCAACTGGGCGGCCAGGAGCCTCTTCGCGCGCGGCATGAAGGCGGACGTCGGGCCGCCGACGTGGGGGCTGATGAGCACGCCGGGCGCGTGCCACAAGGGGTGTCCCTCGGGCAGCGGCTCGGGATCGGTGACGTCCAGGGCGGCGGTGAGGCGTCCGCTCTCCAGCTCGGTGAGAAGCGCCTTGGTGTCCACGACGGGCCCACGCGCGACGTTCACGAGCAGTGCGCCGTCCTTCATATGAGCCAGGAAGTCGGCGTTCACGAGGCCGCGCGTGGCCTCCGTGAGGGGGGTCGACAGGACGACGACATCCGCCTCGGGCAGCAGGGAGGGCAGTTCGGTGAGCGGGTGCACCGGTCCGCGCTCTGTGGTGCGCTCGGAGCGCGCCACGCGCGCTACCCGCGCGAGTTCGAACGGTGCGAGCCGGTCCTCGATCGCGGCGCCGATCGACCCGTATCCCACGATGAGCACGGTCCTGTCGGCGAGCGCCGGCCGGAACCCGCTCCGCCACTCCTCCTTGTCCTGCCCGCGTACGAAGTCGGGGACGCCCCGCAGCGAGGCCAGGATCAGTGTGAGGGTGAGCTCGGCCGTGCTCGCCTCGTGCACCCCGCGCGCGTTGCACAGCCGTACGCCCGGACGCAGGTGCCTCAGGCCCGGCTCCACGTGGTCGATGCCGGCGGAGAGCGTCTGCACGACCTGGACGGAGGTCATCCCGGGCAGCGGCCGCTGCGATACCGAGGGCGCCTTCATATAGGGCACGACATAGAAGACACACTTGCCCGGATCGCCGGGAAACTCCTGGTCACCGTCCCAAAAGAGGTAGCTGGGCCCCTCAGGGAGCCCTTCGATCTCGTCCGCGTCGAACGGAAGCCACACGTCACCAGTCATGTTCAGGAGGCTATGCGAAGCCTCTCGGGCCGCATTGGTTAGTTTGGGGTGCCAGGAGAGGGAGGGTACGGCCAGGTGGAGCGCAGGACGATCGGCGCGGCGACGCTCGAGGTGGGGGCGGTGGGGCTCGGGTGCATGCCGATGAGCTGGGCGTACTCCGGTTCACGGCAGCGGGGCGAGGAGTCGCTGCGAGCGGTGCACCGGGCACTGGACCTCGGCTCCACGCTCCTGGACACCGCCGACATGTACGGACCGTTCACGAACGAGCTCCTGGTGGGCCGCGTACTGAAGGAACGCCGCGCCGAGGCCTTCGTGTCGACGAAGGTCGGCCTGCTGGTGGGCGAGCAGCACATCGTGGCGAACGGCCGCCCCGGCTACGTGAAACGTGCCTGCGACGCCTCCCTCCGCCGTCTGCAGACGGACGTCATCGACCTCTACCAACTCCATCGCGCGGACCCGGAGGTGCCGGTCGAGGAGACCTGGGGCGCGATGGCGGAGCTCGTCCGGGCGGGAAAGGTACGGGCGCTGGGCCTGTGCGCGGTGGGCGCGCGAGCGGGCCGCCGCCCCGGAGCGCGCCTGCACGACACCACGATCCGCCAGCTGGAACGCGTCCAGCAGGTCTTCCCGGTGAGCGCGGTGCAGGCCGAGCTGTCGGTGTGGTCCCCCGAGGCCCTGGACGTGCTCCTCCCCTGGTGCGCGGCACGCGGTGTGGGCTTCCTCGCGGCGATGCCCCTGGGCAACGGCTTCCTCACCGGCACGCTGACCCCGGGCGAGGGCTTCGAACGCGACGACCTCCGTGCCCGGCATCCCCGCTTCACGGCCGAGATGATGGCCGCGAACCAGCCGATCGTCGCAACCCTCCGCAGGGTGGCCCACCGCCACGGCCCCTCGGTGACCCCGTCCCAGGTGGCCCTCGCCTGGATCCTCACCCAGGGCCCCCACGTGGTACCGGTCCCCGGCACCAAACAGGAGCGCTGGGTGAGCCAGAACACAACCGCCGCCGCCCTCCGCCTGAGCCCGGAAGACCTGGCAGAACTGGCCACGGCGCCGGTGGCTCAGGGGTCGTGGGACTGAGGCCGGCCCCTCCGGCTCCGGCACTGGCACCGACACCGACACCGACATGAGACATCGTGGCCGTTCAGGGCGACAGGCGAGGGGTCCGGGGGCGCGGCCCCAGGGAAAAAGTGGTCCTGATCCGTCGGAGCTGGAACCTGAGGGGCACTCGCGGTGTATGAACAGTAGTGGCTCCGCGTCGAAGGGATCCTGATCGTGCAACGTCGAGCTGTGACGGCCATGTTGGCCGCGGCCGTGCTCCTGGTGACGGCCGGCTGTTCCTCCGACGACGGAGAGGACCAGGCCGGCGGCACCCCGGCTCCCAGCAGTACGAGCCCGGGGACGTCCCCGTCGAAGGAGACCGCGGAGGACGCCCCGCCCGCGAAGGGCTCGGTCAAGGTGGTGCGCACCGTGGCCGAGGGCCTGAACAGCCCCTGGGGCCTCGCCCCACTCCCCGAGGGCGGACTGCTGGTGTCGTCACGGGACGAGGGCACGATCACACTGGTCGACGAGAAGACCGGCAGGAAGAAGCAGCTCGGCGAGGTCCCCGGGGTGTCCCCCGCCGGTGAGGGCGGCCTCCTGGGTATCGCGATCTCCCCGGACTACGCCTCGGACCACATGATCTACGCGTACTTCACCTCGGAGTCGGACAACCGCATCGTGCGGATGCTCTACGACCCGAAGAAGCCCTCGGGCGAGCAGCTGGGCGCCCCCGACACGATCCTGCGCGGCATCCCGAAGGGCACGAACCACAACGGCGGCCGTCTCGCCTTCGGCCCTGACAAGATGCTGTACGCCACGACCGGCGAGCGGTACGAGGGCCCGCTCGCCCAGGACAAGGAGTCCCTCGGCGGCAAGATCCTGCGCATGACACCGGACGGTGAACCCGCACCGGGCAATCCCTTCGACGACTCCCCCGTCTACTCGTACGGCCACCGCAATGTCCAGGGCGTGGCCTGGGACGCCAAACAGCGCCTGTGGGCCTCGGAGTTCGGCCAGAACACCTGGGACGAGCTGAACCAGATCAAGCCGGGCGGGAACTACGGCTGGCCTGACGTCGAGGGCAAGGAGGGCGAGTCCGGCTTCATCGACCCGGTGGCCCAGTGGGGCGTGGAGGAGGCCTCTCCCAGCGGTATAGCCATAGCGGAGGGCTCGGTCTGGATGGCGGGCCTGCGTGGCAAGCGCCTGTGGCGCATACCCCTGAAGGGAACCGAGGTCTCCGCCGACCCCCAGGCCTTTCTGACAGACGAGTACGGCCGCCTCCGCACGGTCGTCTCCGCGGGCGGCAACAAGCTCTGGCTGACCACGAGCGAGACGGACGGCCGGGGAACGGCGGAGAGCGGGGACGACAAGATCCTGGAGCTGGAGGTGAAGTAGAGGGAACCGACTCCGGCACGCCCTCGGAGAGCCGTCCTCAGTCCCCTTCCGGTTCCGGCTCCCGGTCGTCGGGTCCGGGCTCGTCGTGGAGCCGGGCGGGCGGACGTATGACCGCCATCCCCGACTCCAGGTCTATCGGCCCCCGCCCGGGGTCGCTGTCACCGATGTCCTCACGGGTCATCTCCAGCCGGTTGCGCTCGTCCTGGGCGTGTTTGAGTCCGGGTGCGAACAGTTCCTCGAAGACGTTGAACACGGGCACCTCCCCGGACCGGCCTCACCGGTCCTCGCCTCTGCGTCGTCGATCAGCAACCGAGCCTTGGGCTTCATGGAGACGAGGGCCAGACGAGATCGAGACAAGACGCGGGCGGGGATCAGCCTCGACCCGCACGCCTACCGCCGTCGTCCCGCTGACACCCGCTCCCCCGCCGTGGGTGGGAACAACCGCAGCCGATGCGCCAGAGCCGCAGCCTCGCCACGGCCGGAAACGCCCAGCTTGGCGAGGATGTTGGAGACATGGACGCTGGCCGTCTTCGGGGAGATGAACAGTTCCTCGGCGATCTGGCGGTTGCTGCGGCCGGCGGCGACCAGCCGGAGGACGTCGCGCTCCCGGCTGGTGAGGCCCAGGGCTTCGACGGGATCGGCGGGAGCCGGGGCTGACGGCTCGGGGGCGCGGGACAGGGTGAGCCGGGCGCGCTGGGCGAGCAGGGCCACCTCGTCGGCGAGCGGACGGGCGCCCAGGTGCTCGGCCGCGGCGGCGGCCAGGCGGAGGAGTTCCGTGGCGCGGTGCCGGCGCTCCTGCTCCGCCGCGCGGTCCCGCCCCTCCCGTTCCCCGACGCAATCCGGGTTCTCCCGTTCCGCCGCGCGGTCCCCGCTCTCCTCGTCGGTGCCGGTCACCAGGAGGGCCTCGGCGAGGCGGTAGCGGACGCGGGCGAGGTCGTACGGGCGCTCCAGTGGCTCGAAGGCTGTGACGACCTCGGACCAGGTTCGTGGATCCCCCGTGCCCTCGGCACGACGAAGTTCGGCCCGCACCCACTTCTCGTACGCGAGCCAGACGGGCGCGCCCGTGGTGAGTTTTCTGGCGGCGTCGAAGATGGCCGACAGCACCTCGGCGCGTCCCTCTTCGGCGATCGGCAGTCCCAGGGCGTCCGCCTCGGCGATGGCCGCGGCGAGCAGCAGCGGCCAGGCGTAGCGCTGGGTGCCGGGTGGGAAGCCGGTGTCCAGGGCTTGGTGGAGTTCGGCACGGGCGTCGAGGAGGCGGCCCTCGGCCGCGGCGACACCGATGGCGAGGCAGGCCAGCGGGAGGTTGTTCTGGGGTTGGGGGTCGTGGGTGCCGTAAGAGGCTCGGGCGTCGGCCAGATGGCGGGCGGCGGCGGCCACGGCTCCCCGGGCGAGTTCGACATCGGCGAGGCGCAGGGAGCCGCCGCCGCGCGGTTTCGCGCCGCGTCCACCGCCGAGCGCGTTCACCGCGGCCTCGGCGGCCTCGTCCCAGCGGCCCAGAGGGAACAGCGACTCCGCGAGGTTGCACCAGACCCAGGTCTCCGACTCGGACAGGCCCATCCTCCGGGTGAGTTCGAGGCCTTCCCGCAGCACGTCGACCGCTTCACGGGAGCGGCCGACGCTCTCCAGGACCGACGGCAGGTTCACATGGCTGCGGCCGACGATGGTGGTCAGCGACCGCTTCTCCACCTGCTCGTTGACCGCGTACATCTCGGCGAGTCCGGCCTCGATGTCGCCCGCGTCGACCATCAGGCCGCCGAGCGTGATGCGTGCGTTCAGCTCGATGTCCTCGGCGCCCACCATGCGCGCGTACTCGACGGCGCGCTGGGCGTCCACGAGCACCTCGGGTCCCGGCACGTGGAGCATGGACCAGCCCGCGACCGCCGCCAGCACCTCGGCGTGCACGACGGACGGCGGCAGGCCGCGCACCAGCTCCTGCGCGGTGGCGAGCTCCTTCCAGCCGTCGCCCCGGGCCAGGCCCTGCACCAGCCGGGACCGCTGCACCCAGAACCAGGCGGCGCGCAGGGGGTCGTCGTCCCCCAGGAGTTGCAGCGCCCGCTTGGTGATCTTCAGGGCGCGCTCACGCTCGCCGCACAGCCGGCCCGCCACGGCCGCCTCGGCCATGAGGTCGAGGTACTGCAGGGGTGTGGTGGCGGGGTCGCATCCGCAGGGCGGGTAGACCTCGGTGTAGTCGACGGGGCGCAGTCCGTCCCGCACGGCGTCGGGGGCGGCCTCCCACAGCTCCATCGCCCGCTCCAGGAGCCGCAGTTGCTCGGCGTGGGCGTGGCGGCCGCGGGCCTCCACGGAGGCGTCGAGGACGGCGGGCAGGGCCTTGGCGGCGTCGTGGGCGTGGTACCAGTAGCTGGCCAGGCGGGTGGCTCGGCCTTCGGCCGGGACGAGTGCCGGATCGGTCTCCAGGGCTTCGGCGAACCGGCGGTTGATGCGGGAGCGCTCGCCGGGCAGCAGGTCGTCGCCGACCGCCTCGCGGACCAGGGAGTGGCGGAAGCGGTAGCCGTCGCCGCCGGGCGCGGCGAGCAGGATGTTGGCGCCGACGGCGACCCGCAGCGCCTCGATGAGGTCGTCCTCGGGAAGCCCGGCCACGGCCGCGAGCAGTCCGTACTCGACGGTGCTGCCGCCCTCGGCGACGAGCCGGGCCACCCGCTGGGCGTCCTCGGGCAGCCCCTCGACCCGGACGAGCAGCAGGTCCCGCAGGGAGTCGGTGAGGCCGGTGTGGCAACCCTCCTTGGCGGCGACGGCGAGTTCCTCCACGAAGAACGCGTTGCCGTCGGAGCGTTCGAAGATCTCGTCGACCTTGGCCGGTTCCGGTTCGGTGGCGAGGATCCCGGCGAGCTGGCGGGCGACCTCGGCGCGGTTGAAGCGGCGCAGTTCGACGCGGCGGACCGTGCGGAGGCGGTCCAGTTCGGCCAGTAACGGACGGAGCGGATGGCGGCGGTGGATGTCGTCGGCGCGGTAGGTGGCGACGACGACCAGACGGCCCCTTCGGAGCGTGCGGAAGAGGTAGGCGAGGAGATGGCGGGTGGAGGCGTCGGCCCAGTGCAGGTCCTCCAGGGCTACGACGACCGTGCGCTCGGCGGCGACGCGCTCCAGGAGACGGACGGTGAGTTCGAACAGACGGGCCGTGCCCTCCTCGTCGCTCCGTCCGTCCGGCCGGCGGGGTGCCTCGCCCAGCTCGGGCAGGAGCCGGGCCAGCTCCTCCTCCTGCCCGGTGGCCGCTGCGGCCACCTGGTCGGGGAGCTGCCGGCGCAGTGAGCGCAGGGCGGCGGAGAAGGGCGCGAACGGCAGCCCGTCGGCGCCGATCTCGACGCAGCCGCCGAGCGCGACGACCGCGCCCCCGCGGCAGGCGGCGGTGGCGAACTCCTCGATCAGGCGGGTCTTGCCGACCCCGGCCTCACCGCCGAGCAGCAACGCCTGCGGCTCTCCCTCGGCGGCACGGACGAGCGCGTGACGCAACACCTCGAGCTCGTCGGCACGACCGACGAAGACCGGACTGACGGACCTCGGCTCCACGCTGCCGAGCATCGCACGCGGGCCCTGCGACGCCACACCGAATATCGAATCTATGGCTCCCATGGACGGAGCGGCGCCCGTACGCCCCGGAGCCTTCACCACACCGGGCACCAGGCCGTCGCCCTCCCCCTCCCGAGGCTCACGCCGCGCGGGCGAACCGGTGCCGACGGGGGCGGTGCCTGTGCGGCCTCCTGCCGACATCCTGGTAGCGGGACACCTCACGGGCCTCCCGGGCGAGCCGGTGTTCGGCGGCCTGGCGGATCAGCTCGGTGGAACGGATCTGGTGGAGTTCGTACGCGAACATCTGGGACCCCTCGTGAAGTGTCGGCGTCGGTGTCGGGCTCGCTTGCCGCGATGCCCCCACCCTCGCCGCCCAGGGGGGGTCCCCCGCATCGGGAGAGTTCCGCATCTCGCACGAGTGAGGGGCCTTAGACCGGCCGTACGACGTGTACGGCGGGCCTAAGGCCCCTCAGAGCTGCGGAAACGTACGCCTGGCCGGAGGGCTCAACCCGTCGTCGGCATGGCGAGCAGGATGTTGGAGTACTTCAGGGCGGCCAGCAGCAGGCCGAGGAAGCCGAGCGTGATGCCCGCCCAGGCGGCCGACTTGATCCACGGCGCCTGCCGCACCCGGTCGGGGTCGCCGAACGCCGGCCGCGTCAGCACGACCACGCCCACGATCAGGGCGGTCAGCGCGAACAGGGCGGCCACCAGCGCGTTGGCGTTCCAGGAGTCGGCGTACACCTGCTTGATCTGCGTGGAGACACTCGCGCCGGACGCGGTCTCCAGCTGGCCGTACAGCGAGTCGCGGGCCTGCGCGACGGTGCCGAGCCAACTGCCGGTCAGGGAGACGAGCGCGAGCCCCACGGACACGATGGCCGCGGCGCCCTGGCCGACGCCCGGAGCCCCCGTCTCGGTAGCGGTCTCGGGCTGCTCGGACGCCTGTTCCTCGGCGGCCTCGGCGTCGTACGACACGTCCTCGGTGACGTCCACCGTCTCCTCGTCGCTCTGCGCCTTGGTGCCGGTCTCTGCGCCGGCCTCGTCAACTGTCTTGGATCCCATGCCTCGCACCGTACGGATGTCGTCTGAGAAGTCTCTTAATGATTGTTGTGAGCGGTACGCGCGCGTGTGGGCGTCATCGCTCGGTACGCGCGCGTGCCTCTCGCCACTCGGGTGCGAGTACCGACCACACCTCGAGGTCCTGGCGTACACCCCGGTACGGATAGCTCTGACGCAGCACACCGTCCTGACGCATACCCAGCCGTCGCGCCACGTTGATGCTCGGTTCGTTGGCGGACGACGCCTGCCACTCCACACGGTGGATGCCGCGCTCGTCAACCGCCCAGTCGATCAGGACCCTCATGGCGCGGGTGACGAGCCCGCGCCCCGAGCCGGCCGGTTCGAGCCAGCAGCCGACCTCGCAGGTGCCCCTCTCGGCGTCGAAGTGGAGGAAGAGCACGCCCCCGACGAGCTTGCCGTCCAGCCACAGCCCGTGCAGGCTTCCGGTGTCGGCGGCGCGCTTGTCGGCGTACGACTGGAGGAGTTCCCTCGCGGAGTCGACGTCGACGGCCTTAGCCCCGAAGGGGATGTGCTGTCCGATGAACTCGCGTCCCCGGTCGAGATGGGCCAGGAACTCCTGGGCGTGCCAGGGTTCCAGGGACCGCAGCTCGGCGCCGTCGTCACCCAGGGGTATCGCGTACATCCTGTCGCCGCTCCTTCACCAGTTCGACCAGCTCTTCGTTCAGCTCGTCGTCGGTGACCAGGTCGGCACCGTCCGCGCGCTGCCCGGGGATGGTCGCACGGGAGGCTTCCTCCGCGCCGATGTTTTCGGCGGCGTCCGCGGTGGCGCGGCACTCGGGCGGTTCGATGCTGATCCGCGGAAGGCGGCGGTCGAGCCAGCGGGGCAGCCACCAGTTGGCGCCGCCGAGCATGTGCATCAGGGCGGGCACAAGGAGCGTACGGAGCACGAAGGCGTCGAGGGCGACGGCAGAGGCGAGCGCGATGCCGAACATCGCGATCACACGGTCCCCGCTGAGCACGAACGCGAGGAACACCGAGATCATGATGACGGCGGCCGAGTTGATCACACGGCTGGTCTCGGCGAGGCCCACGCGGACGGCACGCCTGTTGTCGCCGGTCTCCAGCCACTCCTCGTACATCCGGCTGACCAGGAAGACCTGGTAGTCCATGGACAGCCCGAAGAGCACCGAGACCATGATCACGGGGAGGAACGGCTCGATCGGCCCGGCACTGCCGAGGCCCAGCAGCTCGCTGCCCCAGCCCCACTGGAAGATCGCGACCACGACGCCGAACGCGGAGGCCACGGCGGCCACGTTCATCGCGGCGGCCTTCAGCGGGATCCCGATGGACCGGAAGGCGAGCAGGAGCAGCAGGCATCCGAGCCCGATCACGACGCCCACGAACAGCGGCAGCTTGCCGATGATGACGTCCGCGAAATCGTCGTAGCCGGCGGTGACACCGCCCACGTGCAGGTCGAGTGAAGTGCCCGTCTCGGCCTGTGGCAGCACATCGGTGCGCAGCCGGTCGACGAGGTCGCTGGTCTGCTCGGACTGCGGGGACGACTCCGGGACGACGGTGACGTACGCGGTGTCCCCGTCCGTGTCGTACGTCGCCGGGGTCACCGCGGCGACGCCCTCGGTGTCGCGGAGGGTGGTGTCGAGCTGGTCGAGGGCGAGCTTGTCGTCGGCGCCGTCGACCTTGGTGACCAGGGTGAGCGGACCGTTGACACCGGGTCCGAAGCCGTCCGCCAGGAGGTCGTACGCCTGGCGTGTGGTCGTCGTCGCCGGGTTGTTGCCCTCGTCGGAGGTGCCGAGGCGCAGGCCGAGCGTGGGCAGTGCGAGCAGCGTCATGACGACGAGCGCGACGGCGCCCAGCTTCTTGGGGTGGCGCTCCACGAAGGCGGACCAGCGGGCGGCGAGCCCGGTGGGCAGTTCCGGCTCGGGGCCGTGCTCGTCGAGGTGGCGGCGCTCGCGGCGGCTCAGGGCCCGGGTGCCGATGAGGGACAGCAGGGCGGGCAGCAGGGTCACGGAGGCGGCCACGGTGAGGATCACGGTGAGCGAGGCGGCTATCGCGACGCCGTTGAGGAAGTTGAGCCTCAGGATCAGCATGCCCAGCAGGGCTATGCACACCGTGGCGCCCGCGAACACGACGGCCCGGCCCGTGGTCGCGACGGCGCCGACCGCGGCCTCGGTCACGGACAGCCCGCGTTTCAGCCCGCGGCGGTGCCGGGTGACGATGAACAGCGCGTAGTCGATCCCGACGCCCAGTCCGATGAGCATGCCCAGCATGGGCGCGAAGTCGGCGACGGTCATCACATGGCCGAGGAGCACGGTCCCCGCGTACGCGGTGCCGACGCTGACCAGTGCGGTCGCGATGGGCAGCAGTGAGGCGGCGAGCGAGCCGAAGGCGAGGAACAGCACGACCGCGGCGACGATCACGCCGACCGCCTCGGCCGTGTGGCCGCCCTCCGACTCGGTGAGCCCGATCGCCCGGCCGCCCAGCTCGACCTGGAGTGCGTCCGTCTCGGCGGCCTTGGCGGTGTCGACGACCTTCTGGGCCTCGGCCTGGTCGATCTCCTCGACCCGGTCGTCGAAGGTGACCGTGGCGTACGCCGTACGGCCGTCACCGCTGACCTGCCCGGCGCCCGCGCCCTCGTACGGGCTGGTCACGGTGGCCACACCGGGCAGGTCCTGGATGTCGTCCAGGGTGCGGGTCATGGCCTGCTCGACATCGGCGGCCTTCACGCCGCCCTGGGTGGTGTGCCACACCACGGTGTCGCTGTCGCCGCTGAGGCGGGGGAAGCCCTCGTTGAGGAGTTCGGTGGCGCGGCTGGATTCGGTGCCCGGGGTCGCGTAGTCGTTCGAGTACGCGGATCCCGCGGCGGCCGCACCGGCGGCGACACCCGCGAAGGCAAGGATCCACAGAAGTACGGCGACGAGACGGTTACGGACACACCAGCGCGCTAGGGCTGCCACGAACGTGCTCCCTGGGGGTGGATGGGTGGATCTTTGACCGGGAACAGCCGTGGAAGAACTGAAAAGCCCGCAAAGAACGCATGAGCGAATGCCCCACCACTGTTACAGGTGGAGGTGATCGTTTGCGGCTTTCGTGTCGTTATTCACAGGAATGGGAGGCAGCTCACAGGACACTTCAGAGCGCTCTGTCACCTCAGTCGAACTGGTCGCCCAGCGCCATCACCATCAACCCGACGACCATCAGCCACAGGGCCCGCCGGGTACGCCCCCGGATGCCGAGGGCGGCTGCGAGCGCGCACACGGCGGCACCGACGGCATAGGCGGCGGGGACGAGCGTCGGCGCGGAACCGGTGAGACGGAGCGAGGACGCGCCCAGCCCGGCGAGGGTCAGCAGCGCCCCGGCACCGGCCGCCGTCCAGCGGGCGCGCCGCGCGTCCTCGTCCGGGTCCTCGATGTCCTCGTCCGCGGCCACGACGTCCTCGGCGGGATCCCCGAGGTCCCTGACCCGGTCCTCGATGCCCTCGGCCGGCATTCGGAAGCCCTTGGCCGGATTCCCGGCCTCCGGCATCTCGGAACCACCGCTTCCACTCATGGCGGGGCAGCGTAGCGCCTCCGGCTCGGAAACCGGGTGCGAGGCGGGCCGGGGCACTGCTAACGTCCCCGCGTCCGTCGTCTCCGGCATACCGCCGCCGACCGAGGCAGGTGCGTTGTTTGAAGGTCCGACCGAGCTCCTACGCATTTCTTTCCCTTACGAAGGACCCAAGGAGCCCGTTCAACGATGTCCGACATCACGGCCGACATCACATCGGCGATCTCGAACGACGACCTCGCTCTCACTAGCCGTCTGACCCACCCGCGCTACCCGCGCAGCAGCCGCTACGACGCCCGCTGGACCATCGAGAACCAGATGGGCCCGCACGCGCTGTGGCTGCTGGAGTGGCTGGCCCCCGCCCTCGGCCTGGAGGAGCTGCGCCCCGGCGCCCGTGTCCTCGACCTGGGGTGCGGACGCGCCATGACGTCCGTCTTCCTCGCCAGGGAGTACGACGTCCAGGTCGTCGCGGCGGATCTGTGGGTGAAGCCCGACGAGAACGCCCCGCGCATCACCGAGGCGGGCGTCGCGGACCGCGTTCTGCCCGTGTTCGCCGAGGCGCACGACCTGCCGTTCGGCGAGGGCACCTTCGACGCGATCGTCTCTGTCGACGCGTACCAGTACTTCGGCACGAACGATCTCTACCTGCCGACCCTGACCCGGCTGCTGAAGCCCGGCGGGCGGATCGGTGTCGTCGTACCGGCACTGCGGGAGGAGCCGGAGGGCGACGAGCCGCCGGCGCACCTGAAGGAGTACTGGGAGAAGGATCCTGACTTCTGGGCGTTCCACTCCCCCGCCTGGTGGCGGCGTCTGTGGGCGCGCAGCAGGGCCGTGGAGGTCGAGGCTGCCGACTGGCTGGAGGACGGCTGGCGCGACTGGCTGCTGTGGAGCGAGGTGTGCGCCGAGGAGAGCCCGAGCGAGTTCATGGCGGACATGGCGCGCTGGTCGGTGGAGCTGATGCACGCCGACGTGGAGCGTCTCCTCGGCTTCGCTCGCGTGGTGGGGCGCCGCCTGTGACGCTCTGAGCCGTCGCACACTGTTTGCACACCTTGTTTGCACACCTGGGGGGATGCATCGGTTTCGATGCATCCCCCCAGGGCTGTGCGGACGGGCTCAGCCTTCGCTGACGCCCAGCTTCTCCAGGATGAGCTCCTTGACGCGGGCCGCGTCGGCCTGGCCGCGGGTGGCCTTCATGACGGCACCCACGAGGGCGCCGGCGGCGGCGACCTTGCCGTCGCGGATCTTGGCCGCGATGGCCGGGTTGCCCGCGATGGCCTCGTCGACGGCGGCGGTCAGGGCGCCCTCGTCGGAGACGACCTTCAGACCGCGCTTCTCGACGACCTCGTCGGGGGTGCCCTCTCCCTTGAGGACGCCCTCGATGACCTGACGGGCCAGCTTGTCGTTGAGGGAGCCCTCGGCGACCAGCGCGGTGACCCGGGCGACCTGCTCGGGCGTGATGGCCAGCGCGTCCAGGGACACGCCTGTCTCGTTGGCCGTGCGCGCCAGCTCGCCCATCCACCACTTGCGGGCGGCGGCCGCGTCGGCGCCCGCCTCGATGGTGGCGACGATCGGGTCGAGGGCACCGGCGTTGAGGATCGCCTGCATGTCGACCGCGGAGACGCCCCACTCCTCGCGGAGCCGGTTGCGGCGGGCCAGCGGCTGCTCGGGCAGACCGGCGCGCAGCTCCTCGACCCACTCACGGGACGGGGCGACGGGCACCAGGTCGGGCTCCGGGAAGTACCGGTAGTCCTCGGCCTCCTCCTTCACGCGGCCCGAGGTGGTGGACCCCGTGTCCTCATGGAAGTGGCGGGTCTCCTGGATGATCGTGCCGCCGCCGCTCAGTACGGCCGCGTGGCGCTGGATCTCGAACCGTGCGGCGCGCTCGACGGACCGCAGCGAGTTGACGTTCTTGGTCTCGGAGCGCGTGCCGAACTTGTCGCCGCCCTTGGGCATCAGCGACAGGTTCACGTCACAGCGCATCTGGCCCATCTCCATACGGGCCTCGGAGACGCCGAGCGCCCGGATGAGCTCGCGCAGCTCACGGACGTACGCCTTCGCCACCTCCGGCGCGCGCTCCCCGGCCCCGACGATCGGCTTGGTGACGATCTCGATGAGCGGGATGCCCGCGCGGTTGTAGTCGAGCAGGGAGTGGGACGCGCCGTGGATACGGCCGGTGGCGCCGCCCACGTGCGTGGACTTGCCGGTGTCCTCCTCCATGTGGGCACGCTCGATCTCCACGCGGAAGGTCTCGCCGTCCTCCAGCTGTACGTCGAGGTAGCCGTTGAAGGCGATCGGCTCGTCGTACTGGGAGGTCTGGAAGTTCTTCGGCATGTCCGGATAGAAATAGTTCTTCCGGGCGAAGCGGCACCATTCGGCGATCTCGCAGTTCAGCGCGAGGCCGATCTTGATCGCGGACTCGACGCCGGTCGCGTTGACGACGGGGAGCGCGCCGGGCAGGCCGAGGCAGGTGGGGCAGGTCTGCGCGTTGGCGTCCTGGCCGAGTTCGGTCGAACAGCCGCAGAACATCTTGGTCCTGGTGCCGAGTTCGACATGGACCTCAAGGCCCATGACAGGGTCGTACGACGCCAGCGCGTCCTCGTACGACACCAGGTCGGTCGTGGTGGTCACGGTGAAACTTCCCTCTCAGCCCAGCAGGACGTCGTCGTCGCCCAGCTGCTTCAGCTCGCGGTAGAGGATCGCGAGGCCGGTGACGATGGCGGCGGCGGACACGGTGGCGTCGATCAGGACCAGGGTGTCCTTGTCGGCGCGCGCCTTCTTGAGCCTCTTGGCGACGCCGAACGCGCCGAACGCGGTGGCGGCCATGGACAGGTACGTACCGGACTTGGACTTCTTGAAGCCCTTGGCCTTGGTCAGTGCACTCACAGCGACGGAGCCTCCTCGAGCAGCGGGTGCCCCCACTTTTCCACGAAGGCGGCCTCGACGGCCGCGCCCACCTTGTACAGGCGGTCGTCCTTCAGTGCCGGGGCGATGATCTGCAGACCGACCGGCAGCCCGTCCTCCGGCGCGAGGCCGCAGGGCAGGGACATGGCGGCGTTGCCCGCGAGGTTCGTCGGGATGGTGCACAGGTCCGCGAGGTACATCGCCATCGGGTCGTCGGCGCGCTCGCCGATCGGGAAGGCGGTGGTGGGCGTGGTCGGTGAGACGATCACGTCGACCTGCTCGAACGACTTCTCGAAGTCGCGGGTGATGAGCGTACGGACCTTCTGGGCGCTGCCGTAGTACGCGTCGTAGTAGCCGGAGCTCAGCGCGTACGTACCCAGCATGATGCGGCGCTTGACCTCGGGGCCGAAGCCCTCCGCGCGCGTGAGGGAGGTGACGTCCTCGGCGGAGTGCGAGCCGTCGTCGCCGGTACGGAGGCCGTAGCGCAGGCCGTCGAACCGGGCGAGGTTGCTGGAGCACTCGCTCGGGGCGATCAGGTAGTACGCGGAGAGCGCCAGGTCGAAGGACGGGCAGTCCAGCTCGACGATCTCGGCACCGAGTTCCCTCAGGAGCTCGACGGACTCGTCGAACCGCTGGATGACACCGGCCTGGTAGCCCTCGCCGCGGAACTGCTTGACGACGCCGACGCGCATGCCCTGGACGCTGCCGTTGCGCGCGGCCTCGACGACGGGCGGTACGGGGGCGTCGATGGAGGTGGAGTCGAGCGGGTCGTGCCCGCCGATGACCTCGTGCAGGAGCGCGGCGTCCAGGACCGTACGGGCGCAGGGGCCGCCCTGGTCGAGGGAGGACGAGAACGCCACCATGCCGTAGCGGGAGACGCCGCCGTAGGTCGGCTTCACTCCGACCGTGCCGGTGACGGCGGCGGGCTGACGGATGGAGCCGCCGGTGTCCGTGCCGATGGCGAGGGGCGCCTGGAAGGAGGCGAGGGCGGCGGACGACCCACCACCGGAGCCTCCGGGGATCCGGGTCAGGTCCCAGGGGTTGCCGGTCGGCCCGAACGCGCTGTTCTCGGTGCTGGACCCCATGGCGAACTCGTCCATGTTGGTCTTGCCGAGGATGACGACGTCGGCGTCCTTGAGCCGCTTGGTGAGGGTGGCGTCGTACGGCGGGATCCAGCCCTCGAGGATCTTCGACCCGACGGTCGTCGGAATCCCGACCGTGGTGAAGATGTCCTTCAGGGCGAGCGGCACACCGGCGAGCGGCCCGAGCTTCTCGCCCCTGGCCCGCTTCTCGTCGACGGCACGGGCCTGGGCGAGGGCGCCCTCGCGGTCGACGTGCAGGAAGGCGTGGACCTTCTCGTCGACGGCCTCGATCCGGGCCAGGTGGGCCTCGGTGACCTGGACTGCGGTGAGCTCGCCGGAGGCGATCTTCGCGGCGGTCTCGGCCGCCGTGAGCTTGATGATGCTGTCGGTCATGACGTGATCAGTCCTCCCCCAGGATCTGCGGCACCTTGAAACGCTGCTGCTCCTGGGCCGGGGCGCCGGAGAGCGCCTGCTCGGGGGTGAGCGACGGACGGACCTCGTCCGCGCGCATGACGTTCGTCAGCGGCAGCGGGTGCGAGGTCGGCGGTACGTCTTGGTCGGCGACCTCGCTGACGCGGGCGACCGCGCCGATGATGTCGTCCAGCTGGCCTGCGAAGTGGTCGAGCTCTTCGGGCTTCAGCTCCAGACGCGCCAGCCGGGCGAGGTGGGCGACCTCCTCGCGCGTGATGCCAGGCATGCAGCGATCCTCTGGGGGTGAGTGTGTGTGGTTTGGGGCCAATCCTATGGGGCGCGTCGGCGTGTTCGCGCACGGGTTTGTGTCGGCGCAGGCCGCGTGCGGTGCGGGCCGGGTTGTTTCGCCCCCGCCGCCCCTACCCGTCCCATCACTGAGGGCTGCGCC
>NZ_VJZE01000910.1 GCF_009377205.1 Streptomyces phyllanthi
CTTAGGTTCTAGTGGTCGTTGCAACACCCCAGTTCAGGGGTGGCAATGGACTTCAAGATCCGGGAGGACCGGAGGCCGCAGGGACCCAGGAAGCTGGTCCAGGAGCGGGAGGCATACTTCCGGCTTGTGGATCAAGGAATGGGCTACTCCGAGGCTGCCGCGGTCATCGGCATCAACGTCCGGACGGGCAAGCGATGGCGGAACGGACGCGGCGCCTCGGGCAGGAACAAGGCGGCACCACCGATCAACGCGGTGGTGCCGCCGCCCGTTGGAACGGGCCCGCCCGCGCCCTCGCGCTACCTGAGCGAGGCGGACCGCATTCACATCGCCGACCGGCTGCGCGAGAAGGCCACCGTCCGGGCCATCGCGGCCGAGCTGGGCCGCAGCCCCTCAACGATCAGCCGGGAGATACGCCGCAACCGGCATCCCACCAATGGCCAGTACCGGCCGCACGCCGCCCAGGCCCGTGCCATGGCCCGCCGGCCCCGCCCCAAGCCCGGCAAGATCGGCCAGAACCCTGAGCTGCGGGACTTCATCCAGGACCACCTGACCCTGCGCTGGAGCCCGGAGCAGATCTGCCACGCTCTACGCAGACGCTTTGCCGACCGGCCGGAGATGCACGTGACCCACGAGACCGTCTACCAGGCTCTCTACGTCCAAGGCCGCGGTGAACTCCGCCGTGAACTGACGCGCGCCCTGCGCACCGGACGGGCCATGCGCCGCCCGCACCGCCACGCCGCCAAGCGTCAGCCGCGCTTCTCGCACTCCATGGTGATGATCAGCGAACGGCCCGCCGAAGCGGCCGACCGTGCTGTCCCCGGCCACTGGGAAGGCGACCTCATCGTCGGCCGCAACTCCCGCTCCGCCATCGCCACCCTGGTCGAACGCAGCACCCGCTACCTGCTGCTCGTCCACCTGCCCACCGACCACAGCGCCGCCGCCGTCCGCACAGCACTGACAGACGCGGTCCAGACCCTCCCACCGCACCTCAAACGGTCCCTGACCTGGGACCAAGGTTGCGAGATGGCCGCTCACCACGCCTTCAGCATCGCCACCGACGTCCCGGTCTACTTCTGCGACCCCGGCAGCCCCTGGCAGCGCGGTTCGAACGAAAACACCAACGGCCTGCTGCGGCAGTACTTCCCCAAGGGCACCGACCTGTCCGTCCACACCCGCGAGGACCTCGACGCCGTCGCCGCCGAACTCAACAGCCGCCCACGCAAAACGCTCGGCTGGGAGACCCCAGCCGAGCGTCTGTCTAAACTGCTCGCGGCTTGATCAACTCACCGCGTGTTGCGACGACCCCTTGAATCCGCC
>NZ_VJZE01000911.1 GCF_009377205.1 Streptomyces phyllanthi
GGATGAGGGCGCCCTTGAGGGCCGGGACGAGGGGGGTGGCCACGGCCGCGGCGGCCATGACCAGGGTGGCGATGAGGGCGAGGATCATGCCCGTGCCCGCGCTGACCAGGTCGCCACCGCTGCCGGCGTTGTCGAAGCCGCCGGAGACGTCGAAGATGTTGCCCAGCGCGCTCCACGCCGCGAAGATCGTGAACGCGGTGCCGAACTGGCCCAGGTCCAGGCCCGCCACCTTGGGCACCTGCGGCAGCCCCCGGGAGACGACGACGAGCGCGGCGCCGATGATCCCCGCCAGGACGACACCGAGCACGACCGGCCCGCTACCCCACAGGCTCGGGATGTTGTCGCTGTCGGAAACCCCGTCGACGGAGTAGAGGTCGAGGAACGACGCGATGAACAGCAATACCGCTGCTCCGATCACCACGCCGTCGCCTCTAGTGAGGGAGCGGATATTCACTTCAGGTCCTTCGTCAGTCGTCTCGTCGTCGGTGGAGGCGTCGCTGACACCATGTCGCCGTACGGCCGTGGTGTGAAGCGCGGGGGTGGCCCCACATCGTAGGACGACCATATCGTCCGTCCGACGGGCGTGACTGCCGGGATGAGCGCGCTGATCACGACCCGCTCCCTACCCGCCCAGGAAGCTCACGATTCCCTCAGAGATCCCCTGCGCCGCCTTCTGCCGCCAGGCACCGTCGGTCAACAGTGCCGCGTCCTTGCTATCGCGCATGTTGCCGCACTCGATGAACACCTTCGGAACCGTTGACAGATTGAGACCGCCCAGGTCCTTACGTGTGACGAGACCGGTGCCGTCGCCGACGTAGTTGGAGGGCGCGCTGCCCGTCAGCCGCACGAACCTCCCCGCGATCCGCTCGCCCAGTTCGCGGGAGGGACCGACGATGGGCCGGGTGTCGGCGCCGCCGCCGTGCACCGCGCCCGGCAGGATCACATGGAAGCCGCGGTTCCCGGTGCCCGACCCGTCGGCGTGGATGGACACGGCGGCGTCGGCGCCGGCCTCGTTCCCGATCCGCGCCCGCTCGTCGATGCACGGACCCCAGGCCCGGTCGCCGTCCTGTGTGAACTTCACGGTGGCGCCCTGCTCTTCGAGGATCGTCCGCAGCCGCCGCGCCACGTCCAGCGTGAACGCGGCCTCCATGTAGCCGGAGTTGGTGGTGGTCCCCGTGGTGTCGCACTCCTTGCGGCCCGTCCCGATGTCCACCTTGCGGTTGATCTCGGTGGTGTGCCGGAAGTTGCCGGGGTTGTGGCCGGGGTCGACGAGGACGACCTTGCCCTTGAGGGGGCCGGTGGCGGCGGG
>NZ_VJZE01000912.1 GCF_009377205.1 Streptomyces phyllanthi
GTGGAAGTCCGCCATGTCGCGCAGCGAGAAACGCGTCCAGATGTCGCCGTTCGTCGCGTACCAGGGGCCGTCCGGGTGGGGGAGGTGGGACGCCGCGTACTTGAGGCCGCCGCCGCGGCCGAGAGGCTCCGTCTCGACGACCGTGGTGACATGGACGGGCAGGTCGGCCGACTCCAGCCACTTCTCCAGAACGTCGGCGAGATGGCCGCAGGACACGACCACGTCGGTCACGCCCTCCTCGGCGAGCCAGGAGAGCTGATGTCCGATGATCGGCGTGCCCGTGCCGGGGATCTCGACCATCGGCTTGGGCCGGTCGTCGGTGTACGGGCGCAGCCGCGAACCCTGGCCCCCGGCCAGGACCACGGCTTGGACGGGGCGCGACGCGGCGTTCGGATCAGTCATGACCGGAACTGTACGTGGCGCCCCGTTCGCGGGAGCCGTGTTCCCCGGGGACCGGTGGTGCGGCCGATCACCGTGGGCACGGGGCGGACGGGGCGGGACAGCGGAGTACGGCGGTACGGCCGTACGGGGCAGGCACGGAGGCCTGCGGGCGCTCAGCCGTGCTGGTCCTGGACGCCGGCTGCGAAGGACGTGTCACAGACCGGGCGGGAGTAGGACTGGGCGCGGGAGGGGCCGTACGCCTTGACGGCCGCGCGGCCCAGGGTGCGGGCGATCGACGTGCAGTGGCGAGCCAGCGACGGGCGCTCGTTCACCTCTTCCTGGAGGTGGGTGAGGGCGACGCCCGGGTCCTTCTCCTGGAGCTCCAGCAGCAGCTCGTCGCGCAGGGCCTCGTGCGCGGCGCGGGACTTGGCGCCAGGGTCGGCCTCCGATCCCGTGGCCGGGGAGGTGGCCTCGGCGGCGGCGAGCAGCGAGTCCGAGGGGCTTTTGGACCAGTTGACCCGGGTGACTGCGAGGGTGCCGGAGAGCACCAGGACGACGGGGAGGACGAAAGCGAGGCTGCGGCCGATCCGGCGGGCGGGGCCCTGGCCGCGCCGGGTCCGTTGGGTAGTGGTGTGCTTCACGCGAGTGAGGGTAGCGCGGGGTAGTGATTTGGCGACATTTAGTCACCTGTTCGAGGGACGCTGAAGCGCTTGTTTCCGGGTAGGGGGTTGACGCTCGCGGCTCGAAACGACCGGCTTGCCGGGGTATCTGCCGGGACAGCGGAAAGGGCCCCGCGGTGGTGGCGGATTCAAGGGGTCGTCGCAACACGCGGTGAGTTGATCAAGCCGCGAGCAGTTTAGACAGACGCTCGGCTGGGGTCTCCCAGCCGAGCGTTTTGCGTGGGCGGCTGTTGAGTTCGGCGGCGACG
>NZ_VJZE01000913.1 GCF_009377205.1 Streptomyces phyllanthi
ATGGCCGAGATCAACGACCTTGACGACGTCCTCCTCAACTTCGACGGCATCTCCTACGCCAAGGGCGCCTCCGCACTACGGCAGCTCGTGACCTGGCTCGGCGAGAAGGACTTCCTCGCCGGCATCAACACCCACTTCGCCCGGCACAAATTCGGCAACGCCACCCTCGCCGACTTCATCGACTCCCTCGCGAGCGCCACCGAACGCGACGTCCACGCCTGGGCCGAATCCTGGCTGCGCACCACCGGCGTCGACACCCTCACCCCGAAGGTCACCAGGGCCGACGACGGCACCTACACACTCACCGTCGACCACGCGGGCAGCCGCCCGCACCGCATCGCCGTCGGCCTCTACGACCCGGACCCCGGCGACGACGGCCACCTCGTCCTGCGCGACCGCCCCGAACTCGACATCCCCCAGAACACAGCCACACCCGTCGGCAAGCGGCCCGCACTGCTCCTCCTCAACGACGGCGACCTCACCTACGCCAAGATCCGCTTCGACCCCGACTCCTTCACCACCATCCGCGACAACCTGTCAGGCCTGCCCGACCCACTGACCCGCGCCACCATCTGGAACGCCCTGCGGGACGCCGTCCGCGACGGCGAACTGCCCGCCACCGCCTACCTCGACGCGGCCCGCGCCCACCTGCCGCACGAGAGCGACCTGGCACTGGTCCAAGGCGTCCTGTCGTTCGCCTCCACCCAGATCGCCAACCGCTTCCTGACCGACGAGGACCGGCCCGCCGCCCTGTCCACCCTCACCACCGTGTGCCGCGACCTCATCCGCCGCACCGAGGACGGCTCCCACCCCGGACTGCGCCTCACCGCCGTACGCCACTTCATCGACGTCGCAGCCCACCCCGACACGATCGCCGAATGGCTCGCCGACGGCACCGTGCCCGGCGGCCCCGAACTCGACCCCGAACTGCGCTGGCGCGTTCTCGGCCGCCTCGCCGTCCTCGGCGCCACCGACGAGACCGCCATCGCCGCCGAGCTCGAGAGCGACCCCAGCGCCACCGGCCAGGAAGGCGCCGCCCGCTGCCGCGCCGCGCTGCCCGACCCCGACAGCAAGCGCACAGCATGGGACGCGATGTTCTCCCACGACGACTCCACCGACCTGTCCAACTACCTCTTCACCGCGACCGCCCGCGGCTTCTGGCAGCCCGAACAGGCCGAGCTGGTACAGGAGTACGTCGAGCGGTACTTCACCGACGCGGTCACCCTCGCCGCCCGCCGCGGCCCCGCCATCGCAGACGCGGCAGGCCGCTGGGCCTTCCCCGCCCACGCCGTCCAGGCC
>NZ_VJZE01000914.1 GCF_009377205.1 Streptomyces phyllanthi
GGGCGCTGACCGTTTTTGGCTGCGGGTTGTTCGTGGCTGGTCGCTCCCCCAAGTTCTCGGCTTCGCTCGAACAGGGGGACCCCCATCGCGGCGGAGCCGCATATCGATACAGCCCCGCGCCCCTTTCGGGGGCGCGAAGCGCCCCGTCACATGCCACGGTGCCCCGTCCGGAGATCTCCGGACGGGGCACCGTACTGATCAGACGTACTGGACTACAGGCCGAGCTCCACCTCGAACTCGCCTGCCTCCAGGATCGCCTTGACCGCCGTCAGGTAGCGGGCCGCGTCGGCGCCGTCGACCAGGCGGTGGTCGTAGGAGAGGGTCAGGTAGGTCATGTCGCGGACGCCGATGACCGTGCCCTCCTCCGTCTCGATGACGGCCGGGCGCTTGACCGTGGCGCCGATGCCGAGGATCGCGACCTGGTTCGGCGGCACGATGATCGTGTCGAACAGCGCGCCGCGCGAGCCGGTGTTGCTGATGGTGAAGGTCGCGCCGGAGAGCTCGTCCGGGGTGATCTTGTTGGCCCGGACCTTGCCCGCCAGGTCGGCGGTGGCCTTGGCGATGCCGGCGATGTTCAGGTCGCCCGCGCTCTTGATGACCGGGGTCATCAGGCCCTTCTCGGAGTCCACGGCGATGCCGACGTTCTCCGTGTCGAAGTACGTGATGGTGCCCTCGGCCTCGTTGATCCGGGCGTTGATGGCCGGGTGGGCCTTCAGCGCCTGGGCCGCCGCCTTCACGAAGAACGGCATCGGGGAGAGCTTCACGCCCTCGCGGGCCGCGAAGGAGTCCTTCGCCTGGTTGCGCAGGCGCATCAGACGGGTCACGTCGACCTCGACGACCGAGGACAGCTGAGCCTGCTCACGCAGGGCCTTGACCATGTTGTCGCCGATGACCTTGCGGATCCGCGGCATCTTGATGGTCTGGCCGCGCAGCGGGGAGGCCTCCAGGACGGGGGTCTTCCTCGCCGCGGGGGCAGGGCCCGCGGCAGCCGCGGCGACCGGGGCCGGAGCCGCGGCAGCGGTCTTCGCGGCCTCGGCGGCGGCGATGACGTCCTGCTTGCGGATACGGCCGCCGACGCCGGTGCCCTTGACGGCGGACAGGTCGATGCCGTTCTCGGCGGCGAGCTTGCGCACCAGCGGGGTCACGTACGCACCCTCGTCGGTCGCCTTCTCCGCGGCGGGGCCTGCGGCAGTCACAGCCGGAGCCGGGGTGACCGGAGCCGGAGCCGGGGCCGGAGCGGGCGCCGGAGCCGCGGGAGCCGCCGGCTGGGCAGGAGCCGGGGCAGGGG
>NZ_VJZE01000915.1 GCF_009377205.1 Streptomyces phyllanthi
CACGGGGGGGGGGCCGGGTCCGTCAGCAGTTCTTCGGCGTGGTGCTCGGGGCCGGCGTCGGCTTGCTCAGGGCCGTCAGCGCCTTGTCGGCGTCCGTCTTCGCCGTGAGGGACTTGAAGCCGGTGCCGATGATCAGGTCCACCTCGGTGGCCCTGGGGCGGCCGTCGGTCTTCGGCTCGGCACCCTTGACCTGGGTGCCGAGTACCGGCAGCGCCGCGTCGGCGGCCGCCTTCGCGCCGAGCAGTACGGCGGTGCCGGAGACCTTCTTGTCGTACTCCTTCGTGGCGTTGCCCACCGTGCCGATGCGGAAGCCGCGCTTCTTGAGCTCCTCGGCGGTGCTCTTGGCGAGTCCGCTGCGGGGCGTCGCGTTCAGGACGTTGACGGTGATCTGCGCGGGCCGGGGCAGAGCCGCCGCCCGGGGGGACGGGCTCGCGGTCGCACGAGTGGAGCAGTCCGCCTTCGGGCCGGCCGCCGTGGCCTCGTCGCCGCCGCCCGTGAAGACATCGATGAGCTGCAGGGTTCCCCACCCGGTCAGCCCGACCAGGGCCATGGAGGCGATGGCCGAGAGCACGAGCCTGCGGCGCCTCCTGGGCCGGCGCAGGCGTGGGTACTTGTCCCCCGTGATCCGGTACTGGCCGCCCATGCCTGGGGGAGTCAGCATGCTCATGGGCGCAGCGTAGTGCGCGGGGGCTGCGATGCCTACCAGATGATCATCGGCCGGGCGGCGGTCCAACCCGAAAGGGGCAACCGTGCCGGTGGCGGTCGACCCCGGCCGGCTCTCGTGGGGCCCGGCTCGCTCCGGCTCAGTCGAGTTCGAGGACGCGGGCGTGCAGCACCTGGCGCTGCTGGAGTGCCGCGCGTACGGCTCGGTGGAGGCCGTCCTCCAGGTACAGGTCGCCCTGCCACTTCACGACGTGGGCGAAGAGATCGCCGTAGAACGTCGAGTCCTCGGCCAGCAGTGTTTCCAGGTCGAGCTGGCCCTTGGTCGTCACGAGCTGATCGAGGCGGACCGGGCGCGGTGCGACGTCCGCCCACTGCCGGGTGCTTTCCCGGCCGTGGTCGGGGTACGGCCGGCCGTTTCCGATGCGCTTGAAGATCACACGGAAAGCCTACCGGCCCATACGTTCCGGGCGCAGCCATGGTGGCGGAGTGCGGTGCCGGAAAAGACGTGAGGAACCGGAGCGAAGCGGATGAATTCTCCGAGGCTCTCCGGTGTCATCGGGGTGGTCCGGACCGTGAAACGAGGGCTGGGACAGGGCTCCGGTGGCAGGGGGAGGGGGCGTCCC
>NZ_VJZE01000916.1 GCF_009377205.1 Streptomyces phyllanthi
GCGCTGGAGTCGGAGGCGGTGCACATCTTCCGCGAGGTGGCGGGCGAGTTCGAACGGCCGGTGATCCTCTTCTCCGGCGGCAAGGACTCCATCGTCATGCTCCACCTGGCGCTGAAGGCCTTCGCCCCCGCCGCCATCCCCTTCTCCCTGCTCCACGTCGACACCGGACACAACTTCCCCGAGGTCATCGACTACCGCGACCGCACCGTCGCCCGGCACAGCCTGCGCCTGCACATCGCCTCCGTACAGGACTACATCGACCGCGGCGTCCTGCGCGAACGCCCCGACGGCACCCGCAACCCCCTGCAGACCGTGCCGCTGACGGAGAAGATCCAGTCCGAGCGGTTCGACGCCGTCTTCGGCGGCGGCCGCCGCGACGAGGAGAAGGCCCGCGCCAAGGAACGGGTGTTCTCCCTGCGCGACGAGTTCTCCCAGTGGGACCCACGCCGCCAGCGCCCGGAACTGTGGCAGCTCTACAACGGCCGCCACGCACCCGGCGAACACGTACGCGTCTTCCCGCTGTCGAACTGGACCGAACTGGA
Organism: Streptomyces phyllanthi; assembly: GCF_009377205.1. Taxonomy (GTDB): domain Bacteria; phylum Actinomycetota; class Actinomycetes; order Streptomycetales; family Streptomycetaceae; genus Streptomyces; species Streptomyces phyllanthi. Next base: position 543 of record NZ_VJZE01000916.1, read on the forward strand.
CGTGTGGCAGTACATCGCCCGCGAGGGCATCGAACTGCCCCAGATCTACTTCGCACACGAGCGCGAGGTCTTCCAGCGGGCCGGCATGTGGCTCACCGCCGGCGAGTGGGGCGGACCCAAGGACGGCGAGAGTGTCGAGAAGCGACAGGTGCGCTACCGGACCGTGGGCGACATGTCCTGCACCGGCGCCGTCGACTCCGACGCGACCACCCTGGACACCGTGATCGCCGAGATCGCCGCCTCCCGCCTCACCGAGCGGGGCGCCACCCGCGCCGACGACAAACTCTCCGAGGCCGCGATGGAAGACCGCAAGCGCGAGGGGTACTTCTAGCCATGACCAGCACGATCAGTGCGCACGGCGAGGCCGAGCCGATCGGTACCGCCATCGACACGCTGCGGTTCGCGACCGCCGGGTCGGTCGACGACGGCAAGTCCACGCTCGTCGGACGGCTGCTGCACGACTCCAAGTCGGTCCTCGCCGACCAGCTGGAGGCCGTCGAGCACGCCTCACGCAACCGCGGGCAGGACACCCCCGACCTGGCGCTGCTGACGGACGGTCTGCGTGCCGAGCGCGAGCAGGGCATCACCATCGACGTGGCCTACCGCTACTTCGCCACACCCCGCCGCCGGTTCATCCTCGCCGACACACCCGGCCACGTGCAGTACACCCGCAACATGGTCACCGGCGCCTCCACCGCCGAGCTCACCGTGATCCTCGTCGACGCCCGCAACGGCGTCGTC
>NZ_VJZE01000917.1 GCF_009377205.1 Streptomyces phyllanthi
TTCCAGGGCGGGGGGACACGTCGTACGCCGGACCCGACGGGGGAGCCGGAACCGCGGTTCACGGGCGTCACCTCCGCCAGGACGCGACCGCCTCCGCGGCCACCGCCCCGAACCGGCGCACCGTGTGGTTCCACCGGTAGCGCGCCGCGCGCTCCCTCGCGGCCTTGCCCATCAGCGTGCGGCGGTCGGTGGACAGCGCGAGGGCGCACCACGCGGCGGCGAAGGACGACTCGCCCTCGGCCAGCACACCCGTCTCGCCGTCCACGACGGAGTCACGCAGTCCGGGTACGTCGAAGGCGACCGCCGGGGTCTCGCGGGCCGCCGCCTCGGTGACCACCAGGCCCCAGCCCTCGACCGCGGACGGATGCAGCATCAGCCAGGCCGCGCAGAGCAGCCGGTGCTTCTCGGCCTCGGAGACATGGCCGGTGAACTCCACGTCCGGACCGGCCAGTCGCTCCAGCCGGGCACGCTCGGGGCCCTCGCCCACGATCACCAGCCGCCCGCCCGTCACCGGCCGCACCCGTTCCCACAGCCGCAGCAGCAGATCGATCCGCTTGTACTCCACGAGCCGCCCCACCGCCACGAACAGCGGCTCGGGGGAGCGGTCCGCACGCGGTCCCGGCTCCTCGACCCCGTTGTGCACCACTCTGATCCGCTCGCGCTCCACGCCGATCGCGCGCAGGGCCTGCGCCGTCGACGAGGAGACGGCGACCAGCAGGTTCCCCCGCTGCGCCCCCGTCAGCGCCCAGTGCTCGAGTCTTCGGCCGAGCCGCGCGGCGGGCGCCAGCGGTCCGCCGAACCGCATGTCCCACAGCTCCGTGTGCACATGGTTGACCAGGCACAGGGTGGGCCCGTCGTGCCACAGCGGTGCCAGGTACGGCATGCCGTTGCACACCTCGACCAGCAGGTCGCAGTCGCCGACCTGGCGGGCGAACGCGGGCTTGGCACGCAGATAGTGGCCCAGATCGCCGCCGGCCGACACGACCCGGTAGTCGCGGTACGCCGCGGGCCCGCCGCACAGCAGGGTGACCTGGTGACCGAGCCGGGTCAGCCCGTCGGCCAGCCGGTCGACGAGGAGCTCGGAGCCGCCCGCCGCCGGATTGCCGAGGTCACGGCGGGCGAGGAACACGATGCGGCGCGGTTGTGGGGGGTGCGCCGGAGGGTGCTGCGCGGAGCGCGGGAACGCCTCGAGCAGCGAGAACGGCACGTGCTGGGGCATGGGTGCTCCAACTCGTCTCGGGGTGCGGAACTCAGCGTGGGGGAACCGCAGCGGTGGGGGGAG
>NZ_VJZE01000918.1 GCF_009377205.1 Streptomyces phyllanthi
CCCCCGGGCGGGGCAGCCCCTCTAGGGCCCGGCTGGGGCTTGGGCCCGGTTGGGGCTGGGCTTGGGCCCGTTTGGGGTTTGGGCCCGTTTGGGGTGCCTTGGGGCCAGGGGACGCCAAAAAGCCGGTCCACCCTCCGGTGGACCGGCTTCGTGCAGCGAACCAGACTGTGGCCGCGCGCTAGCTGAGCGTCAGCGCGAGACCTTGCCGGCCTTGATGCACGAGGTGCAGGCGTTCACGCGCTTCGGCGTCCCGCCGACCACGGTACGCACACGCTGGATGTTCGGGTTCCAGCGGCGGGACGTACGGCGGTGCGAGTGCGAGATGTTGTTGCCGAAGCCCGGCCCCTTGCCGCAGACGTCGCAGTTGGCAGCCACGGGTCACTCCAAAGACTTCAGATGCACTTACGGTTGATCCCGGCATGCCGGGATCCAGATCTACGGATCCAGGATCAGAGATCTGAGTGGCGTTGCCAGGTGGGAAGGCCCGATCAGGATCGGGCAACCGGAGCAGCATACAACGACTGCTCCCGTACAACGAAACTACCATGGCTGGTCCGGAGCCCGCCCCGGCCCTCTTCCGCCGGACACCGTCCCTGGGTCTACGCTGCGTCCGACGTCCAGCAGCTCAAGGAGGCGCAGGTGCCGCAGGTGCCGCAGACGATCGATGCTCTCGCGGTGCGTACCTGGTGCGGGCTCGCGCTGCAGGCGCTGGGGCGGGCGCGCGAGGAGATCGACGCGATCAACGTCTATCCCGTGGCCGACGGGGACACCGGGACGAACCTGTATCTGACGGTGGAGTCGGCCGTCGCGGCGGTCGAGGCGGTGTTCGCGGGGCACGAGGCGGCGGGCCGGGATGCCGGGGGTGCTGATGGCGACGGGGTGAGGCCCACGCTCGCGGAGGCCGTCCGGGCCATGGCGCACGGCGCGCTGATCGGGGCCCGGGGAAACTCGGGGACGATCCTCGCGCAGCTGCTGCGGGGCATGGCGCAGGTGCTGGCCGCCGACAGCGAGAGCGCCCACGCCGACGGGTCTGGCCTGCGGCTCGCCCTGCGGCGTGCCGCCGACTCCGCGCGCGAGGCGGTCGCGCACCCCGTCGAGGGCACGGTCCTCACGGTCGCCTCCGCCGCGGCCGACGCGGCGAACGGGGCCGAGGGCGACTGCGGGGTGGTCGCGCGCGCCGCGTACGACGGTGCGAGGGCGGCTCTCGCGGCGACGCCCGGGCAACTGGCCGCCCTGGAGCGCGCGGGGGTCGTG
>NZ_VJZE01000919.1 GCF_009377205.1 Streptomyces phyllanthi
CCCGCGTCCACTCCCACTCCCACTCCCGCGCTCGTTCCCACTCCCTCTCCCATTCCCGGGAACAGACGCTCCAGGACCACCGCGATCCCGTCGTCCTCGTTCGAGAGCGTCACCTCGTCGGCGACCGCCTTGAGTTCGGGGTGAGCGTTGGCCATGGCGACCCCGTGCGCGGCCCAGTCGAACATGGGGATGTCGTTCGGCATGTCACCGAAGGCGATGGTGTCGGCCGGGCCGACCCCGAGGTGCCGGGCGGCGAGGGCGAGTCCCGTGGCCTTGGTGATGCCGCATGGCTGGAGTTCGACGGTGCCGGGACCCGACATGGTGACCGTCGCCAACGAGCCGACGGCTCCGCGGGCCGCCGCCGCCAACTCGTCGTCGGAGAGGGTGGGATGGCGGAGCAGCACCTTGCTGATGGGCTCGCACCAGAGGTCGTCGCGCCGCAGGACCCGTACGGCGGGCAGGGTCGGGTGCGGCATCAGATAGCCCGGCTCGATGAGGGTGAGCCCGTCCACACCGTCCTGGTCGACGGCCGCGTACACCTGCCCGACCTCGGCCTCGATCTTGCCGAGCGCGGTCTCGGCCAGCTCACGGTCCAGGGTGACGGACCACAGCAGCCGCTCCGCACCGGCGTCGTACAGCTGCGCGCCCTGCCCGCACACCGCGAGCCCCTCGCCCCCGAGTTCCTCCAGCAGGGGGCGTACGCGGGGCGCGGGCCGTCCCGTCACCACGAGGTGCCGGGCGCCCTCGTCCACGGCTCTCGCCAGCGCCGCACGCGACCTGTCGGAGAGCGTGTCGTCGCCGCGGAGCAGCGTTCCGTCCAGGTCAGTGGCGATGAGGGCGTATGCGGTGCGCGGGTTCATGATCAGAGAATACGGATCAACGGGGCTCGCCGTTCCGGCGCGAACCGGACGACATACAGTGTCCCGGCACCGCCACTGTTTCCTGGCAGGGACCGACGGCTCCGGCTCCAACGCGAGCGCGGCCGAGCGCACTTGTACGGGTGCCGCGCCCTCGGCAGTGCCCTCACCCGCACACGAACCGCATCACCGGCCCGTACGAGGCCGCCGCCGGCAACCCCGTGAAGTACGGCCCCGGCACGGACGAGCGGTACCCGGCACCCGGCACCCGGCTTCGGCGTGCCCCGTCGTCAGCGGCCGCCTGCTCACCACGAGCTCCGTACGCGCCTCGCCCCGATCGGCACCGAACGGCACGCGCCCGCCACTTCTGGCCCCGGACCCCACGTGTCCCCC